>CAZFHX010000001.1:0-11610 GCA_964519265.1 uncultured Deferribacterales bacterium
TTTAAGATTTATGCAAGTATTATCAATAAAATAAATCATTTTTCAGGGGTGACTACTTAGTGCTACTAAAAGCTTTCTCATAAATGCATCCTCCTTTTATTATTTTCCTAAGAGTTTATTTTTTAACCCTTTGTCTATGGGATTTTCACCAAGATAGATATCTAATATTGCTTTAGATAAAACACTGTTTGCAAAAGTCCCTATTTGTTTTTCATTGTAATAGACCGAAAAATTTGTTTTGTCAAAGTAAAAATCTATGGTATCCTTTTCTTTAACATCAAAATTGAATATCGAAAGAAATTTTTTAGATTCATCAGAGTCTTTTAACTCTTTGTGGTTTAGAACAATACCATCCTCAAATGCGTCTTTTATCTGTTTTGGTTCTAATTTTTTATAGATAAAGAATAGTCTCAAAGCTTTTCTGTCAGAAGTATAAATTTCTTTTAATTCTGACATTTTGGTAGGAGTATAAAGTCCGATTTCATAAATAGAAAACATCAATTTTTTTCTTACACCATAACCATTGAGTATAAGTTTGGTATCATTGAAGTTTAATGTGGGTGGTAGATTTGATGCGAATAGTTCAGTTGAAAGTAATGTTAAAATTATTATAATTAGTAAACCAATCTTTTTCATAACATCCTCCTTTTTGGAGGTTTTAATAATAAAATATTGTTTTGTCAATAGCGAATTTTAATTTTAGTATAAAATCATTTTTTATCAATAAGATAAGTTTTGTGCAATACTGAATTATTATTCATTTTGAAAAATATACTTGACTTTTTAACAGTTTTATATTAGTTTCGATACTAAGAGAATGAATGGTTATTCATTCATGATTAAAGAGGTGCTTATGGGATACAATTATCTTAAATTCGAACAGTCAGCATTAGATGGCGTTTACAAGTTGGTTATAGACAGGCCAAATGCTCTTAATGCACTCAATTCTGAGGTGATATCGGAATTACAGGATTTTTTTAGCAAGACTGTGAATGATTGTTCAATCAAAGCATTGATCCTTACTGGTGCAGGGGAAAAGTCATTTGTGGCAGGTGCCGATATTAAAGAGATGGTAAATCTCACTGCTCAGGAAAGTATGGCGTTTGCTAAGAAAGGGCAAAGATTGCTTCTTACTATGTACGACTATCCGAAGCCTATTATTGCTGCGGTAAATGGGTATGCTTTGGGTGGTGGATTTGAGATGAGTTTGTGCTGTGATATGATATTTGCTTCGGAGAATGCGAAGTTTGGTCTGCCAGAAGTCACGCTTGGAATTATCCCTGGGTTTGGTGGTACGCAGATTTTAAGGAGGCTCATAGGAGAGAAATCGGCAAAATACCTTATTTTATCTGGTGAAATTATCACTGCTTCTGAGGCATACAGAATGAATATTGTAAATAGATTGTATAGCACACCTGAAGAGCTTTTAAAAGGTGCTGTGGAGTTTGCTTCGAAAATTGCCAAAAATAGTCCATCATCTGTTGCTTATGCAAAGAAAGCTGTGAATGTATCGTTTGACCTTCCCCTCGAGAGGGGGCTTGAGTTTGAATCATCACTTTTTGGTACATTGTTTAACACAGAGGATCAGAAAGAGGGGATGAGGGCTTTTATAGAGAAGAGGAAGGCGGAGTTTAAAGGGAAATAAAGGGGTAAAAGGGTTAGAGGGGATAGAGGTTATAAAGGTATGAAGTTTCTGATGATATGAAGTAATGAAGGAAAATGTGTAGAGAATAAAAGAAAGGGGGTTTGTATGAATTTTGAATTTGAAGAGGAACATAGATTGTTGCAGGATATGTTGGTAAATTTCGTAAACAAAGAGGTAAAGCCTCTTGCTCAGCAGATCGATAGAGAGCACAAAATACCTGATACTCTGATCAAGAAAATGGCTGATTTGGGATTGCTCGGAACATATATACCAGAGGAGTACGGCGGAGCAGGGATGGATTATTTCTCTTATATTCTGACTGTAGAAGAGGTATCTAAGGCATGTGGTTCCAGTGGGGTTTTAATATCTGCTCACACATCCCTTGCCTGTGATCCTATATTGAATTTCGGAAATGAGGAGCAGAAGAAAAAGTATCTTCCGCTGCTTGCAAAAGGTGAGAAGATAGGTTGCATACTCCTGACTGAGCCAGAGGCTGGTAGCGATGTGTCAAATATTCAAACCACTTATAAAAGGGAAGGGGATTACTTTGTACTAAATGGAAATAAGATCTTCATCACCAATGGTGGTTTTAAAGGGATTGGAGTAGTGTTTGCGAGTTTCGATAGATCTTTGAAACATAAGGGGTTATCTGCCTTTATCATCGATTTGGAATCGGAAGGGGTAGAGATATTAAAAAATGAAGAAAAGATGGGGATTAGAGGTAGTTATACGACGGCGATAGGTTTCAATAATGTGAAGATCCCTGCTCAAAACCTTTTGGGCAAAGAAGGGGATGGTTTTAAAATCGCTATGGAAACCCTAAACGGTGGTAGGATAGGTATCGCTGCTCAGGCATTGGGTATTGCTGAAGGAGCATTTGAAAGGGCATTGGCGTATTCGAAGGAGAGAAAGCAGTTTGGTAAACCTATTTGTGAAAATCAAGCTATTCAATTCAAGCTTGCTGACATGATTGCCAAGATAGAGACAGCAAAATTGATTACATACAAAGCCGCATGGTTAAAGAATATGAAGAAAACAAATGCGATGGAGTCTGCAATTTGCAAAATGTACGCTTCTGAGGTGGCCACTTATGTTACTAAAGAAGCAGTGCAGATCTTTGGTGGATATGGGTATATCTGTGAATACGAAGTGGAAAGAATGTATAGAGATGCAAAGATCACCGAAATATACGAAGGGACAAACGAGGTTCAGAGAATTGTAATCTCTAAGATGCTTCTCAAGTGAGGTAAAAAATGGAATTCACAAGAGAGATTTACTGGAATGTAGGGCATGGTGTTTTGATTCCAATGTATCTCATTGCATTGGGATCGATTGCCTTTGCTTTATATAAGCTTTATCAAAGGATCCCAGTATATAAGTTGGGTAAGGATGTAAATCGCACCGATAATTTGTCTGCTCGAGTATGGTACATGATCCGCAATGCAATAGGGCAGATAAAGGTGATGAGTGATAAAGGGTATGGTTATGTCCATGCTATTCTGTTTTTCAGCTTTTTAGTCCTCGTGATTGCTACTACGCTGGTATTTTTGCAGGCAGACTTTCTTGATCCCATCTTCGGTATAAAGTTTTTGAAGGGGACTTTGTACAAGTTTTTCTCATTATTTGCAGATTTGGCGGGATTATTGGTATTCTTAATGATGGTGATCTTTTTTATCAGAAGATTCATCGTCAGACCGAAGGGATTGGAGACCACAAAAGATGACTACATCATGCATGGGTTGATGTTTCTGATAGTGATAACAGGTTTTGTGGTCGAAGGGCTTAGAATGGCGGCAACAGAGATGGATAAACCTTATTTATATGTTTACTCACCTGTGGGGCTTGCATTTGCAAAGATGTTTCAAGGTATGGATGTTGAAAGTATTAAGGCATCACATAAAGTTTTTTGGTGGGTACATCTTTTGAGTGTGGCTGGATTTTTTGTATCGATAGGACTAACGAAGTTTAAACACATTATACTTACTCCTGCAAATTATGTATTCAAAAGTGCAGAGCCGAAAGGGTATATTGATACAATAAATATGGAATCTGAAGATGTAGAGAAATTTGGTGCGAGCGAGCTAAAAGATCTTTCATGGAAAGATATATTTGATACCGATTCGTGTACAAAATGTAAAAGATGTCAGGATAGATGCCCTGCATATGCTTCTGAGAAACCTTTGTCTCCAATGAAACTGATAAACAAACTCAATGATCTCGCCTTTAATAAATCTGAAGCAAACATAATAGAAGAGATCACAAGGGAAACATTATGGTCGTGTACCACTTGTGGCAATTGCCAGGAGATATGCCCTGCAGAGATAGAGCATGTAAATAAAATTCTAAATATGAGAAGAAATCTTGTTTTGATGGAGGGTGATTTTCCTGGTGAAGAGGTAATGCTTGCTGTTAATAATATCGAAGTAAATGGTAATCCTTTTGGATTTCCGTATGCTTCAAGGGGTGATTGGGCAAAAGATTTGGGTATAGGGGTATTGTCTGATGGTGGGCAGTATGATGTACTATACTTTGTAGGTTGCTACGGTTCTTATGATAAACGAAATATCGCAATTGCAAAAAGCTTTGTAGAGATCTGTAAAAAAGCAGGCATAAAGGTTGGAATTTTAGGTAAAGAGGAGAAATGTTGTGGTGAACCTGTGAGAAAATTGGGCAACGAGTATCTCTATCAAACAATGGCGAATGAGAATATCGAAAACTTTAAGAAATATAATGTAAAGACTATAGTTACCACATGTCCACACTGCTTTAATACAATTGGTAGAGACTATAGAGACTTAGGTCTTGATATCCCTGTAAAACACCACACTCAGTTTATAGCAGAACTGATAAACTCTGGAAAAATAACCCTTGAAAAAACTGACTTTGAATGCACCTACCACGATTCATGCTACATCGGCAGGTATATGGGGATATACGATGAGCCAAGAGGCATTATTGAGAAAGCAGGTGGTAAGATCACAGAAATGTCGAGAAGTAGAGAGGATAGCTTCTGCTGCGGTGGTGGTGGAGGAAGAGTATTTGTGGATGAAAAGGGCACAAAGATCAGTGCTTTAAGGGTGAAAATGGCTGATGAAACTGGGTCTAACTTGTTGGTGAGCAACTGTCCTTTCTGTACAACAATGTTTGAGGATGGACTAAAAGTAACGGAACTTGACGCAAAGATTAAGGTGAAGGATTTAGCAGAGATAGTAATCGAAAGGATAAGACAATAGAGTTTATGGAGGTAGATATGAATATACTTGTGTGTATCAAACAGGTTGCCGATATGGAGGCAAAGTTTAAGATCAGAGGCGATGGGAAATGGTTTGAAGACTCAGACATCGCTTTTAAAATGAATGAATATGATGAGTATGCTGTAGAAGAGGCAGTTAGACTCAGGGAGAAGATTGCTGAATCAAACTTGGTGGTATTATCTATTGGACCCGAAAGGGTAAAAGAGGCGATCAAAAAAGCACTTGCAATGGGATGCGATAAAGGTGTCCATCTTGTTTGTGATAATGAAGAGTTGCTTGACTCTTATGCGAAGGCTTATGCTATTTATGAATATGCGAAAGATAAGAATTTTGACATTATTTTTACGGGTATGCAGTCTCAGGATAAGGGTTCCGCACAAGTTGGTGTTATTCTTGGAGAACTTTTGAGTATTCCTGTAGTTAGCACTATTGTATCTTTTGAATATAACAATGGAGAGGTAACTGTAAAGAGGGAACTTGAGGGTGGCAAAAAGTCTGTTGTTACAGTTAAAACACCTGCTGTTTTCACATGCCAATTAGGTTTAAATGAACCGAGATATCCTACGCTTCCAAACATCATGAAGGCAAAGAAGAAAGAGATAGAAACGATACCTTTATCAAACCCTCAGAATTTATCTGAAATTGAAAAGGTATTCTACCCTGAGAAGAAAGGTGGTGCTGTGATATTAGAGGGTGATGTAAAAGATTTGGCACAAAAGGTAGTAGCATATCTAAAAGAAAAAGTTGGAATTTAGGGAGGTAGATATGAAAGCGCTGTTAGTAGCAGAATATAGAGAAGGGAAATTATTAGAATCTATATATGAATTGGGAGCATTTGCTGAGAGAATAAATGCTGAAAAGGTCGTCTTTGCCGTAGGAAATAATGCTGATCTACCTGCGCTGGGTAGCAGTGTGAAGACTTATTTAGCCGATTCAGGTAGATATACCGAATACAATCCAGATTTGCATAAGAATCTCTTGCTTACAGTGATCGATATAGAAAAACCTGATTATGTAGTATTTTCCCATTCTTCGTATGGGTGGGATTTGGCACCGAGAATTGCTGCTAAACTTAAAGTGGCTCAATATAGTGAAGTAGTAGCGGTGGAGAATGGTACTTTTGTTATGCCATTTTGTAATAACAAATTGAGAAAGATTTATAGATCGAATGGCAAACCTCTTGTTTTGACATTGCAGGGTGGTGCATTTCAAGCACTTAAACCATCTGAGAAAGGTGCTGTGGAGATGGTGGATATCGATGCTACTTCAAGTTATCAATTTAAAGGGTATGAAGAGGCTGAGAAAAAGGATGTAGATCTTACTAAGGCCCCAATCATTGTAAGTGCCGGTAGAGGTATCGGGAAGAAGGATAATGTTGCTATTATCGAATCCCTTGCAAAGGCATTGGGTGGAGAGCTTGGTGCAAGTAGACCTGTGGTGGATGCTGGATGGGTGCCACATTCAAGACAGGTGGGAACGACAGGACAAACAGTATCACCAAAACTTTATGTGGCGTGCGGTATTTCTGGGGCGATTCAGCACTTGGCAGGGATGAAGAAGGCTGAACATGTATTGGCAATAAATGTGGACAAAGATGCCCCTATTGGTGAGGTGGCGGAGCTGCTTGTTGTTGCCGATGTAAATCAATTTGTTCCTGTGCTTGTAGAAGCATTGAAGAAGTAGGTGCAAAGATGGAGAGGATGTTTCAATTAATGGCAGAAAAATTTAACAATACAGATCTCAATGCTGTTTACTATCTGAGTGTGGATGATACTATCAAAAAAACGATAGTGGCTAAAGATGGTAAACTTAATATTGTAGATGGGAAACCTGAAAATGCAGATTGCGTTGTAAAAATTACCGAAAAATTACTCAAGAAGGTCTGGGAGGAGAACTATTCTCCCGGACTTATGGATATAGCAACGGGAGCACTTAAAACAAATAACCCAGATCTGCTGGGTAAACTTTTTAAATCTATGAATAGGGGTTGAATATGAAAACAGTGCTTACGGAAAGTTTAAATTTAAAGTATCCCATCGTACAGGGTGGGATGATGTGGATTTCAAAACCTGAACTGGTGGCGGCAGTTTCGAATGCTGGGTGTTTGGGTATTTTGTCTGGTTTGACATATGAGACTCCCGAACTGTTAGCAAAAGCTATTGAAGAAACTCGACAATTGACTGATAAGTCATTTGGCGTAAATATAACGATGTTGCCAACATTGAGACAGATCAATTATGATGCCTACATCGATGTAATTGTAGATACAGGTATCAAGATTGTGGAGACTGCTGGTAATAATCCTGAGCCGTTTATGGAAAAATTAAAGAAAAACGGTGTAAAGGTAATTCATAAGTGTACATCTGTAAAACACGCATTAAAAGCTGAAAAGATCGGGTGTGATTTCGTGTCCATAGATGGATTTGAATGTGCAGGGCATCCCGGTGAGTTGGATGTCACATCTCTTATTCTAATCCCCATTGCTGTTGATGCTCTTAAGATACCTGTTATCGCTTCAGGTGGTTTTGCTGATGGTAGAGGGCTTTTGGCTGCTTTGAGTCTCGGTGCTTGTGGGGTAAATATGGGGACGAGATTTATGGCTACCAAAGAAGCACCAATGCACGACAACATCAAAAAGAGGCTGGTGGAGGCAACGGAGAATGACACAATGCTCATAGAAAGGACACTCAAGAATACCATAAGGGTTCTCAGGAACAAGCAAGCGGAACTTGTAGAAAAGATGGAAAAAGAGGGCAAGGGATTGATGGAGCTTGCACCACTTCTGAGCGGTATGAATGGGAAAAGATGTCTTGTAGAGGGGGATACGGAAGGGTTTATTTTCGGTTGCGGCCAGGCTGTTGGTTTAATCAGAGACATACCCACTGTGGGTGAACTTGTTGAAAGGATCATTGCTGAAGCAAAAGGGTCGTTTGACAGGTTAAAAACCATAGTCGAATAGATGTAGGGAGGATGCAATGAATAAAAAATATGGGTATGATACGGTAGTGGAGATGTTTAAGGGTACTGTGAAGAAGTACCCGAACAATTTGGCCTTTGGATACAAAAAGGGTGACCAATTTGTTCATATCCCCTACACGAGATATTATGAACTTGTTTTAATGATGGCAAGGGGGCTTAAAAAGATCGGTATAAAAAAAGGTGACAGGGTTGCTATTCTATCTGAAAATAGACCTGGCTGGATCATCACAGATATGGCAATTCAGATGTGTGGTGCCATTACGGTCCCTATTTACCCTACAAATACTCCTGAAACGATTGAGTATATTCTGAACAACTCAGAGTCCAAAGCGGTATTTATATCAAACAAGATACAATTTGAAAAACTCTACTCGATTAAGGACAAAATTCCAACTGTGGAATATGTTTTTTCGTTTGATAGATTTTTGAGTGATAAGTCATTGCCTGTTTTTACTTTTTTACAAATCTCCGAGATTTCTATCCCCCTTACCGAAGAAGAAAAGAAGAGCATTGAGGAAGGGATCAGTGAAGTAAAGCCCGAAGATGTTGCAACAATAATCTATACATCAGGTACCACAGGGTTTCCAAAAGGGGTTATGCTGACCCATAGGAATCTAATGTCTGAAATCTTCTTAGGCACTAAAAAGATAGAACTTTTGAATGACAAAGAGATTTTTCTAAGCTTTTTGCCTCTCAGTCATGTATTGGAGAGGAGTGTTGGGTATTATATCCCAGTTTATAACGGGTGCGAGATAGTGTTCGCCGAGAATATCGATAAGGTTGCCCAAAATATCTTAGAGGTAAATCCGACATTCATGATAAGTGTTCCCCGATTGTTTGAAAAGATCTATTCGAGGATTTATGAAAATGTTCACAATATGCCATCATTTAAAAAGAGTTTGTTTCATAAAGCAGTAGAGTTTGGAAGATGGTATGTTCATAGAAAATATGAAGAAAAACAAACAGACACATTATCTGAGTTGAAGTATAAATTTTATGATAGACTCATTTTCTCAAAAATACGGGAAAGATTTGGTACCCGTTTCAAAGGGTTTGTTTCTGGTGGTGCTCCCCTTGATAAGAATATCAATGAGTTCTTTTGGGCAATTGGTATCCCTGTTTACGAAGGGTATGGTTTGACTGAGACTTCTCCCGGTATCTGTATAAATTGTCCGAGTAAGCTCAGAATAGGGTCTGTGGGTACACCTTTTGAGGAAACGGAATTTAAGATAGCCGAAGATGGCGAGATACTCGTCAAAGGTCCTATGGTGATGAAGGGGTACTACAAGAACGAAGATGCTACGAGGGAGGCCTTTGATGGTGAATGGTTTAAAACGGGTGATATCGGCGAGATCAGAGATGGATTTATATATATAGTTGATCGTAAGAAAGAGTTGATAGTCACATCTGGTGGTAAAAATATCTCACCACAACATATCGAAAATGAACTGAAACTGGATAAATATATTTCTCAGGCGTATGTTCATGGGGATAGAAAGCCGTATCTCGTTGCACTTTTAGTACCAAATATAGAAAGGCTTATCGAATTTGCAAAGGAGAAGAATATAAACTACCTCGATTTGGCTGATCTGACAAAGCACCCAGAGGTGATAAAGCTTTACAATGAAAGGATAAATAATATCAACAGTAAATTAGCTAAGTATGAAACTATCAAAAGGTTTGCATTGATCGTTAATGAATTTACCATCGAAGGTGGGGAGATAACCCCTACACTCAAACTCAGAAGGAAAAACATTTACAACAAGTACAAAGAGATAATCGAATGTTTGTACGAGAATAATGGAAATTGTCAATAAAAGGAGGATATGATGCAGATTAAGAAAGCAGCCGTTTTAGGTTCAGGTGTGATGGGTGCCACCATTGCCGCACATTTGGCAAATGCAGGAATCAAGGTACTTTTGCTCGATATAGTACCTAAACAATTGGATGAAGAGGATATCAAAAAAGGTCTTACAGAGTCATCGAAGGAGTTTAGAAATAAGATCGTAAAAAAAGGGTATGATGGTTTATTAACAATGAAGCCATCACCATTATTCCTCAAAGAGAATATAAATCTCATAGAGATAGGGAATTTTGAGGACGATATTCAGAAATTATCTGAAGCCGATTGGGTTGTTGAAGTAGTTGTAGAAAATATGGAGATAAAAAAAGCATTGTTCAAGGATAAAGTAATACCTAATCTTAAGAAAGATGCCATTTTATCGACCAATACATCGGGATTATCAGTTAACGAACTTGCGAAAGTGATGCCTGAAGATGTGAGAAAGAGATTCCTTGTAACACATTTTTTCAACCCACCAAGATATATGAAATTGATGGAGATCGTTCCCAATGAAGCTACCGATCCTGCAATAACTAAATTTATGGCTGAATTTATTTCGAATCGGTTGGGTAAGGGGATCGTTTATGCCAAAGATACACCGAACTTTATAGGCAATAGGATAGGGGTATATTTGATCTACAAGGCTTTCAGACACTTAATGGATTTGGGATTGACGGTAGAGGAGGCAGATTCTGTTACAGGGCCAGCTATCGGTATGCCAAAGACTGCTATTTTCAAGTTGGCCGATCTTGTGGGTAATGATACCATTGCCCATATTGGTAAAAACTCCTACGCACTTCTCGTAAACGATGAGGAAAGGGATGTTTATCAGATCCCAGAATTTCTTTCAAAGATGGTAGAAAAAGGATTAAATGGTAATAAAACTAAGAAGGGGTTTTACACTAAGCAAGGTTCAGATAGGTTTTATTTGGATCTAACTACATTGGAATATAAGCCTCTTGCGAAGCCAAATTTCCCATCAACTGCGGCGGCAAAGCAGATCGATGATCTTTCTACCCGTATAAAAACTGTGGTTTCATCGGATGACAAAGCCGGAAAGTTTGCCTGGAGAGTTTTAAGGGATACCCTAATCTATACATTCAAGAGGATTCCAGAGATATCTGATGATATAGTAAATGTAGATAATGCTATGAAATGGGGGTACAACTGGGAGTTTGGTCCATTTGAGATCTTCGATGCCATTGGTGTAGCAAGCTTTGTTAAAAAGTGTGATAAGGATGGGGTGGCTGTTCCAGAGAAGCTTAGGAGTATCGAGCAGTTCTACAAATTCGAAAATGGTAAGAAGTATTACTACGATGTAATCAACGAAACTTATAAAGAGGTATATCAGCATCCAAAACAGATCAATTTAGAGATCCTTAAGAAAGGTAATAAAGTTATCGAATCCAACAAGGGTGCTTCCATAATCGATCTGGGTGATGGTGTATTTTGCCTTGAGTTTCATTCAAAGATGAATTCTATTAGTGGCGATATCCTTACGATGACAAAAAGAGCCATCAAAAGGGCAGAAGAGGAGGCGCAGGCTCTTGTAATTGCAAATCAGGGGAAGATGTTTTCCGCTGGGGCAAACTTGGCTATGCTTGCCACCGCTTTGGCTGAGGGTGCTTATGATGATGTGAATATGATGGTAAAGCTTTTCCAGGATGCTACAATGTCTATTAAATACTCTTCGATACCTGTTGTTGCCGCACCGTTCAATATCGTATTGGGTGGTGGATGTGAATACTGCTTACATGCCGATGCGATAGTTGCCCATGCAGAGACATATATGGGTCTCGTAGAGGTGGGGGTAGGTATTTTGCCTGCTGGCGGTGGTACGAAGGAGATGGCTATTAGAGCTATTCAATTGGCAGAGAAATACCAAACTG
>CAZFHX010000001.1:11620-146149 GCA_964519265.1 uncultured Deferribacterales bacterium
TTCAAGTTTTTCATGAATATCGCCACCGCAAAGGTTTCTATGTCTGCGGCTGAGCTTTACGATATGCATTATATGACAGATAAAGATAAGATCACTATGAATGCCGATAACCTTATCAATGATGCTAAGCAGATGGCACTTGCATTGGCTCAAAACTATATCCCAAAGTCTCCGCTTGTCAATTTAAAGGCACCGGGAAGAGGTGTTGCGGCAAGCATTAAGAGCCAGCTTTGGAATATGAGAGTGGGTGGTATGATTACTGAATACGAAGAGTTTATGGGTGGCATAATTGCGGATGTGATCACAGGTGGGGATGTGAATGCTGGTACCCTTATTACAGAGGAGTATCTCCTCAAACTTGAAAGGGAAGCATTTGTAAAACTTTGCATGCAAAAGAAAACTATGGAAAGAATACAGCATATGCTTACAAAGGGTAAGCCTCTGAGAAACTAAGATAGATTGCTGTATAAATGTATAAAGAAAACAATTAGGAGGAATTGATGAAAGCTGCATATATACTAAGTATTTATAGAAGTGCAGGATGTAAAGCAAAAAAAGGTAAGTTCAGAGATCTAAGACCAGATGATCTTTTAGGTAAGGTGCTTGCAGAGACTGTAAAGAGATCCCAGATCGATCCCGCTTTGATAGAGGATATTGTTATTGGATGCGCTTTTCCAGAAGGTGAGCAGGGGATGAATGTATCGAGAGTAGCAAGCTTCATTGCAGGCTTACCTATCGATGTGCCAGCTATGACTATCAATAGATTTTGCTCTTCAGGACTACAGTCTATTGCAATAGCTGCAGAGAGAGTGATGTCTGGGTTTGCCGATTGTGTGGTGGCTGGTGGTGTGGAATCGATGACGATGATCCCTATGGGTGGTGTAAAGTTTAGTGCGAATCCGGGTCTTATTGCAAAATGGCCAGAGACCTATGCATCGATGGGTATTACTGCCGAACTTGTAGCAGAAAAATATGGTATTACAAGAGAGGAGCAGGATCAATTTGCATACAATAGCCACATGAAGGCTATAAAGGCTATTAAAGATGGGAAATTTACCGATGAGATAGTGCCTGTGGAGGTTGAGTTTACATCCCTTGATCCAAAAGGTAATGTTGTGAAAACTAAAGATGTTGCAACAATCGATGACGGTGCCAGAGAGGATACGACCCTTGAGGGATTGGCAAAACTTAAACCTGTTTTCAAAATGAATGGATCTGTTACTGCTGGGAATTCCTCTCAGATGACAGATGGTGCTGCAGCATGTATAGTTGTGTCTGAGGATTTTTTAAAGAGGTACAACTTAAAACCTATGGCGAGATTTGTTGGGTTCTCTGCAAGAGGTGTAGAACCAGAGATTATGGGGATAGGTCCAGTTAAATCTATCCCTGTTATCCTACAAAAGACAGGTCTTACTTTCAACGATATTGGACTTATAGAGCTTAACGAAGCTTTCGCTGCTCAGTCTCTTGCTGTGATTAAGAATTTGGGACTTAACCCAGAGATTATAAATGTGAATGGTGGTGCTATTGCTTTGGGTCATCCGTTGGGTTGTACTGGAACTAAACTTACAGCAACATTACTCAACGAGATGAAGAGAAGAAAGGTTAGGTATGGTATGGTTTCTATGTGTATTGGCGGTGGAATGGGTGCTGCTGGTATATTTGAAAATGTGGAATGATGGGATGAAGTTGTGAAGTTATGAAGTTATGATGTTATGATGTTATGAAGTAGCGATGTAATGATGTTTTGATGGGATAAAGGTATAAAAAAGTTTTAAGAATAAAAAGTTAGATGGAGGATATTATATGTTGAAAGGTGCGGAGTTTTTGATAAAGGCTGAAGAGGCTGGTGCAGTATTTACCCCAGAGGATTTCTCTGATGAACAGAAACAGATGGCAGAGACCACAGAAAAGTTTGTAGCAGAAAAAGCGATACCATTTATCGATGAGATCGATGCTGGAAACTATGACAAAGTGGTGGAATTGATGAAGGAAGCAGGAGAATTGGGGCTTCTGATGATAGATGGTCCTGAGGAGTATGGTGGATTAAATTTAGATAAGGCTACGAGTATGCTTGTGGCTGAAAAGGTTGCTCCTGGTGGGTCTTTTTCTGTTGCCTATGCGGCACACACAGGTATAGGTACATTACCCCTTGTTTACTATGGTACAAAAGAGCAGAAAGAGAAATACTTGGAGAAACTTCTCACAGGGGAATGGCTTGGGGCATACTGTTTGACCGAGCCAGGTTCCGGTAGCGATGCTTTGGGTGCTAAGACTTCGGCTGTATTGTCTGAAGATGGAAAATACTACATTTTAAATGGTACAAAGCAGTGGATTACAAACGCTGGATTTGCAGACCTGTTCACAGTATTTGCAAAAGTGGACAAACAGCATTTCACTGCCTTTTTGGTTGAAAGAGGTACACCAGGTCTATCTTTTGGGGCAGAAGAGAAGAAGATGGGGATAAAGGGGTCTTCCACAAGGCAGGTGATCCTTGATAATGTGAAGGTACCGGTGGAAAATGTGTTAGGTGAGATAGGTAAGGGGCATAAGATTGCGTTTAACATCTTAAATGTGGGTAGATTTAAGTTGGCTGCTGCTGTTACAGGTGCTGCTAAATATGCCCTTGCTGAGGGGATAAAATATGCAAATACCAGAAAGCAGTTTGAAAAATTGATCAGTAGTTTCGGAGCGATACAGGAAAAGATCGCAGATATGGCAGCGTATACTTATGCATCTGAATCGCTTGTTTACAGACTTGCAGGTCTATTGGACAATGCTTTGAACAAAATAGATAAGAGTTTGCCCAATTATTATGAAGTATATCAAAAAGAGATCGAAGAGTATGCGATAGAGTGTTCTATTTCTAAGGTATTTTGTAGTGATGTATTGGCATTGGTTGTAGATGAGACTCTTCAGATCTTTGGTGGATATGGTTTCTCTCAAGAATACCCTGCAGAAAGATTCTACAGAGATGAGAGAATAAATAGAATCTTTGAAGGTACAAACGAGATCAATAGATTACTCATACCCGGTATGATGCTTAGAAGAGCTATGAAGGGTGAGATACCTCTTACTCAGGAAGCCATGAAGGCTGTTAATCAACTGATGACTCCAAGCTTCGATGAGATCGATGAGTCTGTGCCTTATGCAAGGGAGAAAGCTACTTTAAATAATCTGAAAACGCTCTATCTAATACTTGCAGGATCTGCAGTGCAAAAATATATGAACAATATCAACGAACAGCAGGAGATACTGCTTGCCCTTGCGGATATCGCTATCAATATATTTGCTTTTGAAAGTGCGGTTCTCAGAAGTGAAAAGTATTTGAGTAAGAACAAGAATAAAAAGGCTGAATTGATGGAAGCCGCTACAAAGGTATTTGGATTTGAAGCTGTGGAAGCAATTGCAAAGGCTGCAAGGAAGGTGGCATTTTTCATAGAAGAAGGGGATAATCTAAATATACTTTTAAGCGGTATCAGAAGATTTACAAAGTACGATGCTACAGGTTTACTCAAATTTAAAAAGATGCTGGCATCTGAGCATATAGAAAAGGAAAAATATATCTTCTAAGAGTTGATAAGCTCCTGAGAAACCGCTCAGGAGCTTGTTTTTACTAAAAGTGTAAAAATTTATATCAAGTGAACTTGAAATAGAAATGATTTTTAAAAATTAAGTGATATTAAAAAATGGTTGAAATGTAATACCAAAAATCTTATATATCTCATTAATCTCTTGTTTACTTCCATACTGCAAGAGATTGTATATATTCTAAAAATAAATAAATTATAAGGGGTCGATATGAATATTCATGAGCATCAGGCCAAAGATATTTTCCGAAAGTATGGTGTCCCTACACCTAAAGGGTATGTGGCTTTCAAGGCAGAAAATGCTGTAAAGATCGCCCAACAGCTCGGCGGTGAAAAGGAGATCTGGGTTGTAAAGGCGCAGATTCACGCAGGTGGAAGAGGTAAGGCAGGTGGTGTGAAGATTGCCCGTTCCACAGAAGAGGTTGGGTTGATAGCAAAGTCGCTCTTGGGGAAGACCCTTGTTACACATCAGACAGGTCCAGAGGGTAAAGTAGTAAATAGGGTTTACATAGAAGAGGGGCTCGATATTGAAAAGGAGTTTTATTTAAGTATACTATTAGATAGAGCCAAAGAGATGCCGGTGATCATAGCATCTTCCGAAGGTGGTATGGATATTGAGGAGGTTGCAGAGAAACATCCTGAAAAGATTGTGAGACTCCATATTGATCCACTTATCGGTTTTCAGCCATTTCATGCTCGTAAGTTGGCCTTTGCTTTAGGTTTGCCAAAAGAGGAAGTTAATAGATTTATAAATTTTATTCAGGCTCTTTATAAGGTGTATGAGGATTATGATGCTGAACTCGTGGAGGTAAACCCTCTTGTGAGGACTACAGATAAGAAATTTATAGCCCTCGATGCAAAGGTTTCATTCGATAACAACGCCCTTTTTAGACAGCCAGAAGCACAGGCAATGAGAGATTTATTGGAAGAGGAACCCACAGAGATAGAGGCATCAAACTACAATTTGAGTTATGTAAAGTTGGATGGTAATGTGGGTTGTATGGTAAATGGTGCTGGTCTTGCAATGGCAACGATGGATATTATTAAGCATGAAGGTGGCAATCCCGCAAACTTCCTTGATGTAGGTGGTGGTGCCACTGCTGAAACTGTTGCCAAAGGGTTTGAGATCATCTTGAGGGATCCGAATGTAAAATCGATATTTGTGAATATCTTTGGTGGAATCGTAAGGTGTGAAAGGGTAGCCAATGGAATATTGGAAGCTGCAAAGGTAACTGAGGTGAAAGTCCCTGTTATCGTTCGCCTTGATGGTACAAATGCAGAGGAAGCTGCAGAGATTCTCAAGAATTGTGGCATTAAAAATATAATCCCAGCCAAAGATATGAAAGATGGTGCTATAAAAGCGGTAAAAGCAGCTAAGGGGGAATTGATATGAGTATCCTTGTAAATAAAAATACCAAAGTTATTGTTCAAGGCTTTACTGGCAAAGAAGGGTCTTTCCATGCTCAACAGTGTATGGAGTATGGTACAAATATCGTAGGTGGAGTAACTCCCGGTAAAGGTGGTACCGAGCATTTGGGTAAGCCTGTATTCAATACTGTGGAAGAGGCTGTGAAGGCAACAGGTGCCGATGTGAGTATCATTTTTGTTCCACCTGCATTCTTGGGGGATGCTATAATGGAGGCTGCCGATGCTGGAATTAAGCTTGCTGTAGCGATTACTGAGGGTGCTCCTGTAAAGGATATAATGATAGCAAAAGCCTATGCCAATAAGGTTGGTATGATGATGATCGGGCCAAACTGCCCCGGTATCATTACAGCAGAAGAATGCAAGATTGGGATTATGCCCGGATTTATATTCAAAAAGGGTAATGTGGGGCTTATCTCTAAATCAGGTACTTTGACCTATGAGGCAAGTAATCAGATCGTAAAAGCGGGATATGGTATTACCACTGCTGTGGGGATTGGTGGGGATCCGATAATCGGTTTGAGTTATAAGCAACTTTTACCGATGTTTGAAGCTGACCCTGAGACAAAGGCGATCGTAATGATCGGTGAGATCGGTGGTACCCTTGAGATAGAGGCTGCCGAACTGATCAAATCGCAGATCAAAAAACCTGTTGTGGCTTTCATCGCTGGACAGACCGCTCCAAAAGGAAAAAGAATGGGGCATGCTGGTGCGATCATTGCAGGTGGTAAAGGCACTGCAAAGGAGAAGATGGACGCCTTAGCAGCTGCCGGTGCCCATGTCGTTGTAAGCCCCGCTGACATCGGCGCAACAGTAGCGAAGGTATTGGGAAATAATTAATATTTAAGGAGGGAGACACCCCTCCTTTGTTCTATTTTTTAGTGGCTTTCGTATACGCTACCCTGCACTGGTATAATCTGCCTTTCTCTCAGTATATTATAAAGAACTGAGATCCCTGTCTTTTGCCAGCGTTCGTAGATCTTAAGTAGATTATCCTCGTTAAATAGTTTGAATTTGCGTGCAATCTCGAGCATTACTGTGACAATTTTTACAAACTCTTTATAGACCTCGAAGTAGAGGTTTTTCAGATCGCTGACTGAATTCATGGTGTTGTATATCCTGTATAGTGTCAAGAACGATATCTGTCCTAATTTAATAAAGTAATCTATGTCCACCAATTTCCTGTTCAGTTTGTCGGGGAAAAACCCTGAATATATCAGGCAAAGATCACCCACTGCCTTTAGAGTTTTGACCTTTCCAAGTAGGTCTTTTGTAAAGGCTCTCATAAAAGCCTCACCCAATGAGTCGTCGCCAATTATCTCTGTATAGAAAAAGTCGTTTTTCTCTATGAGATTTTTCATGGTATTGAGTAGGTACAGTTTTGAGTAATCGTTTAGTTCGAGGGAAACCTTTTTTTCGTTTTCAGAGACTATGTCGTAGATCTCTTCATTGATATTTTTTAACACTAACATAAAACACCTCCTTGCGTTTGAGGTTAGCATCCCTGCTACTTAATATCATTATCGGCAAGAAGGTGAATTTGTTTAGAAAATTTATAAAAATCGTTGCAATCTTTTAGTATGGACTCTCAGTTTTACGAATTGTCCATCTTTTCTATCAGATTGATGATTATCTTAGGATCACGGGATTTTAGGATATACTCTTCTGCGTATAGGGCATTGAAATTCCTCTTGTGTTCGTCGTGGGCGGTAAGAAGATACACTGGTACATTGGGAGTGGTCTTTTTTATCTCCCTTAAAACCGTTAGTCCATCCTTTTCGGGCATATTTACATCCAGCAAAACGAGATCTGGTTGGAAAATCGAGAATACACCGAGAGCTTCATTGGGATTGTACACACACTTTACATCAAAACCGTATTCCTGGAGGTAATCTTCGTATAATTTTGCCACATTAGGTTCGTCATCCACTATTAAAATCTTTTTGACTTTCATTTTTCCCCCTCAAATGGTAGATATATTTTTACCATTGCACCATTGTCATAGTTGTCGATGGTAATTTTTCCTTGATGTGCCGTTATAATCTTATGACATATCGAAAGCCCTAAACCTGTCCCCAATTCTTTTGTTGTTACAAATGGTTCAAAGGCTCTTTGAATGATTTCGATGGGAAATCCCTCACCGGTGTCCTTTATTATGATCTCTATACCATCTGCCTTTTTTTCAACATCGATGGTTATTTTCCCGTTGGAATCTATGGATTGGATGGAATTTTTAATGAGATTAACAAAAACTTGCTTGATCTTTTTTGCATCGAGATTCAATTCAATATCATCGGTGCAATTTACCGTAAGTTCGATGTTGTGGAGGGTTAACTCATCCTTGAAAAAAGACTCTATATCGCACAGTAATGAGTTTATCTGAACAGGTTCTTTTTTTACACTGAATACCCTTGAGTAAGTGAGGATATCGTTTACGATCTGCTCTAATCGTGTGGTTTCCGATTGAATTATTTTTAGATAACTGAGTCCTCTTTCATCTGTAATATACTTTTCAAGCCTTTTGGCAAATCCACCTATGGAGACAAGGGGGTTTTTGATCTCGTGAGCCACTGATGCGGTAAGCTTACCCATGTGGGTTAGATTACTACTTACCTCTATACTCTCTTTAAAATATGCAACATCAGACATTGCAAGCCTTAATTGTTTTGAAATCCGCGAATGATCTATTGTAATAGAGACGATCCTCGAAGTTAACCTTATCAATTTCTCATCCTTTAAACAGTTCTCATCACATTCCAAAATAATGCAGCCCACCACACCTTTATTATTGTATACAGGTGCTATTACGACTTTATTTTCAAAAAAAGATGAAAGGTTTCTGCTTAAGAGATCATCAAGTTGAATTACCTCTATTCTGTCGAAGAAAAGTGCATCTGAAACCTTTCCTCTTTTGGTAAGGTCGATAGAGCAGCTTTTGATCAAAGTATTGTCGAAAACTGCATCGCCATTGTTTTTCTTGACATATACTACACCTTTTAATTTGATGAGTTTATCGTTTAGAATGAAAAAAGCGGCCTTATTCGTGAATTTCGAAACAATTAGATGCTTTAAAGTGTAATAGAGTATATCGTCGATGGTTTTGTTTTGAAGGATCATATCGAATAGTTCCACCAATGTTTCATCGGGGAATACGATCTGGGAACTTTTCAGTATATCAACGAGTTTGGTGATATGTTCTAAAGCCTTCTGTTTTTCAACAACGCTATTGTAATCGATCACCGCATTTATATCGTAATCGTCGATGGTTAGATGGGTGATGGTATCTACCCCCTTATCCCCTATCTCTAAAATCGGTTGTCCCATTTTCGAGATGGAGAGGTATCTTACAAGTGTGCCTGATTTATTGTTCACTCTTATCATAATTACATTATAGCAGAAAAATTGAGAAATAAAAATTTTTTTGAAGAAAAGTAGAAACAAAAAAACCCGCCTTTCGGCGGGCATAGTTGTCGTTTGTCAGGGATTAAGCTCTTGTAACGTTAGCTGCTTGTGGACCTTTTGGACCTTTAACGATATCAAAGTTTACCTTATCTCCCTCTTTTAGGCTTTTGAACCCTTCCATAGCGATTGCAGAGTAATGTACGAATACATCCTCTCCTGTTGAGCTGGTAATGAAACCGTAGCCCTTAGTGTCGTTGAACCACTTAACTGTTCCTGTGTTACTCATAACATTTCACCTCTTTGTTAAATTACAGGGCATTTACCCTAATTTCAAATATATCAAAAATTTTAGGATTGTCAAATAATATTTTGGAAAAATAAAAAATGTTTTAAAAGAAGTAGTGAAAAATATAGTCAAATCTTCCTCTTTTGATTAAATGGATACCACTAAATTTCATGACCTCTTTTATTTTTAACCTCATTTCAGGCTTATAGCAGTGGATCTTGCAGTTTTTGCATTTCGGTTTTGGATCGAGGGGGCATTTTTCATCTCTTTTTAGTGCGTATTGCAAGAGTTCAAAACACTCTTTGCACATCTCACCTGCTTCAGGGGTGATGCCAAGTTTTATATGGTTCTCACGGCAGTATATTTTTATGAATTTTTTAAGCACTTTTGCGTCTTTTTTAATTCTTTTCTCTTTCTTCATCGTTTTTGCTTGAGTAAAGGGGATTGTGAATCTCCCCTACTAATAGTCTTTTCCTGCTGGCATGATATTTTTCACATCAAACGCATGACATGGGGTAACGCCGTAAACCATATTGCAATGCGGACATTTCGATTCGAAGGTCTCCATCGTAAATTTCTCACCGCATTCACATTGGATTTCAAAGGGGATCGGCATATACTGCTCACTAAAACCCATCATTCTTAGCTTATCCACAACCTGCTTACCATTTTCAAAACTACCTGTACAACCTTGATGCATAATTTCACCTCGTTAATTTATTTCGTTTAAGATTTCTCCATGTCTGATTCTGTTCCTCAATCTAAGCAGTTTTTCATCCAACTCCTGAAGATAGTGTAGATGTTTTCTCTCTTCGTCGGTAACTTCGATGATCTTTACGATCCCACCATTTTTGATCACGATCCTTTTATCTCCCATGAGTGCCAAAATGGGGTCATGTGTAGCCATGAGTACAATCTTTTCCTTTTTAACTAAGAGTTCCAATGCCTTTTTTCTATCTATTCCTGCATTTTCGATCTCATCGATGAGTATAATAGGGGATCTACTTAAAATCGCTGTATCTGCTATCATGAGTGCCCTCGATTGACCACCACTTAGAGATGTTATGGGTGTATCATTTGAAAACTGCTCTCCTGCTAATCTATTTGCCTCTTCGATAATTGTCCTTACCTTTTCATCGACATCTTCTATAAGTCTACTTTCCGCGTGTAGTCTTATGAACTCTTCCACAGTGAGATCCATTACGAAGTTCATATTTTGTGATAATTGTGCAACCATCTTGTGATCGATGGAGAATCTCCTCTTTTTGTCGGGAACTTTGCCGTTTATCAGAATCTGCCTTTTCGTTGGGGTATCTTTTTGTGCCAGCCATTCTATATCGGCAAGCAATCTGCTTTTTCCCGATCCTGTGGGGCCTACGATACAGATGATCTCACCCTTTTTTATGGTGAGGTTTACATCTTCTTTTTCTCCCGATTTATTGAACCCGCCGATTATTGTAATACTATTTACCTCTTCAATAGCCTCATCTTCTGAGGTCATAGCATTCATAAAATTGACAAATTGCTCTTTGATCGTCGAAATATTGATCCCTTTCTCCTCCAACTCATCTTCATTTAGTGAGTTAAAAAGTTCTCTAAATGTCTTTGGGAGGTCATCATCCCGTAATTTTATATCGTACGAATCTAAAAAATCGTAAACGAATGTATACTCATTTATCACATTTGCTATCACGAGGTTTAAAAAGTCTTTCATCATCCACCTCAGAAATCCATCTTCTTTACATTACCCATCTGGTAGGCATCTCCGATCCTTGTTTCCCCCAAACAGTAGGAGCAAAGGGCTGCTGGCATGGAGAATCGGAGTTGTTTCCCTTTGAGTGTTGTTATATCTTCGGCGTCGTTTAATACTGAGGCAAGTTCAAAAGCCCCCTGACCTGTAATTCCGTTTACATGCATGATGACCGCTTTGGGGTTTACTACTTTTACCCTCGATGCGAATACCTCTCTCTCTGCTTGGGATACTATGTCCCCTTTTGTGATTACTACGATGTCAGCGAATTTTAACATAGGCCCTATCTTTTTTGGAGTATTTACTCCGCTTAGGTTATCGATCACGCAGACGGCGGTTACACCTTTTATATGGGGGGAGCAGCGGTTACACAGTCCAGCAGATTCACTTATCAACACATCTAATTTAAGCTCATTTCCCCATTCCACACATGCTTCTACATTACTCACGAAATAGTGATCGGGGCAGAGCCCTCCTGATAACCCTTTTTTCACAGGTATGCCTCTTGATTCGTATAGTTTGTCATCATCCGTTAAAAGACAGTCGAATTTCACCACTCCACATCTGATATTTTGTGCTCTATAAGAGTCTATGATTTTTAATATAACAGATGTTTTTCCTGATGATGGTGGGCCTGATATGGTGATAAATTTCATTATTGCACCTCTGATGCTGATTTTTCAAATAGATTGTTTAGTTCTGCTATGAGTGAACCGATGTCGTGGGAGTATATAAAATCCCAACCTAACCACTTGAATTTGGCATTGTCAGGAACAATATTTTTAACATCTTTGTTTAATGATGGGAAAAGACCTTTGTGGGACAGGATCTCCCCCATCTCTTTTCCTGCTATAAATTTTGCTATAGGCTCTAGGATATCCTTTTTCTCTCTTTTTACCAGCATAAAAACTGGAGCCACAATTGCTCCATCTTCGGGCCAAATCACCTCCATACTGCTAAGATCCCTTACCATCTTTGTAAAGAAGTATGGCATGATGGTGATGGCGGGCTTTTCCGAATGTTTCATGTTTGCATTTTTTACCATCTGCGATGGGTGCATCGACTTTAAAAGCGCCTTTGCAATCTTATCGATACCTTCCTCTCCAAATTCTTTGTATATGTTCAACAAAATACCGTTGAAAAGATCGAAATCCCCCACAGGTAGGGCTACCTTTTGTCTATATTCAGGTTTTAAAAGATCTGCCCAACTTCGTGGTATCGGGAGTTCCCCCAACTCTTTCTTATTGACCATAAAAACTGCAACAACGAGGGAAATGATGGAGTAATCTCCGTGGGGGTCCTTGATATCGAGATCTCTAAAGTTTTCGTTTACTTCGTTATCTGTGAGGTCTATGAATATCTTTTTCTCTTTGAAAAGACCTAAGGATTTTTGATCAAAAAATGCCTCAAATCCTGCACTGATAAATATATCGGGAAGTTTGTTAACCTCTTCAATTGAGAGGATATTCTCCTTCAGGTAATCAAGCCCTATCGATGCGGCTTCAAATTTATAATTTACTTTTATTCCACTTTCTGCCTCGTACTTTTCAAGAAATTGGGAAAATTGCTCTTGTAAAGGCATTCTCACGGGACATGGAAGGAGTCCTACTATAGATATGTCTGACTTGTCGGTAATTTTTGTAGATGTTTTATAACTTTCATCTGAAGCGATCTTCTCTTTCAGCATTTTCATGTAGGTTTCGATATTGTAGCCTTTTGTTTTAAGTGCCGTGGATAATTTTAGAAATCTTCCAGCAGACTCCAATTGTGATCTATCTGCAAACTGAGGAAATCCATTGGATACGAGCACATCCAGCGCTTCTGGGTAATTGTTTACAAGTTCTGATATCGTGATATTTTCATTTAAATCTATTCTATTCATATTGCCTCCTTGTGAATCAAATATATATAAAAAATAAAATTAATGAATTGATTTTGGTCAAAAAAAGTATAAAAAAACAATTTTTTAAAAAGATCTGATTGTTTGTTTGACAAAATATTACATTTTGGATACTATTTGTAATAGATTTGTAAAATTTGTCTCTTAGATTGGAGGCATCATGGGTGGAAAGAAATTTTATCATACTTTAGACTGGGGTTGGAGAGGGCTGAAACTATCCATAGGGAATAAAACGCTAATTTCTTTCTTTTTAATACTTCTAATTCCTATAACTGGAATATATTTCGCTCTTACTAACTCACTAAAAAACTTTTTTACAAATGAATACATAGATCAGGTGGGTGGTCAGATAAAGTCTGTTTATGAAGTATTTGAAAGGGAAATAGCAACCCCCCTTATAGTAGGGAATTTTCTTGTAAGAAATCAAACATTTTTAAGTTATGTAAAGCAGCAATCTCCAGATCTACCTAAAAGACTTCAATTAATTAGCAATACTATAAATGGGGTAAATATAACATTTCTCTATGACTATAAATCGGAAAGGATAATTACATCAAACAATAAAAAAATCGAATTAGATAAGTTGTTTGGCAAATCTTTTGAGTCGATAAAGTCTTCTATAGTTCCAACGAAGAGTTTTGAATTGATACCTTTTGATACATCTATTTTTTCCTCGTTAGACCTCACCATGTTGGGTACCATTAGTGATAATAAATTACTGGTTTATCTAATAGCAATTCCTTTTGAAATTGATGACAATAGGTATATTTTGGGAAGTTTTACAGTACTTAATAACAATAAGTCTTTAATGGATAAGATATACAATGCATTTAATTACAACACCGCCATTTTTAACGCAATCACATATAAAGAAAAGGTTGTTGCGACCAATTCTACGCCGAAAAATATCTTTTTTCTTAATCAATCACTTCCTTCAGAGATGATAGAGTCTTTGGGGAAACAATCTCTAGTAAAAGGGATTTTTCAGATAGATGATGAGCCAACAGTATTGGCTTCAGTTCCTCTTAAGAATATTAATAATGATATAATTGGTGGGCTCAGTATTGCAACCAATCTGCACAGATTGGAAGTGATAATGTCAGAATTTAAGGCTATTATCACTGCTGTGGTTTTCTTTTCCACCATCCTTATTTTACTAATCGGAATTTTTGTCTACAACGACACAAAAAGACCGATTGATGGGCTAAAAAAGGCGATGGAAGAGGTGTCAAACAATAATCTCAATGTGAGATTAAATTACAGGACTTTCGATGATTTTGAGGATATTGCAAATTATTTCAATAAGATGGTAAAAAATCTTCAGGAATATACCACCGTCCTAAACAGGTTTAATCAGTTGAACAAGATCATTACCACTACCCTCGATGTAGACGAAGTATTGTCCACATCAACGAACAAGATATTGGAATATACAAACTCCCAGATAGCAGTTGTGTATCTGTATGATAAAGATACAGAACTATTAAATCCATACTATGTGAAGAATGCCAATAAAGATCTTTTAAAACCTGTGACGCTTGGAGAGGGGATCGTTGGTGAGGTTGCCAAATCGCAAACATATTTCTGTATTTCGGATATAACCCCAGATAATTTTGTGATTAATGCTGGTGTAATGGATATAAAACCTACTGAGATTGCCGCTTTTCCCATTGCTATTAAGAATAATTTGCTTGGGGTGATGGTGATAGGTTCAACGATTTCCCATAAGAAAGAGGAACTCGATCTGATAAATAATCTGCTAACTCAGGTAGCCATTGTTCTGGATAATTGTCTTGTTCATTCCCATGTGTCAGAATTGTCTATAAAGGATGAGTTGACCAAAGTTTACAATAGAAGATACCTAATCCAAACACTGGAAATCGAAATATCAAAAGCGAAAAGGAATAAAACACCACTTTCCATAGGTATCTTTGATATAGACAATTTCAAAAGGATCAATGATACCTATGGTCATCCGACTGGTGATCTGGTGTTGAAAAAGTTTGCCGAGATTGTTCAGAGCAGAAAACGGGATTATGATATCTTCGGAAGGTTTGGTGGAGAGGAGTTTTTGATTATATTGCCAAGTACCGATCATAAGGAACTCTTCAATATCCTCGAACGATTTAGGGTAGCAATTGAAGAGGAGATGATAAAATATGTGAACTTTAAGGTGACATGTAGTATCGGTGGAAGTAGTATTCAGGATTTTGAAAAATGCGATATAGATAGCATGATTGCGGTGGCTGACCAGAACCTTTATTCTGCAAAAGTGAGTGGGAAGAATAAAGTTTTAGTGTGAAAGCAGGTATTCTCACGAATACCTGCCTTATTATGATAATTATATTACTCCTAAATCGAGCATTGCGTCTGCAACTTTCTTAAACCCAGCAATATTTGCACCCACAACATAGTTCTGTGGATATCCAAATTCATCTGATGTCTGCTTGCAAGTTTGGAAGATATTTTGCATGATCTTCTTGAGCTTCTGCTCAGTGTATTCAAAGTCCCAACTGCATCTGCTTGCATTCTGCTCCATCTCAAGCCCTGAAGTGGCAACACCACCTGCATTTGCTGCTTTTCCAGGTCCAAAGAGTACACCAGCTTTCAAGAATACATCTACTGCATCAGGAGTACATGGCATATTTGCACCTTCACCAACAGCGATAAGACCATTTTTCACGAGCATCTCTGCATCTGCTTTGTTGAGTTCGTTTTCTGTAGCTGATGGCATAGCTATTTGGCATGGGATCTCCCAGATATTGCCATTTTCTTTGTAAACTGCATCTTTATGATAAAGGGTATAGTCTTTGATCCTTCTTCTTTCTACCTCTTTGAGTTGCTTAAGAAGTTCGAGATCGATCCCCTTTGGATCCATTACATAACCGTTTGAGTCGGATACTGCCACAACCTTTCCACCGAGTTGATGGATCTTTTCCACTGTGTAGATTGCCACATTGCCTGACCCTGAAACTACGCAGGTTTTCCCTTCAAAAGTTTCATTTTTTACTTTGAGCATCTCTTCAACGAAGAATGTAGCACCATACCCTGTTGCCTCAGTTCTCACAAGTGAACCACCATATCTCAAACCTTTTCCTGTAAGTACTCCAGCCTCGTATCTATTGGTAATCCTCTTATACTGTCCAAACATATATCCAATTTCTCTACCACCAACACCGATATCGCCTGCTGGAACATCTGTGTGCTCTCCGATATGTCTGTAAAGCTCAGTCATGAAGCTCTGGCAGAATCTCATGATTTCGTTGTCGGATTTCCCTTTTGGGTTGAAGTCGGAGCCACCTTTTCCTCCGCCCATTGCAAGCCCTGTAAGGGAGTTTTTGAAGATCTGCTCAAAACCTAAAAATTTGATGATCCCTGCATATACAGATTCATGAAATCTAAGACCACCTTTGTAAGGTCCAAGAGCGCTGTTGAACTCGATTCTGAATCCTCTGTTTACCTGAACTTCACCTTTGTCGTCAACCCAAGGAACTCTAAAGATGATCTGTCTTTCTGGTTCTACTATCCTTTCAAGAATCTTTGCATCCAAATATATAGGATACCTCTCAAGTAATGGGATAATAGAGAAGAGAACTTCGTGCACAGCCTGATGAAATTCTGGCTCTGCTGGATTTTTTCTTACCACTTGCTGGTAGATCTGCTCTACCCTTTCTGTTGCTTTGCTCATGCCACACCCCTTTGATTTTTAGTATTGCGTTGTTTTTTATTTTATTTTGTTTGTTTTCGT
The DNA here is from genome assembly GCA_964519265.1 of uncultured Deferribacterales bacterium. GTDB lineage: Bacteria > Chrysiogenota > Deferribacteres > Deferribacterales > Calditerrivibrionaceae > Calditerrivibrio. The sequence goes on from CAZFHX010000001.1 coordinate 27,722, forward strand.
TAAACTTTTATAGATAATTCTTAACAATGTCAATAGTATTTTTCAGCTAAACTAAAAAATATTGCTAATAATTTAAGAAATAGTAAGGTTATTTTTAAGGATGTTAGGGTGTTGTATGGATGATGTTAATAAATCAATATTTTGTGTTGTGTTTTTGTCTCTTAAAAAATTAGGTTGTTTATTTGTAAAATACCGATATTAGCATAAAACTTTCAGGTTTAAAAAACTTTCTCCCGCTAAAATCACCGAAGAACTGAACAAAGTTTGCTTTCGATTTTCCAGCAACCCATTTTACCTCTTCAAAGGTTATAGGAATTAGGTTTGTTTCAGCTTCGTATTGTTCATTGTTCATCTTTAGGATACCTTTGAAGGATATTTTTGAAGGGTTTTCGTATTCGTAGTGTCTTTCAAATACTATGTTGTCAGCTATTATGTCGGGTAATCTTTTTATTTTGTTGTCGAGGATCCTATCGTAGTTTAAAATTTGAAAAAGAAAGGCTCCTTTCGGTTTTAAAAGATCCATCGCTGATGATACTATGTTTGCAAAGTCCCCTCTTGTTTTAGCATGAACAAGGGTATTTCCTATTGAATATATAAAGTCGAAGCTCTCCTTTTTAAAAGGGAGATTGTGCATATCTCCCAGAAGTAGATTGTAATCTTTGTCAAAATCTTTTGTGTACTCAAGTCCTACAGCAGAAAAATTATCCTTTTCAAACTGCTTCACATAGGCGCCTGTAGCAGATCCGATGTCTAATATTCTATCACCTTCTTTTGTAAAGGTTTTTAAAAAATTGTAAGTGTCTTCGTCGAATGGGAAAATTTTATCGTAATATTTCGACAGCGTTTTGTAAAAGTTGCTCTCCATACATGTTTCCTCTTATAAATTTTTGATTATTCTTTGTGCTTCCTCTATGAGAGCATCCAGATGACTCTCACTTTTGAAGCTTTCTGCGTAGATCTTGTAAATCTGCTCCGTGCCGGATGGCCGTGCGGCAAACCAGCCATTTTCAGTGGTGACCTTTACTCCACCTATCGATGCGTTGTTGCCGGGTGCTGTATTCATTACCGAGATGATCTTTTCCCCTGCAATCTCGTTAGTTTTCAGTGAATCTTTTGAAAGTTTCTTTATCTTTTCTTTTTCTTCGGGGGAAGATGGTATATCGAGCCTTTTGTAGTATGCTTTTCCAAACTTTTCTTCAAACTTTTGATAGTGTTGATAGGGGTCCTGCCCTGTTTTAGCAAGGATTTCGGCAGAAAGTAAACACATTATAATTCCATCTTTATCGGTACTCCAGGCTAAGCCATCTTTTCTTAGGAAAGAACCTCCTGCGCTTTCCTCACCACCGAAGCCCAAAGATCCATTTAATAGACCATCCACAAACCATTTAAAACCTACAGGGACTTCGTAAACTTTTTTATTGATGAGGGATGCAACTTTGTCTATCATTGCACTGCTTACGAGTGTTTTTCCGATGGCAGCGTCCTTTTTCCAGTTTTCTCGGGTTTTAAAAAGGTACCATGCGGCCACAGCCAAATAGTGATTTGGGTTCATCAAACCACTCGATTTTGTGACTATGCCGTGTCTATCGAAGTCGGGATCGTTGCCAAAGGCGATATCGTAGTTGTCCTTAAGTTTTATAAGGCTTGCCATGGCATAGGGTGAGGAGCAGTCCATTCTTATTTTGCCATCCTTGTCCACAGTCATGAAACTGAAGGTGGGGTCGTAGTAATTATTGAAAAGGTCTATCTTTATCTTGTATTTTTCTGCGATATACCCATAGTAATCAAGGCCTGAGCCACCCAATGTATCTGCAGCTATCTTGATATCGGAATTTGCGATTGCATCCATATCGATCACTTGGATGAGATCGTCCACATACTCTTTCATATAATTGTATTTTTTTATTAAATGACTACTATTTATCTCTGAAAAATGGGCACCGTGAACGCCTTCTAAATCGTTTTCGAGCAGTCTATTTGCCTCCTTTTCCAACCATGCTGTGATATCTGTATCCGCTGGACCACCTGAGGGGGGATTATATTTAAAACCACCATCGTCCGGTGGATTGTGGGATGGGGTGATGACTATGCCATCTGCTAATACTTTATTATTTCGATTAAATTTTAATATAGCATAAGAAATAGCAGGTGTAGGAGTCCATTCTGTACCTTCAGAGATCATTACCGTTACATCATTTCCGATAAGCACTTCAAGGGCAGTGATGAAGGCTGGTTCTGATAGTGCGTGGGTGTCTTTACCTAAGAAAAGGGGTCCCCTTATCCCTTTCATCTTTCTATAGTTGCAAATAGCTTGTGTGATTGCTGCGATGTGGTGTTCGTTGAAACTGCCGTTCAGAGACGAACCTCTATGCCCTGATGTTCCAAAGGCAACTCTATTTGATGGGTCTTCAATGTCTGGCTCCGTAACGAAATAGTGAGATACTAATCTTGGTATATTTGTAAGCATATCTTTTGTTGCTATTTTACCTGCCAAAGGGTGTATTTTCATGGAAGCCTCCTTAAATATTCTGCTTTTTATAAAAGATCCCAGCTGTTTGGGATTTGATATTTCCATATAGGTAAACCTTTCTAGATGTAAGGTCAAATATTTTGATACAGTTTCTTATATGCTCTTTGAAACTCATGGCGGCTTCGGACTCCTTCTCCTTAAACTTTTTGAAATCGTTGAAGTGTACAGTTGCCTTCTTTGGATCTGCTGCTATGAAAAAGATCCCCGATTCCACTATGTCCTGAAAGAAATGTGTGCCGAAGGAGAGTTCGGGGGAGAAGTCTGACTCGAAGAATCCCATCTCCACAAGCCCCTTCATGTGATTGATCTCTGAGAAGGATACCGGTACACCCAATGATGGAGTGGTAGTGCCTATCCTACCTGGTAGGATCATTATGCAGTTCTCTTCCTCTTTGCTAAATTCTCTATTTATACCACCCAATGCCCTGGCAAGCTCGTATTTTTCACTGTTTGTTAGGTTTTTATAATTTTCCTCAGGGACATAGATGATGTAATCTATCTTCTCAAAGATGTTCCCCCCCATGAAGTTCCCTTTTACCCTGAGAAGTGGGGTTAAACCATTGATCATATCATCGGAGAGCTGCTTGTTGCCTACTATGGAATTTGCTTGTAGTGGTCGGCACTGGACAAGGTTTATCTTCGGGGTTTCTGCTGATGAAAAGTTTATTGTAAATTCTATGTCAACGGGGTGTTCGTAGTGCTTTTCGAGGGTTTTGAGTATATCTTTGAAATAGTTTAGTATCTCGGTTCTATTTATGAATCCATCGAAGCTTAGGTAGTATATCTTTTCAAATTTGTTTCTTCTACTTTCAAGCATCCTTTCTGTGGTGAAATCCCTTGAAGCAACGATGTCAAGAAGCCATTCCGGAATCACCTGATATACCCTGCTGATGGGGATGGAGTGTTTACCTGTTTTATCTATGAGCAGGGCGTCGATAAACTTTTGGGAGTATTTCTTTATTTCATTGACATCATGATTTGTAAGTAGATTGGGGTTGCTGAGGGAGATGATCTTCGAATGCTCCCCTTCGTGGGTGTTTACCGCTCTTGTGCCAAGTCCCAATACTATTCTGATCATACCATCGTTGGGGTCGATATCCTCGTGCCACACATAGGTATTGTATGAAAGCCCCACTCCTGCCATATCGGGGAAGTAAAGATCGCCGTGGTAGCTTCCAGAAACCCTCTGTATTAGGATACTCATTAATTCTTCTGCCTTATCGAGCCCCCTTTCCTTACGGTAGAAGAGTGCTTCACGGCTCATGGCACTGGCATAAATCCTTTTTACAGAGTTTATGAAGTCTTTAAATCTCTTTTCTGGGGAACCTGAAATAGATGAAAAGAAACTTTCATATTTCCCAGCAAAAGCGTTACCGAAACCATCTTCGAGAAGACTACTCGATCTTATTACGATGGGGTACTGTCCGAAATAGTTGAGCATCAACTTGAATTTATTTTCTATATGCTCTGGGAATTCCCCCGTCAAAAAGAGTCGCTCCAACTTTTCCCCAAATACGAAATACCCTTCAGGGGTTTTCTGGGACACAAAGAGATCCCACCATCCGTTGTGAATGATATATTCGTAGTACACATCAGATCCTATGTAGAATGAGTCGTGGGGTTCGGATATATTTTCCCATTTTTCACAGTGATTTTCGAGGATCTTCCGTGCCAAGAGCATCCCTGCTGCTTTACCACCTATGAAGCCTGTTCCAATGAGTCTTTCTTTTATCTGTATTAGGTCTTCCATCTTAAAATATTTCTTGTAGAGACTTAAGATTCTTGGGTCTCTACTGATCATCAAGCTACATATCCTTTCAAAAAGGGCATCATAGTCCCTCTGAGTGGAATGGTAGATAGCTCTTTTAGCAAGGATGAATAGCCTATCCCAATAGTCGATGTGCTTGTAGATATCGTTGGATAATGTACTGCAGATTGAGTTATTGAGATTGGTTACCTCGTAGCTCGATGTGACCGGTTCAAAGTCGTTATTTTTGGTGAGTTTGTGGGGTAGAAACATCGTGGGGGAATACCTTTCAAAAACCTTTAAGGGCTGAACATAATAACTTCCATCGTAATTTACCACCTCCAGCATGACCTGTGTGGTGTCGTGTATTGCAGTGGTGGTTTGGAAGGCGTGGTAATTTTTGTAAATAGCGAAATATGCAACGGTATCAAGGATGTATAGGAATGGACAGGTGATCTTGAAGAAGTTTGCGATCATCCAGTCGGTTGCCCAATAGTTTACAAGTTCCGATAGACAGTCGAAAACATAGAAAACCTCTTTACCATTTTTGTCGATCATGCTGTAGATGCTGGATGCAAACTTTTCAAAGCTCGTCACATCAGGGTAGAATATGTCGATCTTTGATATATCATCTATTACAAAGTCGTGATTAGCAAATCTTACATATACCACCTTTCTATCGTTTAGGAGTGCCATATCAACAAACGGTTTTATAAAGAATTTGTAATCTGAAATATTTGTGATAGACCAAACTACATTATCCCCCAATCTCAAATGGTCGAGGATCTTATCAAGACCTGCTATTCCGGAATTTATCGGCTGCTTAAAATACATATCTCCCCCAGTTTGTTATGAAAATAGCTTCATAAGTGGTGAAATATCCCTTAGTTTTACCCCTTGCTCTATCAGGGTACCTGCCTTTAGTTGAGGTAGCTGATCCTCTTGGGTAGGTTTTTCTATCTGATAGATCACCCCTAAAGCCAATTTATCGTTTTCCTGAATGATTTTCATTGCACTTTGAAAATCGGAACGATTATGTTCTTCGTTTAGTTTGTAAACCCTTTCATCGTAGTATTCGTATCCGTAGCTTTTACCGAAAGTGACGCATGGTTGAAGTATTTCAATATGGGCAAAACCTTTGTGTTTTATACCATCTTTTATGATCTGTTTGAGATGTTCTAAGTCCCCTGAATACCCTCTTGCTATAAATGTTGCTCCAGCAGATAGTGATATGAGTAGTCCATTTAATGGTTCATCTATGACGCCGTGGGGGGTGGATTTACTTTTTAGTCCCTTATCTGTGGTGGGGGATGCTTGCCCTGTGGTGAGTCCGTAAACATGGTTGTTGTGAATGAGGTAGGTTATATCGAGATTTCTCCTTATGGCATGTATGAAATGCCCCATTCCCATGCCGTATCCATCACCATCACCACCGTTTACAAGGACAGTCAATTTGTGATTGGTAAGTTTTACCCCTGTGGCAACAGGCATCGTCCTACCGTGTAGGGTGTGAAACCCGTATGTCCTAAGGTAGTTTAGCATCTTTCCCGAACAGCCGATACCTGATATATTCACTATATCTTTTCCATTTATCTCAAGTTCTGCCAATGCTCCTTTTATGGCGTTCCATATTGCAAAGTTTCCACATCCGGGGCACCAGTTTGGTATCTTTCCAGAGTTAAATTCCACTGCTTTCATAGAGCCTCCCCTAAGATTTTTTCGTAGAGTTCATCCACAAAGAATGGCCTACCATCATACTTTAAGATCGTTTTTTCGATTAAAATGCCTGTATTCTCGGCAATAACCGATTTTAATTGAGCTGTTTTATTGTTTTCCACGATTATTAGGTTTCTGTTTGACAAAAGTTCTTTTACTCTATCCCAATTGAGGGGGTGGATTGCAGAGAAATGTATAAAATTTATTTTATTGGTAAGTTTGAGTATCTCCATCATCTGTAATTTCAAAGATCCCCAGCAGACAACGGTGATTTCTGCCTTTTCATTGCCGTAGAGTTTTGGTAGTGGGATCTCATCTGTGATGTAATTTAGTTTTTTAAACCTTCTATCCTGCTGAATTACCCTATTTTCTGAGTTATCTGTCACAAATCCGTATTCATCATGCTCATTTCCCGGTGCCTTGTATAGCCCTCCAGGGGTGCCGGGTATCGTTCTCATCCCCAAACCTTTCTCAACTTCTTTGTATCTTGGGAAAAATTCCATCGGTTTAGCTGGATCACCTTCGAATAAAAGCCCTCTGTCTATTTTTAGATGATCTGTTTTAAAAGGGTTTGTGGTGAAATGGGACTCCGATAAGAATTTATCGCTTAATACAAACACAGGGATCTGATACCTTTCCGCGATATTAAAGGCTTCAAAGGTCATGTAGAAAAGTTCATCAACATCTCCCGGAGTAAATACCACTCGTACGAACTCATCCTGAGAAGCACTGAGGATGAATTTTAGATCAGATTGCTCAGTCCAGGTGGGCATCCCCGTTGCTGGGCCTGGTCTTTGGCTTTCCACGATCACGATGGGTGTTTCTGCTATTGCGGCAAGCCCCAAACCCTCCACCATCAGACTAAATCCACCACCAGATGTGGCCACCATGCTTCTTGCACCTGCATAGGATGCACCGATTGCCATATTTATAGCCGATATCTCATCTTCGGTGTGTTTCGTGATGAGGTTGTATCTTCTTTCATGTTCTGCTAAAAAGTGTAGGATCGAGGATGCTGGGGTCATGGGGTATGTGGCAAAGAAGTTTATTCCTGCCGCTATTGCTCCCAATGATATAGCTTCGTTGCCGGTGAGGACTATTTTAGGGTTGTCTATGCCTGATTTTTCGAAATTGATCTGATCTTTTACTGCGTTGTACCCTTCTATTGCAGACTTGTAATTTATAGTATAAAGCTTTTCGGAAGGGTAGATCTCTTTTAAAATATCCTCAAGATGCTTGAAATCTATGTTGAGAAGTTTTGTAAGCCCCCCTAATGCAATGCTATTTTTTGCAATCTCGTTTGCCTCTAATTTTACTAATATATCTTTAAATGGTATATTGATCAGTTTACCTTTGAGGATACTTTTGTCTTTCGTATTTTCCACATCTGCAAATACGATCATTTCATCGGTGATCCTCTCCTGCTGAAGTGCTACTTCTGTGAGGGCAACGAGAATATCGTATTTTTTATATGGGGCAAAGGTCTCTGATTTGTCGGCTACAATGAGGTAGTTGTTGTACCCTCCTCTGATAAGTGATGGATACTCTGGATAACCATGGACGGAATACCCCAATCTTTTTAATAATTTTGAAAAAACAAGACCAGCACTCATGATGCCCAATCCGGCTGGACCACCTATCTTTATCCTCAGCATAGACACCTCTCTGGTAAAGTTAATCTATATTTATGGAGCATTATGTCAGGTTCGTAAGAAGACTTAGCCTGTCTTAGAGATGGTTTTCCCAAATCCTGTTCAAAGTTTAAATACTCATACTTTTTAGGTAGCATATTGGCAAAGCTATTATAGATGTATTGATAAACTCCTTTGTACCCTTTAAGAGCCTTTGCAAAATGTATGGCAAAGGTATCGGGTCTTATCTCTTCCCCCATGATAAGACCAACAGGTTTGTCTGAAATGTAGTAAATAAGTCCACATATCACAAGCTCATCACAAAATTCTATCGCTTCGATATTAGCATGAAAATCTGTTTCCTCTGGTGATTCTCCAATGGTTTCTTGCCATTTTTCCACTATGTAGTAAGCATCTTTTTTGTTTTCATCGATGAGGGGCTTTATTGTACAGGAATAATTTTCAGTAAACTGTTTCAAGAGATTTCTTTTGCCGTGGAGGTTTCTACCCTTGAATGTGCTCATTTTATCTACGGTAAAGATATAGTCGGTGTCGTTTGGGTTGGAAGTGATACAGTATTTAGTTTCAATCTCGATCAGCCATTGATAATCGAGGGGAAAGATAAAATCCACCTCCGCAGATATCTTTTCCACTTTTTTTAGATCCAATTCATTAAAAGGTACTGTGGGCATTATGTAGTTTTTACCATCGTAGGTGATACCTTTTATATAGATTTCTTTATCTTCCAAGATTTCGTAATTGTGAGCCCTCCTAAAAAGGTAGAGATTGGCAAAACTGTATTCGGAGATCATCGTATTTACCTTTTTTAGTCTCAAAAATAGCTTATCTTTATGATGCAGGTCCAATTTTTCAATAATCATGCTTGATCCACCTTTTAGATTTGTGTCTTTTGTATATTAGAATTGCTTGGATTATTATAGAGATCGTCATAGCCCACCAGACGCCATAAGCACCAAAACCGAATACCAAAGCAGAAATTAAAGCAAGCGGTATCCTTACTCCCCACAAACTTGTAAGAATTCTTATCATCGTAGCCTTTGTATCTCCTGCACCATTCAGTGCTCCTATGAGAATTGATCCAACAGCCATAAAAGGCTCACTTACAGCGCTGATATACAGATACCTTGCACTCTCCCTTACCACCAGTGGATCTTTGGATAAAAGGGAGGTTATCCTATCAGCATTTAAAACTACTATTATTGTTATAATACTAATTATACCACATCCCAGAAGTGATGTAAACAAAGAATTCCTATAAGCATCATCGTATTTCTTCTCTCCCATGAGATTACCTACTATTACGGCATTTGCCATGCTAAAGGCAAACGATGGTAAAAAGATTATCGACTCTACCCTTATGCCGTTTGTAAATGCTGCAAGGTAAATTGTAGGATTTTCGGGTAGAGAACTCAAAATCATAAATATTACAACGGAAGCGACCTGCCACCCTATCTGAACTACACCGCTGGGCCAACCTATGGAGAATGCTCTCTTTATGAGATCCGTTCTAAATCTCTTTGTGTGAGTGATATCTTTTCTGATGAAAATCAGATTGATCAAAAATCCGACAAAGATAGCTGTAAGGGTGGATAGTGCAATACCTTTGTACCCCAATGGGGTGTAGAAAACATACAAGATATTTGTACCAACATTTGTTATAAATACGATAAACATCGTAAAAAGAGATGTTTTGATCCTTTTGCTCGATCTGAGAATTCCATTTGTAACTATTAAGAAATAATGGAAAAATAGCATAAAAGAATAGATTTTCAAAAATTCTAAGATGTATGGTTTTATCTGAATGGGGGCTTTTATAAAATTGACTATGATTTCGTGGCTTGTTATGGCAAAGAATGTCAATATCGCAGATAAAGAAAGTATCGTGATAACAGAGGTGTATGCCATCTCATAAAACTCATCTCTACTGCCTGTAAAAAGCTTTGAAGATATCGAGACTACCCCCATTGTAAAGGCATTGCCAATTACGATTAATATAAAATATATCTGAGATACAAAACCTATAGATGCTTGGATCTCTTTTGATATTTTTCCTGCAATATATACATCTGTGATCCCTATCAGAAATTCGAAAAACATGATAAGGATAATAGGCCAACTGTTGCTCCAGCTATTCTTCAGATACCCCTTGAAATTGTCAGAACTTAGTTTCAAGAAAAACCTCTTTATTTTTTCATCTTTTTGTATTAAAAGCGGGTATGTTTAAAATACAGTATTGTATTAAGGTGGCACATGTTGTTTGATTTTGCAATACTTTTATATCTTATAGCCTTTTTGAATGTTGGGTTTAACATATTTTTACAGGGAGAAAGGTACCTCAGATTCGCAAATGGTATTGCTTTTTTGGCGGTACTTATAAATCTATCTTACATTGTTTTAAGATGGTGGCAGTTTGCTACCTTTCCTATGAAAGATCTCAAGGATATATTTGCCCTTATCATACTTTTTTTGGGTATTTCTGCTATTTATCTTAGTTTTAAAACAAAGAGGGCAAGTATCTACCTCTTCATTATGCCGATTATTATTATCTTGGGTGTTGCTGGTTTTGCCCATAGTTCTGTATTGATAAAAAAGGAGTTTTCAAGCTTTTGGTTAATGGTACATTTACCATTTACTATAGCTGGAACATCTCTTTTTGTTGTTTCGGCATTATTCGGTATCCTTTATTTCACTCAGGAGATACAACTAAAAAAGAAGAATTTTGGTTATCTATACAACCTGCTGCCATCCATAGATCTCTTGAATAGAATTACAAGTAATACGATGCTCGTAGGGTTTCTTTTATTTACAATTGGACTTTTATCTGGGTTTATCTGGGGGATATATGAATGGCAAGGGAAAATAATCATAACTCCTAAACTACTCTTTTCAATAATTACTTGGATAATTTTTGGCATAATCATAATCATAAAAAAGACAAAAGGGATGACACCGAGAAATACAGCCCTTGCGAGCATTTTAGGGATAGTTTCTGTAGTAGTAACCTACATCGGTGTTGCTTTATTCATAAAGGGGTGATATGCAACTTGCCGTTTTAGGACTGAACCATAATACCGCCCCTGTGGAGATCAGGGAGAAGCTTGCCGTATCAAACGAAAACTACGAACATATCTACAACAAGATATTGCAGAATAACAGGATCTATGAGGTTTTAATACTTTCAACCTGCAACAGGGTGGAGTACTACATTGTCACCGATGATTATCTGTGCAATGTGGATGCTGTTTTACAGATCGTTGCAAATGAAAGTGGTATCGATCCCTTTGAACTGAGGAAATACACCTACATTTACTGTGGTATGGACTCGGTGAAGCATATCTTCAAGGTTGCCTCTGGGCTTGATTCCCTTGTGTTGGGGGAGCCTCAAATCTTTGGACAGGTAAAGGATGCCTTTGATAAAGCGAAATTATATGGTAAATTTGATACTTTTTTAAATAAATTGGAAGAGTTTACGATCAGAACAGCCAAAAAGGTAAGGACCAATACAAAGATAGCAGAAAATCCTGTGTCGATAAGCTATGCTGCGGTGGAGCTTGCAAAGAAGATATTCAATGATCTCTCAAAAAGGTCTGCCCTTGTGATAGGTGCTGGTGAGATGTGTGAGCTTGCGGCAAAGCATCTGGAAGGTAATGGAATTAAGAGGATATTTGTAACGAATAGAACTTTTGAAAGGGCAGAGCAGCTTGCAAAGGCTGTAAATGGCGTGGCTGTTCCACTTGAAAACTTTCAAGAGTACTTAAAAGAGGTTGATATTGTTATAAGCTCCACAGGTGCTCCAAACTATATGGTGACCTATGAAATGGTGAAAAATATTATGGGATTGAGAAAGTATGAACCGATGTTTTTCATAGATATCGCAGTGCCGAGGGACATAGACCCAAAGATAAATGATCTGGAAAATACATTTGTTTACGATATCGACGATTTAAAAGAGGTTGTGGAATCAAATAAGAAACAGAGGGAAAAAGAGGCGATAAAAGCATTGGAGATCATAGAGGCATCGGTTCTCGATTTTGAGTATTGGCTTGATTCCCTAAAAATAGTCCCTATAATCAAGCAACTCAGACAACAGATGGAGGAACTAAAGGACAACGAGATCCAAAGGATGGCAGATAAACTCAAAATTACCGATCCGAAAGAGATAGATCGGATAGATGCTGTTTTAACATCCTACATGAACAAGGTCTTACATATCCCAATCACAAAACTGAAAGATTCTGTGAAGGATAAAAGGCATTACAGTATTCCAGAGGCTATCAGGGCCATTTTTGATATAAAAGAGTAAGGAGAATTAGATGGAAAAAATCACAATCGCCACAAGGGGTAGCAAACTTGCACTATGGCAGGCAAATCATATAAAATCGCTTTTGATCGAAAGATACCCAAATTTAGAGGTGGAACTTAAGGTAATAAAAACTCAAGGGGATATCATTTTGGATGTCCCCCTTGCAAAGATAGGTGGTAAGGGGCTTTTTGTAAAGGAGATAGAGAATGCTTTGCTTGACAACGAGGCCGATTTAGCTGTTCACAGTATGAAGGATGTCCCTGTGGAACTTCCAGAAGAACTTGAAATATATGTAAATCCTGTGAGGGAGACACCATTTGATGCATTTTTGTCGGTAAAGTACAATAGTTTGGCAGACTTACCAAACGGTGCAAAGCTGGGTACGAGTAGTCTTAGGAGAAAAGTGCAGATTGCCAAACTTAGGCCCGATCTCGAAATTATCGATTTAAGGGGTAATGTGGATACGAGGATTAGAAAGCTTGTCGAGGGGCAGTTTGATGCGATTATTTTGGCAAAGGCAGGCCTTAATAGATTGAATATGCTTGACTATGTGAAGTACACTTTCAACGATGCAGAGTTGATACCATCTGTCTGTCAGGGTACTTTGGGGATAGAGGTGAGAAAGGATAATGTGCGAATCAAAGAGTTGTTAGCTTTTTTGAAGGATAAGGATACTGAATTGGTTACAAAGGTTGAAAGGGGATTTTTGAAAAGACTCGAAGGTGGATGTCAGGCTCCCATCGGAGGGTTTTGTAGAATAGATGGTGGTAAATTAAAGATGGTGGGATTTCTATCTTCCCTTGACGGTAATCGGTTTTTAAGGTATGAAGATGTAGGTAGTTTTGATAATCCCGAAGATTTAGGTATAAAGGTGGCAGAAAAGATACTCTCTATGGGTGGTAAGCAAATTTTGGACGAGATATATGCCAGGGCGTAAGATCCTCATTACAAGACAACCTGAGTTATCTGTAGAGTTTATAAATAAGCTTTCTTTCAATAGGTTATTCCCTTACATTCTTCCTATGATTAAAACCGTGCCTCATTCGATAATAATAAACGATACAAAATACGATTTCGTAGTCATCACAAGTGGCAATGCCTGCCATTATATTCAACCTTTTATGGATAAGTTATTCTATGGTAGAGCAATTGCGGTGGGGAAGAAGACAAAGCAGTGTATGGAGATAGCTGGATTCAGGGATGTGGAAGTTCCAGAAGTATTTTCTCAAAAAGGTTTAATATCGTATCTGTCGAAAGAGAATTTGGTAGGTAAAAAGTTTTTCTTGCCGGGTGCAGAAGAAAGACCAGATGAACTGATAAATTTTCTAAAAGAAAAGGGTGCTATGGTTGAGGCTCCCACATTGTACACTACCGAAAAGATATGCTATCAAACGGACTATATCACCGATTTCCTCAATGAGATACATATCGATGCGGTGACATTTCTCTCACCATCGGCGGCTAAAAGTTTTTTCAGCCAAATAACATTTTCAAAGATCAAAAAGGTTCCACTTTTTGTTTCCATCGGACCCACGACCCATGATTACCTTGTAAGTATTGGGATCGAGTCTATGTACCCTAAGACAGATTTTTCAGTGGATGGTATTGTTGATCTACTGGTATCTATATACAAAGGATGAAATTTCTCACTATTTTTCTTCTCGCATTTCTTTTTGTATTGTTTTTTATGGTGGTTATGGGAAAGAGGAAAAAGCGTTGTGGATGTGGAGGAAGGTCATCTTCTTAATATAGGGTTTTGATAAAGTATCTTACCAACTCTTTCTATGTGATTTTTCATGTTGTTATCGATAAGATCAAATTTTGTTAAATCTATTTTGTAGGGAATATTTAATTCTTCCAACCTGCTATAGAGTTCCATGAATTTTTTGAAATCCATTTCTGGAGCGATTATAGTTATATCTATATCAGAACCTTTTGTATAATTCCCCTTTGCTCTTGAACCGTAAATAATTGCCGTTTCTATTTCAGGATATTCGGAAAAAATTTTATTAAGTTTTGACACTAAATCACTATCTAATCCAAACATTTTTAATTACCATCTTTTATCGATTTGAATCGAGAATACAAAGTTAAGAATTCTTTAAAATAGGTATCGGCTATTTCTTTTATTAAATTTTCTACAAGATTTTCATTGTAAGTGTGTGATGTGAGATTTCTTGCAAGTAGCATTTGCATCCATGTTTCACCATTTTCGATTAGATTGTATTTGAAGGCTGTTTTGATTGCATCTCTCGAACCAAAGATATCTTGGACACCTTGATAAATTAGATAATCTCTTAGTAGATTCCATGCTAATTCAAAAGTGTATTCAAAAGATTGAATGAATCCTTGTTTTTCAAGGTCAGATAGCTCTCTTTCTTTGTAAAGATTTATTGCTTTTTCCAACTGTTTAAGTGCCTTACTATAATTTTCAAATCTTTGGATCCAACGGATATCTTGTGTCATTTGTATTATCACCTGTATTTACTAAAATTATAATCTCAATAGAATTAAAAAGCAATACTTGATATCGATGTGAGGTATAAATTGCTTTGGGACCTTGTCACTTGCAATGACTAACTGATGTGTCACTGCAAGGCACCTGTAAAAATGCCGTGACAGTCCAGATTGCCACGCTTCGTACGCAATTACAAAAGGAAAGATTTTGATTTCCAGTCTCAATTGATTTTTCTGAAAATAAGTATAAAATAGATGTTAGGGGTGATGTTATGTCTGTAGCGGAGAAGATGGTTCAGAAGTTTTCTTATAAGGATTATGAAAGTTGGAGTGATAAAGAACGGTGGGAGATCATTGATGGGCAGCCATACAATATGAGTCCTGCACCATCGACAAAGCATCAGAAAATTGTCAGAAATATTTCATGGATTATTGGTAGTAAGAAGAGTAAATTAAATGGATGTAGTTTCTTTGTTGCCCCCACAGATGTTTTGCTCGATGATTTTAATATTGTGCAACCAGATATCTTTGTCGTTTGCAATCAAAAGCAGATAAAAGAGAAGTTTATAAAAGGTGCTCCTATCCTTGTCATAGAGATAGTATCCCCAAACACGGCTTATAAAGATACGAAAATAAAAAAAGATCTATACGAAAAGTTTGGTGTAAAAGAGTATATCATTATTTATCCCGATCTTGAAATAGCAGAAAAATATATCTTGAAGAGCAAAAAATACGGTGCACCTGAAATATTTAATTGGGATGAAGAGTTAAAGTTGCATTCATTCGATATTGCGATCGAATTATGGGAAGTTTTTGAGAAAGAGAGAATACCTACAGATAACATCACCCCACAATAAAAAAAGCCAGAGCATTTCGCCCTGGCTAATTAGGGGTTGAAACTTTATTGATGGGGAGGATGCATAACCTAATATACATTAAAGATTAAAAATGTCAATAGTTGTAAACCAGGAAAATTAATTTTTCCTCTCAAGTTTCATAACAACAGTCTTAGCTATATTTAAAAAGGCATTTGTCACTTCAGATTGAGGTTTTTGAAATACATAAGGCTTTCCTAAATCACCATTTGCCACTACCTCTGGATCAAGGGGGATCTTTCCTAAAAATGGTACATTAAGTTCATTAGCCGCTTTTTCACCACCACCAACCTTAAATATATCTATCCTTTCACCACATTTTGGGCATACGAATCCACTCATATTTTCCACTATACCCAGCACGGGGATATTTAACTTCTTGCTGAAATTGACAGATTTTCTTGAATCAAGCAGTGCCACTTCCTGAGGTGTTGTTACGATTACACTACCATCCACATCTTTTAGAATGTGGGATACTGATAATGGCTCATCACCTGTTCCAGGTGGGAGATCGAAAAGTAAAAAGTCTAAATTTCCCCAGTCGACATCTGTCAAAAACTGCTGAATAACGCTGTGTTTAAGAGGAGCACGCCATATCACTGCATCATCGTCATCCCTCAACAATACACCTATCGACATTACGAAAAGATTCTCTATTGGTTCAAAGGGTATTATGCCATTTAATCCAGATCTTGCACCTTTTTCGGTAATTCCCAACATTTTTGGTATGTTTGGCCCGTGGATATCTGCATCGATTATACCGACTTTATAACCCAATTGAACAAGTGCTGATGCCAAATTCACAGTGACGGTTGATTTACCCACGCCACCTTTTTCACTCATTACCATCACACGATATTTGATATTTTTAAGCCTATTTTGTAATAACTCTTCGGTGTGTTTCTCCTGCTCTGATGCATCACAAGAAGAGCTTGAAGAGCAGCTGCTACAGCTTGTATTTGTTTTGCAACTTGACATAAAACCTCCATATTTGAGACATCGCGTAAATTAGGTATTCAAAAGGTTGCATTTGTCTCATGTTTTTATATATTACGATAGTAGAATATATACTAAAAAAATTTTTTTTCCACAACTTTATGGTATAATTAAGTATGGATAAACATTACTTGGGGCATAGAAAAAGATTAAAGGAACGATTCAGATCATCTCCTGATGCCATTCCAGATTATGAATTATTGGAGTTGATGATCGGTTATGTGGTGAAAGGGCGAGATGTAAAAAAAGAGAGTAAAGAGCTTTTAAAATATATCGAAGGCAATTTTAATAATATTTTTGCTAAAGATATCAAGAAGGTAGATGGATTAGGGGAAGAGACGGAAGTTTTTTTTAATGTAATCAAAGAGTTTAATCGGAGATTATCCCTACACAATCATAATACCAAAAAAGAGACGATAAAAAATCCAAAAGATGTGTACGATTACATCAAGCATAGTATTGGGTACAATGATAGGGAATCTTTTTTTGCTGTGCTCCTCAACAATGCTGGTAATGTCATTGCAAGTGATGTGATATTTGATGGGACTGTAAATTGCTCGCAGGTACATATCAGAGAAGTGGTAGAATATGCACTTAAAAATAAGGCTGTCGGGGTAATTGTTGCCCACAATCACCCATCGGGTAAGTTGGAACCATCCAAAGACGATATCGATGTTACTATAAAGATTAAAAAGGCATTGAATCTTGTGGAGATAGATCTTTTGGATCATGTCCTTGTGACGCCTTACGGTTATCTTTCTTTCAAAGAAAAAAATATCTTTTAGGGGGATGTATGAAAACAGTTTTTCTCACAGGTGCTACGGGGTTCGTTGGAACAGAGATACTCAAAACACTTCTCGATAAAGGTTATCGTGTGAAGGCTCTCGTGCGGGATGTGAGTAAATTGGCAGTTAAAGATGAGAGGATAGAGATTGTAAAAGGGGATATTTTAGATGCCGAATCTGTCAATAGAGGTATTGTGGGTAGTGATGTGGTGATAAATTTAGTAGGTATTATCAGAGAGTTTCCTGATAAGGGTGTAACTTTTGAGAATATGCACTTTGTTGCCACAAAGAATGTAGTGGATGCCGCCAAGGTGAACAAAATTCAGCGATTTATTCAGATGTCGGCAAATGGGACAAGGAAGGATGCTGTGTCCAACTACCACAAAACAAAGTATAGGGCTGAAGAATATCTTAAAAATTCTGGATTGACCTATACCATTTTGAGACCTTCTCTGATTTATGGAGAAAAGGATAGTTTTATAAATATGTTGAATGATTTTATGAAAAAGTTGCCTATGTTTTCATATTTTGGAGATGGGTCTTACCCTATGCAGCCTATTAGTGTCAAAGAGGTGGCAGAGATATTCGTAAAATCTATCGATAATGAGAACACTTACAATAAAACATTTTCTGTATGTGGAAAGGATGTGTTTACTTATAAGCAATTGCTATATATTATAATGGAAATAACCGGCAGAAAAAGACTATTGTTGTCAGTCCCCGAATTTTTTATCGAGATGGGGATAGGTTTGTTTGGAAGTTTTAGTTGGTTTCCAATAACAAGGGATCAATTTATCATGCTCAAAGAGGGGAATGTGTGCGATAATGATGAGATTTTTAAAATTACAGGGGTTGAGAAAAAGGATTTTAAGGAGCATCTTAAGAGTTACTTGAAATGAGTGTAAAAGGGTGTTAGTATCAATTTTATGAGAAAAAGACTACCGATTGGTGAATCGAATTTTGAAAACCTCATAAAAGAGGGCTTTTTGTATGTAGATAAGACTAAATATATCTATAATCTCATCACATCCAGCAAATATTATTTTTTATCTCGCCCACGTAGGTTTGGGAAATCTTTATTGATATCGACATTAGAACAAATTTTTAAGGGAAATAAAAAATTGTTCGAGGGACTATACATATACAATACCGATTACGACTGGAAAGATTACTGTGTATTACGAATCGATCTAAACGAAGTATCTCATCAAACATCTGAGATTTTATCTTTAGCATTATCAGAGTATCTGTTTAAGAAAGCAAAAGAATTTGAAGTAGAGATATCTGGAATAGGTTTGAAAGAAAAGCTAATTTATCTTGTCGAAAATATCTATAAAAAGTACAAAAAAGAAGTCGTGATATTAATAGATGAGTATGACAAGCCGATAATTACACATTTAGGCAGGGGCGATGATCATTTACAAATAGCAATAGATAATCGCTCCATTTTAAAGGAGTTTTACGGCACATTGAAATCTGCATCTGTGATAGAGAGACTTAGGTTTGTACTCCTTACAGGAGTAAGTAAGTTTTCAAAGGCAGGGGTGTTTTCAGATTTAAACAATCTTTCTGACCTAACGATGGATAATAGTTATGCTGGCATGCTGGGAATAACTGATGATGAGATAGATATCTATTTCAGAGATTATATGCTGGAATATGCAGATTCAAAGGGGATAAGTTATGAAGATGCAAGAGAAGAGATAAGAAAGTATTACAATGGATATAGATTTTCAAGAGGTCAGACAAAGGTTTATAACCCATTTTCAGTTGTAAACTTGTTTGCTAAAAAAGAGTTAGCAAATTATTGGTTCGAATCGGGGACGCCGACATTTTTGGTGAATTTAATAAAAGAAAAAAACTATAACATAGCAGAAGCCGAAGATTACTCAGCAGATGAAACGATATTTACTGCTTATGAAATAGAGGATCTTCAGATTACCGCATTACTCTTTCAAACTGGCTATCTTACGATTAAAAACTATGATCCCGAGAGTATGAGATACACTCTCACCTACCCAAATTTGGAGGTAAAGAATTCATTTTTGAAATTACTTTATAAAAACTTTTCAAGAGATGAACACAACTTATATATGAAGATATACCATACATTGTTAAACGGTGAGGTTGATAATTTTATCGCGGTTATTGAGTCTATTTTTGCTTCAATCCCTTACGATGAAGGTAGTAAACTCAACGAAGCAAACTTCCATACACTATTTTACCTTATGGTATCAGCAGGAGGCTTACCCGCACAGAGTCAGGTGTTGAATTATTCAGGCAGAATTGACATGGTTGTTGAACTAAAAAATAAGGTATACATTTTTGAATTCAAATGCAATCAGAGTGCCGAAGAGGCAATAAACCAGATTATTAAAAAGGATTATCCAAAAAAGTATATTAATGCTGGTAAAGAGGTTTACATTGTAGGGATCAATTTTGATTCAGAGAAGAGAAATATAGAAGAATTTAAGTATAAGTTGTTGTAGAGCAGGCTATTCTTTGATTTTTACCGTATTTCTATTTCGCCCATCTTTTTTACTTTGGTATAGTGCTTCATCGGCGAATTTTATCATTTCTACAGTATCTGTGTATTTATTTGTAAATTGGGTGATTCCTGTGCTGAATGTTACCTTAAAGCAGCTATTTTCGTAGGTAAAAACCTTTTCATCAAAAGATCTTCTTATCTGTTCGATTTTGTTGAGAGCATCTTGAACCGTTTGTTTTCTGAAGATTATAGCAAACTCTTCCCCACCATATCTTGCTGGAATATCTGTTTTGGGGTCGATATGTTCAGAAATTGTTGAGGCAAAAGATTTTAGAACTTCATCACCCTTAAGATGCCCATATCTATCGTTTACATGCTTAAAATAGTCAAGATCGAGTATAGCGATACTGAAGATTTCATAATGTTCTTTGGCATATTCAAATTCTTTAGTGAGCATATCTCTAAAGTAGGAGTGGTTGTAAAGTTTTGTCATTCCGTCTCGTATTGCTATGTCCTCCATCTTCTCTTTTTGTTCGAGGACATCGGTTGTGGCAAAAGCGAGATCAAAGATCTTTTCCTCTAATTCACAGTTTTGATGGAGTAATTCATAGATTTTGTAGATGTAATGGAGAAAACCTTTTATATTTATTTCGAGAAGTTTTTTATTGGAATTGCCATTGAATACTATGAAAAATCTGTTTTCGAGACTGAAATTGTAAAATGTTTCGAGCATAGAGTCTTCTGTAATGATGAGAACATAGTTTCTCTGTACAAGGTATTCTAAGTCTATTTTTTCAAGTTCTCTATCTGATGGTATGTATAAGATCAAAAAAGCATTGTTAATTTCCAAATCTTTGTTGAACTCTCGGTATTCGAGGGAATGACAAAGACTGTTGAGTAATTCTAATAGGTTGTCATCATTTACATTGTGAAAAACTACAAGCTCATTCACTTATATCCTCAGGTCTTAATTGTGGAAATAGAATCACCTCTCTAATAGATTTTGTGTCTGTAAGAAGCATTACAAGCCTATCCACACCCAAACCTTCCCCTGCCGTTGGCGGTAAACCATATTCCAAAGCTCTTATATAATCTTTGTCCATCATATGGGCTTCTTCATCGCCAGCCTCTTTTGCTTTTACCTGTTTTTCAAACCTTTCAAACTGATCGATAGGGTCGTTTAATTCATTGAAACCATTTGCCACTTCCATACCTGCGATAAATAGTTCAAACCTTTCGGTGATCTCTGGGTTATCCTTTTTCGATTTAGAAAGGGGCGATACCTCTTTTGGATAATCTATTATAAAAGTGGGTTGAATCAGTTTGTGTTCCACAAGATTTTCAAAGATCTCAAGAACGATCTTCCCTCTACCCCAAGAGTCTTCGATTTTTATGTTTAGTTCTTTCGCTTTATTTTTAGCGAACTCTAAAGTGGCTAATTCTGGTTCTAAGATATTCGCATATTTTTCGATTGCCTGCTCGAGAGTGAGCTTTTCCCAAGGTGGTGTTAGGTCTATTTCGTAGTCTCCAAATTTGATCTTTGGACTACCATTGACCTTTATCGCTATTTCGTAGATCAGATCTTCTGTCATTTTCATTAGATCAAAATAGTCTGCATAAGCCTGATACCATTCGATCATGGTAAATTCGGGGTTATGTTTAGTAGAAATACCTTCATTTCTAAAGTTTCTGTTTATTTCAAAGACTCTCTCAAATCCACCGACTACAAGCCTTTTTAGGTAAAGCTCAGGAGCGATTCTCAGATACAATTTCATATCAAGGGTATTGTGATGTGTTATGAAAGGTTTTGCTGTGGCACCACCTGCAATTGGGTGCATCATAGGTGTTTCTACTTCCAAAAAGTCTCTATTGTAAAAAAAATCTCTAATATATTTGATGATGAGACTTCTCTTTGTGAAAACTTCTTTTACCTCTGGATTTACGATGAGATCCACATATCTCTGTCTTTGTCTGATCTCTACATCCTTTAATCCATGCCATTTTTCTGGGAGATCTCTCAATGCCTTGGTTAGCAATGTGAATGTTTCAGCGTATATGGTTAATTCCCCTGTCTTTGTCTTGAATAAAAATCCAGAAACACCTATGAAATCACCGATATCTGTGTTGTCGAAAGATATCTTTTCTTTATCGTTGAGTTCATCTTTTTTTATGTAGATCTGTATGCTACCCGTTCTATCCTTTATTGTAGCAAAGGTTGCTTTACCGAAGCTCCTCATTGCAATAATTCTACCTGCTACAGTAGACTTGTATCTATTTTCAAGTAACGATTTTTCATCCACTCCGGAAAATCTATTCTTAAGGGGTTCTATATCCGTGGTTACTTTAAAGCTGTTTACATAGGTCTGTATTTCACTCTCTTTTAGTTTCTTCAGCTTCTCCAGTCTGTGGTTTTCCATCTAATTATTACCTCTTGAAAATTATTTAGATTGATGTATATCATTACTTTATATTCTATTTTTTACAAAAATACAATAATTTTTCAGGTGTGTTATGTTGGTTGCGGTTATTTCTGATAGCCACGATAATTTAGATCGATTAAGAAGGTCTGTAGATATAATCAATAGCAAGGATGTTGTGCATACTTTTCATTTAGGGGATGTCTGTTCACCTTTTGCTGCCAATATCCTTAATGAGTTAAAGTCTCCCTATACAGGTGTTTTTGGCAATAATGATGGTGAGTGGATAGGTATAAACCGAATAACAAAGAATAGGTTTTTCAAACCGCCATATTATACTTTTATCGAAAAGTACTCATTTGTTTTGTTTCATGAAGGTGATATTGCAGAGTATATCGATGAAAAAGTGGATTTTGTATTATATGGTCATTCACACAATATAGTGGTAAAACAGAAGGGTAATCAGCTGATAATCAATCCAGGTACTCTCTCGGGGTATGTCTCTGGTAGGTCAACATTTGCGTTTGTGAACCTTTTTGATAAAAAATGTGAGATTTTAGAACTGTGATTAAAGGAGTTTCAAAATTCAAGTTGATAGTTTTAAAAAAATTTGATATGTTTTTTAGGTTTAAGACTCTGGAGGTTTAAGAATGATTTTTGATAAGCTTTTAAACATGTTTTCCAACGATTTAGCCGTGGATTTAGGTACTGCAAATACATTGATTTATGTAAAAGGGAAAGGGATCGTTTGTAGCGAGCCATCTGTAGTAGCCATAAATAACGATACAAAAGAGATTTTAGCGGTAGGTGCAGAAGCAAAGAGTATGTTGGGTAGGACTCCTGCCAACATTGTAGCCATCAGACCGATGAAAGATGGGGTAATATCCAATTTTGAAGTGACAGAGAAGATGCTTAGATATTTCATCACAAAAGTAAACAATAAGAAATCCTTTGTAAGACCAAGGGTTATCGTGGCAGTGCCCTCAGGGGTTACTCAGGTGGAGAAAAGAGCGGTTAAAGACTCTGCAATACAAGCCGGTGCCCGTGAAGTTTACATAGTGGAAGAACCGATGGCTGCGGCAATTGGTGCAGGGCTTCCGATTCAGGAACCATCGGGTAATATGATCGTTGACATAGGTGGAGGTACCACTGAGGTTGCTGTCATCTCCTTGTCGGGCATCGTTTATGCCAATTCTGTGAGGGTTGGTGGAGATGAGATGGATGAAGCTATTGTGAACTACATAAAGAGAAATTACAATTTGTTGATAGGTACATCCACTGCCGAAAAGATCAAGATAGAGATCGGATCAGCATATCGCTTAGAAGAAGAGATGAGTATTGAAATAAAGGGAAGAGATCTCCTAAATGGTATCCCCAAAACCGTAGAAATTACAGATAGTGAGATAAGAGAGGCATTGAGCGATGCGGTATCAAAAATTGTTGATGCCGTTAAGAGTGCCCTTGAAAAAACACCACCCGAACTTTCTGCGGATATCGTAGATAGAGGGATTGTGCTGTCTGGTGGTGGAGCTCTGCTAAAAGGGCTCGATAAGAAACTCGCCGAAGAGACAGGCTTGCCCATAATCGTAGCAGATGACCCTTTAAAAGCTGTGGCATACGGTGCTGGTAAGGTGCTTGATGAGTTAGACCTCCTTAAAAAGGTATGTATAGATTAAAGGATATATGGAAGAAGATCCTCATCTTCTTCCTTTTTTTTATTTTCTTAATTATCCTTCAGATAAGAAATCCAGAGATAAAGGGACCTTTTAGAGGGATATTGGGGAATATTTTAAACCCTTTTGTTTATTATTCGTATAAAATTTATGACGGTATCACTTCAACTTTTAGTAATTATATCTACCTTGTAAATGTGAAGAAAGAGAACGAACTCCTTAAAGCTAAGCTCTCAGAACTGATGATACAGAACAGGATTTTAAATGAAAAGCTCTACGAACATGAACAGCTCAAAAGGTTATTGCGGTTCAAAGAGACCTATCAGGTGGATGTGATTGCCTCCTCTGTTGTTGGTAAGCATATTGATGGTTATAGTAAATACATTTTTATAAATGTTGGGAATGCCGATGGTGTAAAGGTCAACGATGGTGTAGCCAACGAATTGGGTTTGATAGGTAAGATTGTGGAGGTAATGAATAAAAGTTCAAAGGTTCTACTCATCACAGATCCAAATAATAAGGTGAGTGTAATGAACCTTAGAACTCGAGCAACTGGTATTATGAGTGGAGATGGTAGGGGTGGTTTGGTTGTAGAGTTTTACGACAAACTTGATAAGGTATATAAAGATGATTATTTCGTCACCTCAGGACTTGGAGGTGTTTACATAAAGGGGATGGTTGTTGGTAAGGTTTATGCTTATTCCAATAATCCATCGGATATTTTTCAGAGGGTTTATCTAAATCCAGTGGTGAATTTTTATACTATAGAAAATCTTTTGGTTATCAGGTCGAATAATGACTAAACTGATACTTTCGTTAGTAGTGTCATTTTTTTCATATCTTCTCTATCATACGATACCGATATTTAACTATGTAGACCTAATGCTTTTGGCAATTATAATCTTTTTAGATTTTACCGATAGGGAACTATTTTTTTATATGATTCCGATTTCCATATTCAATGATTACTTTTTAAATATCAATTTCGGTATTTCCGCGATACTATTCTTTTTGGTCTATGTGTTTAGGATAGTTGTTAGCAAGAACATGTTTTTTAAGAGTCATTTTCTTAAATTTCTTTACTATTTTGCCACAGTGCTTTTGTATAACATATTGATATCCTTTTTGCTTAGTATAAACCTTGAATCTGCTTTGATAACCATACCAATAAGGGTTTTTTTAGACATCGCAACCATCTATCTCATAAATACTCTTATGGAGTCGAAGTTTGTTGTTTCGTACGGTAAATGATAGGATTATAAAGCTATTTAATAAAAGACTTTCGATCTTCTTCTCAATAATCGCATTTTTCCTATTTTTGTTGGTTGCAAGACTGTTTTATCTTCAAATTGTTAGTTATGAAAAGTACAAGACATTGGCGGACAACAATCGTATCAGGATTGTTAGGGTTTTTGCAAGTAGAGGGATGATAATGGATAGAAATGGAGTGGTATTTGTGAAAAACGCTCCAAGCTATAATCTCACATTACTCAAAGAGGATGTAAAGGACATAAAGGGTACGATAGAGAAACTTAGCAGTGTACTCAACATAAATATTGAGAATGTTCAAAAAAGGTTGAAAAATTCATATCCCTATGTACCCATTGTAATCAAGAGGGGGCTTTCTTTTGAGGAGATGTCTTACTTTATGGAGCATTCTCAGGATTTCCCCGGTGTTAAGATAGAGCTTGAAACCTCGAGAAAGTATGAGGATGGTGAGGCTGTGAGCCATGTGGTAGGGTACATCGGCGAGGTCAACATGGATGAGATCGAGAAGTTTGGTATCTATTTCCCTGGGGATCTCATAGGTAAGACAGGTTTGGAAAAGTATTATGAAGCGGTTTTGAGGGGTAAAAAAGGTTTGAAGTATGTTGAGGTGGATAGTTTAGGGCAAGCTGTTAATGTTACAAATGTGAAGGATCCGATTCCGGGAAACAACATAGCCTTAACACTGGATTTCAATATGCAAAAGTATGCAAAAGAGCTTTTTCAAGGTAAAAAAGGTGCTGCTGTTATTCTCAAGATAGATGGAAATGAGGTGATTACCCTTTTTTCCGCACCAACATACAACTTAAACGACTTTGTTCCATATATCAGCGAAGCAAAGTGGAAAGAATTACACAACGAAAGTAAACCTCTGATAAATAGAGCAACGGAGTCCGCTTATCCCCCAGGGTCTGTCTTCAAAGTACTTATGGCAACTGCGGCATTAAATGAGAAAGTTATCACACCTACAACTACATACAATTGTAATGGGGAATTTGGTTATGGAAACCTTACTTTCAGATGTTGGAATAAGGATGGACATGGCTCTGTAAATTTAAAGAAGTCTATTGCTGAATCCTGCGATGTGTATTATTACAATGTTGGGTTGAAGTTGGGCATAGATAATATAGTAAAATATGCCAAAGGGCTTGGTTTGGGAAGTAAGACTGGTATCGATCTCCCGACGGAGAGCAGTGGTAATTTCCCAGATAGAGATTGGAAGAAAAGGGTTTTCAAACAGGCATGGTACCCAGGAGAAACTATCATCACCTCAATTGGTCAGGGGTATATGACAACTACCCCTCTACAGCTTGCCACAATGTTGAGTGGTATATTCAACGGAGGAAAACTCTACAAACCGAGATTATTAGATAGGATTATAACCCCAAAAGAGGTTTTTAAGATCAATAGTGAGCTTGTAAGGGATATGCAAATTCCAAAGGAAGTGGTAAATACTGTTCTTGATGCTGTTGTAGAAACTGTTATGGGTGAGAGAGGAACAGCGTATAGGGCAAAGGTGGATGGTATATTGGTGGGTGGCAAGACAGGTACCGCACAGGTGGTAGGTCTAAAGAAAACTGAAAATATGAATCAGGACCAGATCCCAGAAAAGTATAGGGATCATTCCTGGTTTGGTGGAGTTTTCCCTGCGGATAATCCTCAGTATGTTATAGTTGTCTTCGTGGAGCATGGTGGGGCTGGTAGCTCAGGTGCTACACCCATTGCTGGTGCATTGATAAATAAGATGGTGCAGTTGGGTTATGTTTCAAGTAGATAAGAGACTTTTTAAAAACTTTGACATATATCTAAGTAGTATTATACTTCTGATATTGATGTATGGACTTCTGGCGGTGTATAGTGCATCTTATGACCCCACTCAGAATAGGTTCAGTTCGTTTTATATTAAACAGTTCTATTGGATTTTGATAGGAGTGTCTTTTTATATCTTTTTTTCATTCTTCAATTACAAGCATCTCATAAAGTGGAATATCATATTTTATATATTGGGGCTCTTTATGCTCCTTCTTGTACTTGCCATTGGTCATATCGGAATGGGTGCTCAAAGATGGATCAATATAGGTGGGTTTAGGTTTCAGCCATCGGAATTTTTTAAGATCGTTTTTATCCTGATGATGCCTAAAATTTACAACGATTTCGATGGGAGTAAGTTGGGGATTATCGATGTGATAAAAAAGTTTTTCCTCGTAGTACCACCATTTATATTGGTATTTTTACAACCAGATTTGGGTACTGCTATGGTATTTTTAGCAATATGGGGTATCCTTCTGCTGTTTCGTGGTGTCAAGATCAAGACACTACTTTTTTTCATAATAATAGCTGTTGTTGCAGCTCCACTCGCCTGGAATAAGTTGCACGACTATCAAAGGGAGAGGGTGCTTACATTTTTAAGCCCAGAAAGTGACCCTTATGGTGCTGGGTATCATGTCATCCAGTCCAAGATTGCAATAGGATCAGGGGGTATCTTTGGAAAAGGTCTGCTCAAAGGGACACAATCCCATCTAAAATTTCTACCGGAAAGGCACACAGACTTTATTTTTGCCCTGATAAATGAAGAATTTGGATTTTTGGGTGGTTTGGTAATGGTGGGATTGTTTGGGGTTTTGATATTTCGCATTGTTTATATTGCTCAAAATACTAAGGAGTTTTCCGCAAGGATACTTCTACTTGCCATCGCATCCCTCATATTCTTTCAGTTTTTTGTCAATGCAGGGATGACACTTGGGTTACTACCTGTTGTGGGGATTCCGATGCCTCTGGTGAGCTATGGTGGATCTGCTCTGATCACATTTATGACGCTGCTTGGTATTGTAAATTCTGTTTCCATAAGAAAATTCGATTCTCCGGGGGATAATAGGTGAAAGACTTCATTAGAAAACTTACAAAGGTATCAAAGCCTGTAAGATACATAAACAATGAAATAAATAGTATTCATAAAACCATAACGCCTGATATGATAAAGGTTTGCCTTGCCTTCCCTGATACTTATGAGATAGGCATGTCTCATTTGGGGATGAAGATACTCTATGAGTCTTTGAATAGTTCATCAAAGATAGTTGCAGAAAGGTTCTTTACCCCTTGGATGGATGCTATAGAAGTTATGGGGGGTGAACTGTTTGTTTCCCTTGAGTCCAAAATCCCACTTGGTAAGTTTGATATTTTGGGGTTTAGTTTGCAGTACGAACTGTCTTATACAAATGTTTTACTTACCCTCAAACATTCTGGCATTCCTGCTAAAAGTATCGATAGGGGGGAAAAGACACCTATTGTTGTGGCTGGTGGCCCATCTGTGTACAACCCAGCACCTTTGAAATGGATTGTGGATGCCTTTTTCATCGGTGAGATGGATGAGGCTTTTAGAGATGTGATGGAAGGGTTAAAAGATTTTAATAGCAGAAGGGAGAGGTTGGAGTATCTAAATAGCTTCTCTTTTGTATATGTGCCACTTTTAGATGCAAATAAAAAGGTAAAAAGAAAGATATTTGAAGATTTTTCGAGCAAGACAAACCTCAAAAATCAGATCGTTCCTCTTATGCCGATAGTGCAGGATAGGGTAAGTATAGAGATTTCGAGGGGGTGTACAAGGGGTTGTAGGTTTTGTCAGGCGGGGATGATATACAGACCAGCAAGGGAGCAGGATGTAAAAAAGGTTATTTGTGATGGGGTATCTCTTATCGATAAGACAGGGTACAATGAAATATCTCTTATGTCTCTTTCTGCTTCTGACTATACAAAGATCGATGAATTACTGATATCTCTTTCAGAATTGGTGAAGAAAGATAAGGTCTCCCTCTCTCTACCATCCCTCAGGGCTGACAGGATAGATGATGTGATTTTCGAGTCTTTGGCAAAGGTGAGAAAATCGGGGTTTACCATCGCTCCAGAGGCTGGTTCTCAGAGGATGAGAAACATCATCAACAAAAATCTATCAGAAAATGAGATCTTCTCTGCTTTAGAGAAAGCGGTAAAGAATGGTTGGAATTCTGCAAAACTCTACTTTATGGTAGGACTACCCTTTGAGACTGATGATGATGTTGCTGAGATAGCAGAGTTGGTCAGAAGACTTAAAAATAATTTTAGAGGTAAATATAAATTGGAGATCACCGCATCGGTATCCAATTTTGTTCCTAAAGCCTTTACCCCTTTCCAATGGAGTCCACAAAACAGAAAGGATGAATTTCAGAGAAAGCATAATATATTAAAAGATCTTTTTAGGAGATATAAGATCAATTTCAAACTGCACAACATAGAACAGAGCATCTTAGAAGGGGTTTTTTCCAGAGGTGATGATAGACTTAATGATGTGATTATAAGAGCGGTAGAAAAAGGGTGCTGTTTTGATGGATGGAATGAGTATTTTGATATAAATAGATGGGAAAGTGCGTTTAATGATTTCGGGTATAGTTTTGAAGAGTTTTCATCCAAGAGATATGATTATGACGATCCTTTACCATGGGATAATATCGATTCACTCGTTAAAAAAGATTTTTTATGGAGTGAGTATCAAAAAAGTTCGTTGGGCGGTGTATCTCAAGATTGTAAGATCGATAAATGTACTGGTTGTGGTGTTTGCGATTTTGAAGAGATAAAAAATGTCAAAGCTAAATGGGAACAGGTTCATGTTGAGGTAAATGAGGTTAAACCGAAAGATTTGGACTATCTCATGATCTTTGAAAAGGTTGATTTTGCAACGCTGCTCTCGGCGTTGGAACTTGGGAGAGTGTTTTCTCATGTTTTCAGGATCTTGGGGTATCACCTGACACACTCCCAAGGTTTTAATCCCCAGCCAAAGATCAATTATGTCTATCCTCTTCCCGTTGGTGTGGAAGGTGAAAATGAGATCATCATTTTTAGAGGCGATGAGATAAGAGATTTCGATGAGATGATAGGAAAGATGAATGAATTATTACCTGATGGATTAACAGTAAAAAAGATAGGTAGAATTTCCCGATATGATCAGGGAGAAGCAGAGATCAGATACGGGATGGATAAAGATGATTATCTATTTTTAAAGAACTCCTTCGAAAATGGAGATTCTTTCTATTTCAAAAAAAGTAAAAAGGGGGAAGATAAAAGGGTGGATATTGTAGACTATCTTTTGGGGTTTAGTGATGATGAACTTACTATAAGTTTAAAAATCAGTAATAGTGGTGGATATAATCTACTTGATTTTTTTAAGTATAAGAATTATAATTATAATAGATTGATCAGGAAACAAATAACTTTAAAGGGGTTAAGATATGTTTAAAGAGATGGCTCTTCAAGCATTAAAAGAGAATGGCTACAAGATCACAAAGCCAAGAGAGTGGATCATCGAATACTTAGATGGGAACAAAAATCATCCAACTGCCCTTGAAATCTTTGATGACATTAGAAAAAACGATAAATCTATCTCGTTTGCGACGGTTTATAATACCCTTGAAACCCTTGTAAAATCAGGTATTGTTCAGGAGATCTCCGTAGATTCCCAGAGCAGTAGGTTTGATCCAGATACTACGGATCATATCCATTTTGCATGTGTTAAGTGTAAGAGGGTGGTTGATATCTTCGATGATTCATTCATGTCGTTTTTGAGGAATGTTCCCGGCAAAATTCAGAGCTACAATGTTATCATTAAGGGTGAGTGTGAGGATTGCATTTCTAAATCTTAAAAGTGGAGGTATATATGGCTGTATTTGTGTGCAAGTCTTGTGGTGAGAAGAAAGAGGGTAGGTGTAAGCCCAAGAAGTGCCCAAAATGCGGGGGAACAAATACTTTCGAAAAACAGGGATAATCTCCTAAATTTTTTAGAGCATTGTTACAGTATTTACAACAGGGTCGAATATGTCAAAACCGACCCTATTTTTTTCCCTACTATTCAAGAAGGGGAAAGGGAGTATATAGCTTTTGTTTCAGCCTTGTTTGCCTATGGGAAGGTGTCCCTTATCAATAATTTTTTGCAGAGATTCTTTGATCATTATGGCATAAAACCGAATACACTAAAAAATTATGATCCTAATGTCTACTATCGATTTCAATCCCACGATGATGTTTACAAAATTTACTATTTTTTAATGGATGTCTATGAAAGGTATGGTTCCATTGAGAGATGCTTTCTTTCATTTTCTGATAATTTGGAGGATGCCCTTGGGAAGTTTGTGAAGTTCGGTAGAGATTTTGGTATTAGGCATGATGCTGGTTCAGGTTTTTTTCAGCTCTTTCCCGACCCCAAAAGTTCAGGATTAAAACGAATCCGTATGTTTCTCCGTTGGATGGTGAGAAAGGATGAGATAGACTTCGGTTTGTGGAAAAATTTTGATAAGAAAGATCTGATATACCCGATAGATACACATATTCTTAGGTTTGCTTTTAAGAATGGAATAGTTAAAAATGAAACGAACAGTTTAAAAAACGCCATCAAGATAACAGAATTTTTTAAAGAATTAAATAGTGAGGATCCCTTAAAGTATGATTTTACCATAACAAGATTGGGGATGGTATGCAGATGTGAGTATGAGATCAAGGCTGATTGTGGGGTCTGTGCCCATAGAGTTAGATGCCCTTTCTGTTGACAAATATTCAAAGTTGTATATATTATAAAATCGATAAAGACAACAAGGAGGCTATAATGGCTTTGGTTTTTACAGAAAGTAATTTTCAGTCTGAGGTAATTTCCAGTGATGTTCCTGTGCTTGTGGATTTCTGGGCGGTTTGGTGTGGACCTTGCAAGATGCTTGCACCTACAATAGATGCTCTTGCTACAGAGTTTGAGGGCAAGGCTAAGGTGGGTAAGGTAAATGTGGATGAGAATCAGCATTTGGCCGCTCAATACGGTATTATGAGTATACCAACTGTAATGATTTTCAAAAATGGAAAGGTGGTTGAGCAGTTTATCGGTGTTCAGCCAAAAGGTGTGTATATAGAGGCATTAAAGAAATATCTATAAGAGGTAGAAGATGCCCATATACGAGTTTAAGTGCAACGATTGTGGTAAGCAATTTTCAAAACTTATCCTAAAAAAAGAAGACACCGCTCAGTGTCCAAGCTGCAAGTCTGAAAATGTTGATAAATTAATATCGGTAGTTTCATCTTTTGGTTCTTCAAAAGGGGGGTCATCTGGTAGTAGCTGTGGCGGAGTTGGTGGATTTCGCTGAGGTTAATAACTCCACTCGTGTAGTGGAAAAAAATATAGGGGCGTTAAGCCCCTTTTTTATTATCTAATAGTTTCTGGCTACTTTAAAAGAGCAAGCTTAATCTCTCTACTTGGCTTGAAATATGGGATCGTTTTAGCCTCAACAACAACCTTTTCACCTGTTTTTGGGTTTCTTGCCTCTTTCTTGTCCTTCTTTCTCACTTTGAAGGAGCCAAATCCCCTGATCTCTACCTTGTCTTCCTCTTCAAGTGCAGATTTTATTGCGTTAAAAACACCGTTTACGATGAATTCTACCTGTCTTTTACTAAGATGCTGATGTTTTTCCGCAATTTTTTCTATAAGCTCTGATTTGTTCATATCGGACTCCTTTGAGATTTTCATCTATATATCTAAATTTTTATACAACTATTTGATAACTGTCAAGTAAAATATTATTATCAATTTTCTATTGAAATTTATTTAATAAGAGTTATAATTCTCCGTCTGTGGAAGTATTATGAATTTTCAATGAGGTGTGTATGTTGAAAAAGTATCTCCTTTCTCCTGGACCAACGCCGGTGCCAGAAAAAGTTTTACTTGATATGGCAATGCCCATGATACATCATAGAACAAGTGAATTTTCCAATATCTTTGCAGAAGTTAGAGAGGGTTTGAAGCCTATCTTCGGTACTAAGCAAGATGTTTTGATGCTCGCAGGAAGCGGTACTGCGGCAATGGAGGCAGCAGTAGTAAATACACTCAATGAGGGTGACAAGGTCCTTGTAATAAATGCTGGGAAGTTTGGTAAAAGGTGGGCTGAGATCGCCACTGCTTACGGTCTTGAGGTATTGACGATAGACTTGGAGTGGGGTAGGTCAGTCAGACCAGAACAGGTAGAGGCAAAATTGATTGCTCATCCTGAAATAAAGGCTGTGCTTATTCAGGCAAGTGAAACATCTACAACAGCGTATCATCCAATCGAGGAGATTGCAAAGATCGTTTCATTGCGGGACGATACCCTTTTTATAGTAGATGGGATAACATCAGTTGGGGTATATGAGACGAAGATGGATGAATGGGGGATAGACATCCTCATTACTGGATCTCAAAAGGCATTTATGTTGCCACCTGGGCTTGCTCTGATTGCTTTGTCCGAAAAGGCGTGGAAATTTACAGAAAAATCGAAATTACCTAAGTTTTACTTAAATCTCAAAAAAGAGAGGAAGTCGCAATCGGATAACACTACCTCCTGGACCCCTGCTGTGAGCCTCATCATAGGTTTGAAATCTGTGCTTGAGATTATGAATAAAGAGGGTTTGAGCAATGTCTATAAAAGGCATGCCCTCTGTGCCGAAGCCACAAGGAAAGGTTTGATGGCGATGGGGTTTGATCTTTTGGCAAAGGATATCCCATCCAATTCGGCTACAGGGGTTGTGTTGCCTGAGGGGTTTGATGGTGGTAAGTTTGTAAAATCTATGAGGGAAAAGGCTGGGCTTACCTTTGCAGGTGGCCAGGATCATCTAAAGGGTAAGATCTTGAGGGTATCCCACTTGGGTTACCATGATTTCTTCGATACGATAATAGCCCTTTCTGCTCTTGAAATGGGATTTTCTCAGTTTGGACTTAAGATAGATTTGGGTGCTGGTGTAAAAGCGGCAGAAGAGGTATTCAAACCTCATTTGGGTGTGTAGATGACGAATCTATCTGCAATAGATCGCGCAAAGAATATGAACAGGATCATCAGTGTGATATCTGATGTTCTGTCTCTCTACGGGTATTCGGAGATCTTTTTACCTATATATGAATACTACGATGTTTTGGCAGACAAAACATTTAATTTCAGCGATGAGAATATCATAAGATTCATAGATAGAAATACTGGCAAATCCCTCGTGTTGAGACCCGATTTTACACCACAGGTTTGTAGGATAGTTGCCAATTACCTCTCGGATATGCCCCTACCAATTAGACTTTCCTATAGTGGAAGGGTCTTTAGGAATGTGGGGATCCACAAGGGGATGAAGTCGGAGAAATATCAAGTGGGTGGCGAACTTTTTGGAGCCGATGAGGAGTTGGGGGATTTGGAGATCCTTTTGGTAGTAAAGAGGGTCATGGATAGATTGAAGATAAACAACTATAAGATTATTCTGGGGGATAAAAGATTTTTATCTATCTTATCAGATTTTATAGATATAGATAAGTTTTTAAAAGTGTTAGAAACGAAAAACTACTCAGATATAGAGCATTACATCGCAAGTATCCCCCGGGATAATACTGTTTATAAGTTGTTGAAGTATCTACCAGATGCCTATGGTGGAATGGAAGTGTTGAGTAGAATAGAAGAGTTATCCAATTTTTCCACTAAACTGAAAGATAGAGTGTCCTACATGAAAGACCTAATAAATAGTTTTGTGGAATTGGGTGGTGATCCTGATAAGGTTGTGTTTGATATCAGTGAAACAAGGGGGTTAAACTACTATACAGGGATCAATATCGATGTTGTGTCATCAGAAAATGGGAGTTCCTTAGGTGGTGGCGGTAGATACGATACCCTTATGGAGAAGTTTGGCTATGGGATTACCGCTGCTGGTGTGGCGTTTAATGTAGAGGAGATCCTCTCTCTGATAGGTTTTGATAAATATATCGATGAAAATGTCATTATCATGGACGATGAAAAAGGTATAAAGGTTGCCGAAAAACTCAGAGATGAGTCAGTGAAGGTGTTTTTTAAATAGATCAATAAAAGGAGTAAGTCTATGAGTTGTGTAGTAGTGTTGGGTGCCCAGTGGGGCGATGAAGGAAAAGGAAAGGTTGTCGATATCTATACGAAGCAGGCGGATGTTGTAGTAAGGTATTCTGGTGGTCATAATGCAGGGCATACAGTGGTGATAAATGGGGAGAAGTATGTGCTTCACCTTATCCCTTCAGGTATAATGCATAAAGATAAATACAATATTATTGCCAATGGTGTGGTGGTGGATCCTCAGGCCTTAATCGAAGAGATGGAGGACCTCAAGGCAAAGGGGATCGATTTTACCGGACGACTTTTTATCAGTAAGAGGGCTCATCTTATTATGCCATATCATAGAATCTTTGATAAATTCAGTGAAAGCAAAAAGGGTAGCAAAAAGATAGGTACCACAGGTAGAGGGATCGGTCCCTGCTATGCTGACAAGGCAGCAAGAGTGGGGATTAGGGTGTGTGATCTCTACGATACAGAAGTGTTGAAAGAGAAGATCTTTCAAAATGTGGAAGAGGTGAATGAAATTGCCTCCAAGATACACAATATCGAAACCTTGGATCCTCATCAGGTATATGAGGACTATCTTAAGTATGCGGATATCCTTGCACCTTTTATCGCAGAAACATCCTATCTAATAAACAAATTGGCAAACGAAGGGAAAAAGATCATGATGGAGGGTGCTCAGGGTACCCTTTTGGATCTCGACCACGGTACCTATCCGTATGTCACATCCAGCAATCCAACAACAGGTGGAGCTTTTACCGGTACGGGGCTTTCACCAAAGTATCTCACAAATGTCGTTGCAGTAACAAAAGCGTATACTACAAGGGTAGGTAGTGGTCCTTTCCCAACAGAGCTAAACGATGATCTGGGTGAAAGATTGCGCAAAGTTGGCAACGAATACGGTGCCACCACAGGTAGACCCAGAAGATGCGGATGGCTCGATCTCGTGGCTATGAAATACTCCAAGATGCTCAACGGTATAGATTATATCGCCCTTACCAAACTCGATGTGCTAACCGGTATCGAAACGATCAAGGTATGTGTGGGGTATGAGTATCAGGGTAGAATTTTGGAAACATTCCCACCAGAGATAAAGATTCTCGAGCATTGTACTCCAGTCTACAGAGAGTTTCCGGGGTGGAACGAGGATATCTCTAAGGTAAAGGTTTACGATGACCTCCCAGAAAATGCTAAAAAATATTTGGACTTCATCAAGGATTATTTAGGGATAAAGTATGCTCTGATCTCTGTAGGCACAGACAGAAGTGAGACGATCAACCTTAATGAAGTTTTTTAGAAAAAAATATAAAAAAGATAAAATTTTTCTTGACTTTGTTTTTTAGTTTTGATATACAACTCTTCCGCTGGTTTTAAATAGGTCAGCGGAAATTAAGGGGAGCCGTTAGCTCAGTCGGTAGAGCAACTGCCTTTTAAGCAGTGGGTCGTAGGTTCGAATCCTACACGGCTCATAGGTCCCCATCGTCTAGCCTGGCCTAGGACACCGGCCTTTCACGTCGGCAACAGGGGTTCAAATCCCCTTGGGGACGCTATACATCGGGCGGTTAGCTCAGCTGGGAGAGCATCGGCCTTACAAGCCGAGGGTCGTAGGTTCGATCCCTGCACCGCCCATACAATTGGGGGCGTAGTTCAGTTGGTTAGAACGCTGGCCTGTCACGTCAGAGGTCGCGAGTTCGAGTCTCGTCGTCCCCGTTTCATAAGAAGCCGCTTTAAGCGGCTTTTTTTATATCTAAATGAGGAATTCTATGAAGATTTTGACCCAAAACAGAAAGGCTTACCACGATTACGAGATACTTGAAACATACGAAGCAGGGATCGTTTTAACCGGCACAGAGGTCAAATCTTGCAAAAATGGTCAGGTAAACTTGAAAGATTCCCACATCAGAATTGCAAATGGTGAAGCATTTCTCCTAAATGCCCATATCTCCCCTTACGAACAAGGGAACTATACTAATCATGAACCGACGAGGACCAGAAAGCTTCTCCTTCATAAGAGGGAGATAAACAAGTTGGCAGGGAAGGTACAGGAGAAGGGGCTTACTTTAGTCCCCCTTAAGATGTATCTAAAGAAGAATAGGATCAAGTTGGAGATTGCCCTTGCCAAAGGTAAAAAGGTCCATGATAAACGGGATGAGATTAGAAAGAAGGATCTGGAAAAAGAGTTCTCAAGAGATTTTAAAAATAGTTATAAGGTGAGATAACCCCTTTTTGATAGTAATAGATAAAATCACCGTCACAAAGGCAGACATCCCCATACTACCCCCAATACCGGCAAAAGTATAAGAAAATGTTTTATAACAGAATGTTCCTACAATGCTAAACAGTAAAATATCTTTTTTGTCACCTAAAATTTCAAGACTGCTCATAGAAACGAATGCAGACATAACCATGATATTCGTGAAATCGCTTCCCATAGATATTTTATGAAAGGGGAAGACTTTTTCAGCTATCCCAGCAACGATCATTGTTAGTGATGCACCACCCACAGCACCTAAATTGAACCTATGCACGAAAAGAATGGTAAGGCTTATTCCGAGAACAAAGTAAGATAGCAGATATAATGCATTAACCATTTATAGTCCTTTTTATGAAAAGCAGGATTAAGACGGCGGTAAAA
This sequence comes from uncultured Deferribacterales bacterium, assembly GCA_964519265.1. Lineage (GTDB taxonomy): Bacteria > Chrysiogenota > Deferribacteres > Deferribacterales > Calditerrivibrionaceae > Calditerrivibrio. The sequence continues at coordinate 65,137 of CAZFHX010000001.1, forward strand.
GCTATCGAACCTAATTTGCCACCATAACCCAAAAAGTGATTTTTTAAAAATATGTAGATGATTCCAGCAAGTATTGAAGCTGCGGTTATTTGCCAGAAAGCAGTGAAAAAGAGTGGCGTTGTCATACCTACAAAACTTCCACAGAATATAGGAAATTGGATGAAGATCAGTTTTGAATGGAATTTTCCGATAAGAAATGATGTAAATCCTATAATTCCAGCCGCTAAGACAGGACCAGTGAGAAATGATAGATAAAAAGTGCTTACTCCACCTAAGACAACAAGGAGAAGATCCGATAACATTATGGGTTTGATTTGATCTTTTATGTATTTGTGGGATTTCGAATAATAAACTGTGAAATAGATTGCTAAAATTATGGCAAGCAAACCAAATAAACTGTTGTTGTTTATAATTTGTGGAAGGATAATATAGACAAAGGAAAATAAGATAATAAAAAAATGCATTTTTTATGTAATAGCACTGATAACCGATGCTTTTATTATGTTTTTGATCCTTTCCTCCACCTTGTAGAGTCTATCTGCCAAGGTTTTTGCTATTACGAAGGCGAATTTTCCGAAGGCTAAAGGGTGTTCTGTCTTGAACCTGATGAGGCTATCTCTTGTCATAGAGAGTAGTATCGTATCGGTTTTTGCGAAGGCGTTTGCAGATCTTGGATACTCTGTGATGAGAGCCATCTCACCGAAAAAATCCCCTTTTTTTAGGGATGATATAAAGAAGATGATCTCATCAGAGATAGATTTTGATATCCCCACCTCACCATCTATAATAAAATAGAATTTGTTTCCAAACTCTCCCTCTTTGATGATAGTGGTAATCTTATCAACCTTTTCTATCTCACAGAAGGATATAAGTGTGTTTAACTCTTCATTTGTAAGGTCGAGGAACTTGGGGTCGGTTCTCAGTATGGAAAATATCTTTTCGTTTGTCATTTTCAACTCCTGTGTTATAATATTAATATAAATTGTGCAAATATTCAAGGGGGTATTATGGGATTTAGGATTGAAAAAGATAGTATGGGTGAAGTAAAGGTTCCTGAAGAGGTTTATTGGGGGGCACAAACTGCAAGGGCTTTTGAAAACTTTGTTATATCAGGTGAGAGATTACCGATAGAGTTTATTAGGGCAATTGCAATTATCAAAATGGCTGCTGCAATATCGAATGTTCAATTGGGGCTACTCGATTCAAAAAAAGGTGATGCTATAGTAAAGGCGTCCCTTGAGATCATCGAGGGTAAGTTTGACGATCAGTTTCCCCTTGATATATTCCAAACAGGGTCAGCTACATCCACCAATATGAATGTAAATGAGGTAATAGCCAATAGGGCATGCGAGATCTTGGGCGGGAAAAAGGGTGAAAAAGGTATTTGCCACCCAAACGATGATGTAAACAAAGGGCAGTCAAGCAACGATGTGATCCCTACTGCTATACATATCGCGTTTGTTATGGAGGGTAAGAAACTCATCAACAGCTTAATGAAACTTGAAAAGGAACTTTCTAAAAAGGTGGATGAATTTAAGGATGTCATAAAGATCGGTAGGACACATCTCATGGATGCAGTGCCGATGACTCTAGGGCAGGAGTTTTCTGGTTATCTATATCAGGTGAAAAATTCGATAAAACGATTAATGGATGCAGAGAAGTATCTCTTTGAACTACCCCTTGGTGGTACTGCACTTGGTACGGGGATAAACACCCACCCCGACTTTGCTAAATTAGCAATTAAGGAGATATCAGGATGGACTGGGATAGATTTTAGGCAGGTTGAAAACCTTTTTGAGGGGATTGCAGCAAAGGATGCTGTGGTATTTTTTGCTGGGGCATTAAATACAGTTGCCGTTAGTTTGATGAAGATTGGTAATGATTTGAGACTTCTTAGTTCTGGTCCCCGCTGCGGTCTGGGGGAGATCGATCTACCTTCCCTTCAACCAGGTAGCTCCATCATGCCGGGTAAGGTAAACCCTGTGATACCTGAAGCAACGATTCAAGTGGCGGCTGAGGTGATGGGTAATGTACATACAATCACCATAGCAGGAGCAAGTAGTCTCCTCGATCTAAATGTGATGATGCCTCTTATTGCTTACAAGGGTGTGTGGTCTATCAAACTTTTGACGAATGTTGTGGATACGCTTGCAGAAAAATGTGTCAAAGGGATTACTGCCAATCGTGAGAGGTGTGAAGAACTCGTGGAGTGGTCTATGGCGATTGTTACCCCCCTTGCATTGAAGGTTGGATACGATAAGGCGGCTGAAATTGCTTACAAGGCTTTTAATGAGAGGAAAACGGTCAAACAGGTGGTAAAAGAAATCGGTATAATGAGCGATAAAGAGGTGGAGGAGTTTTTCGACCCGAAAAAGATGGTGTAGATATGTTTATAGAGCGGATCTCGGATAGAAAGGTAAAGGTAATTTTAGGCAACGAGATAAATATCGATCTTAATCTGAAGGTCAATAGGATTGCAGAAAATGTCAAACGGGAATTAAAAAACTGTGTAAATATTATCATATCGTATGCTTCTGTATATTTTGAGTTTGACTCATCGATCGATATGGAGCAGTTTACTACTTTGTTGAATAGAGTAGATGATTTCGGTTTGGCAGAAAAAAAGGATATCCTTGTAAAAGAGATCCCTGTTTGTTATTGCGATGAGTTTGCATTAGATAAAGGGTATGCCGAGGAGTATACGGGGCTTGGTTTCGACGAGATCGTGAAGATCCACACTGAAAAGGTATATTACATATACTTTTTGGGATTTCTGCCCGGTTTCCCCTATTTGGGTGGGTTGGATAAGAGGATTCATATGCCGAGAAAAAAGGAACCGAGGGTACTTTTAAAAGGTGGTTCGGTGGGTATCGGTGGGGTACAAACAGGTATCTACCCTATAGATAGCCCCGGAGGGTGGCAGATTATTGGGCGTACCCCAGTTAAACTTTTTGATAAAGAAAGAGAGGAACCTTTTTTACTCAAATCGGGTGAGGGTGTCGTGTTTAAAAGTATAAGCAGAGATGAGTATGATGAGATTTATAATCGAGTTTGTTATAGTGTAAAAAGTTATTTTGTATCATACGATAAGGTGTTTTCGAATGATTAAGGTTATCGATTCTGGACTTTTTACAACGGTTCAAGATAGGGGTAGATTTGGCTACGGTGAGTATGGAGTTCCAAAATCTGGGGCGATGGATGATTTTTCTTATGAATTAGGTAATATATTAGTGGGTAATTTCAATGGCGAGGCTGCTTTGGAGTTTACTCAGAAGGCTGGTGTTTACGAGTTTTTAGATGATTGTATTATAGCTGTGGCAGGTGCCGATTTTGGGTTTTATCTCAATGATGAACCAATGGAGAGGTTTAAGACATACTTTGCCACAAAGGGGAGTATTTTAACAGATACAGGAGCGAAAAGCGGTTATCGGGCTTACCTCTGCGTTTCGGGTGGAATAGATGTTTGCTCAGAACTTGGCAGCAGATCAACATTTGTAAGGGGTGGTATAGGAGGTTATTGCGGTAGAAGGCTTAAAAGTGGAGATCTATTGAAAACGGCAGGTAATAGATATTTTTTTAAAGGTTCTATGAGGTTGTCTAAATCTCAGATACCGGACTTTAGTACCAATAGAATTAGAATAATACCATCTGTTCGAATGGAAGATATTGAAAATTTTTTAAATGTGAAGTATTATGTGTCTATGGATATTGATAGAATGGGTGTAAGGTTAAAAAATAGTGAACAAAGGGTTTCGGTGGGTGGTTATGATGTTGTGACAGAACCTACTATACCCGGTACCATTCAGATTACAAACTCCGGTGATCCAGTGATTCTCATGAACGATTGTCAAACAACCGGAGGTTATAAGATTTTGGGGTATGTTATAGATGTTGATCTATACAAAGTTGCCCAACTTAGGCCAAAAGACTCGATATCCTTTGAGAAGGTGAGTTTTGAAGAAGCGTCCTTGTTGTCAAGAAAAAGAGCAGAAATGCTCAAAAGATTAAAGGTTGCCACGGAGTTGAATTATGCTTATTGATTTAAACTGCGATTTAGGTGAAAGCTTTGGTTCATACAAGATCGGTAATGACGAAGAGGTGATAAAGTATGTGGATAGGGTAAATATAGCATGCGGTTTCCATGCTGGGGATCCACTTGTAATGGACAAAACTGTGATGCTTGCTAAGAGATACAATGTCAAAATAGGTGCCCATCCCTCTTACAGGGATCTCGTTGGTTTCGGAAGAAGGTTTTTGGATGCTTCACCAAAGGAGATCGAGGGGGATGTGCTTTATCAGATTGCAGCCTTAAATGGATTTTGTGTGAAACATTCTGTCAGAATGGATCATGTAAAACCCCACGGGGCCTTATATAATTATGCTGCAGTAAACTTTGATACTGCTTTAGCCATTGCCAATGCTATCAAATCTTTCGATCCCAATCTTAAAATGGTGGTATTGTACAATTCTGAGATGGTAAAAGCGGCTGAAGAGGTAGGTCTATCCTATCTTCAGGAGGCTTTTGCCGATAGACATTACGATGAGCATGGCAAGCTTGTAAGTAGAAAAATAAAAGGTGCCGTGATAGAGGATGAAGAGATCATTGTAAAGAGAGTTGTTAGGATGGTTTTTGAAGGGGTTGTTGAGACGATAGAAGGTAAAACTTTAAATATAAAACCTGACACCATATGCGTTCATGGAGACAATGAAAAGGCCCTAAGTATCGCCAGAAGGTTGTGCGAAATTTTCAGGGAAAGGTAGTACTGAACATACAAATACAATAAACACAAGTGAGGCTAAATGAGCGAGCTTAAAGAGTTTTTGAAGAATCTCAATCTGTTGATTGTGGATGATGACAAGGTATCCGCGATGGTTTTAAAGAGGTATCTCGAGGGGATATTCAATTCCATACAAGTTGCGGAAAATGGGAAATTGGGGCTTCTTGCCTTTCTTCAAAATAAGTTTGATATCGTGGTTACCGATGTTTACATGCCAGAGATGAATGGTATCGAGATGATCAAAAAGATCAGACAGGTGGATTTAGAGGTGCCTATAGTGGTTATCACCTCTTCTGATGATATCAATGATATGAAGGAGTTGCTCAATTTAGGGATCGGTAGGTTTATTCAGAAGCCATTGACGAAAAGTATGCTTATATCCGCACTTCTCGATGCTTCAAGTAGAATAGTGCTTAAACAGAGATTGATTAAAGAAAAGGAGATGGAGATCGAACTACTCAAATATAGGGATAGATACCATGTAAACCAGCAGAATATGGCTTACAAAAAAGAGTTGAGTTTACTCAAAAACGATTTGGAGAAGAAGAGGTTGGTGGTAAATGGTACTGAGTTCCTATTTAATTCTTTTTATAAGCCGATGGAGATACTATGTGGAGATGCCTTTATCTATAGATATTTAGAGGATGGAAAGGTCTTTGGAGTGATATTGGATACCATGGGGAAAGGGCTTTCGGCTTCAGTAACTTCGGTACTGTCGGTGGCATTCATGAACCACGCCGTTGACAAGGGGCTCGAACATAAGGATTTCGATTTTAAAAAGACGCTGGATAGCTTTTTAGAGTATGTGAAAAAGGTACTCTTGGAAGAGGAGATGCTTTCGGGATCATTTTTCCTATTTGATCTAAACAACCTGACCTGTGAGTATGCCCACTGTGGTATGCCATCGGTTTTGGTGAAAAAGGATAACGGATCGGTTAGCGAGGTAGATAGCAACAATCCACCGATAAACAAATTTACCCCCGAGATAAAAACTGCGTGTATAAATCTTAAAGATATCGACACAATACTCATATCCACCGATGGATTGGTGGAGTCTTACACACGGGATCAAGAGGTGTATCTGAAAAGCATAGTGGATGACTTTAAGAAATCACTTTTTTACAATAACTTTGAAAGTTTGTATTCAGAGAAGATCCTATCATTTTCCGATGATGTGACGATATTCTTCCTCAAAAAGCTAAAGCCAAACAAGGTGTGGGAGATAAACAGAGAGATCAGTACAGAGATGAGAGATATAGAGGAGTTTTTGAAAGATTTTGAAAACTTTTTAAAGATTAAGCATCTATCGGATGATATCATTACGAGGGTTAAGGTTTCTCTGTATGAATTGGTGATGAATGCTTACGAACATGGTAATTTGGGGATTGATGTTGATAAAAAACACAGACTAATTAGGGATAACCTCCTTGAGAAGTACTGTAGCGAACTCGAAAAGAAATGTGATAAAAAGATATATGTGAGATATGGTGTTTATCAGATAAATGGTGCGGAGTTCTTTGGTGCCACTATAGCGGATGAAGGTGAAGGGTTTAACATAAATATGACCAATAGAGCATTAGAAAACCCCAACTACTTTTGTGGTAGAGGTATAGTGTTATCAAACACATTCGTAGACGCTCTATATTACAATATGAAAGGAAATGAGGCGTGTTTCTTTGTTAAGATAAACTAAAAAAATATTGATATTTTCAGTTGGTGAAAATATAATAAAACTTAAAGGAGGTAAAAGATGAAGAAGTTGTTTGTGATTGTATTGACTTTCTTGATGCTTTGCTTCGGCAATCTTTCTTTTGCCGATGACAAAAATCTCATTATTGCAACGGCAACCCCAGGCGGAACCTATTACCCTGTTGGAGTTGCAATCGGTACACTGATAAGTATCAAACTCAAGGCTTCCCACGGTATCCAGGCTACTGCGATCAATTCTGCTGGGTCTGGGGAGAACATCTCCATGATGAAGAAGAAGGAAGCGGATCTTGCTCTGTTGCAATCGCTTTTTGCCCATGAGGCGTATGCTGGAGAAGGGATGTATGCTGGTAAACCTGAGAAGGATTTCAGGGCTATCACGATGCTATGGCAGAATGTGGAGCATTTCCCAATCCTAAAAGAGTATGTGAAAACGGGAACGATCATGGATCTTAAAAACCTCAAGGATAAACCATTCTCCATCGGTAAAAGGGGAAGTGGAACCGAAGGTTCTGGTAGGGCTATCCTAAAGTCTTTAGGGTTTGATGTGGACAAGGAATTCAAGTTGGAATATTTAGACTACAATCAATCTGTACAAGCTATGATGGATAAGAGGGTTGGTGCTGCAAATATCCCTGCTGGTGTGCCTGCTGCTGCTATCACACAGCTTTATGCACAGCTTGGAGAAAAAGGTGCCATAGTGCTCGATTTTACGGACGAACAATTGAAAAAAATCAGGGCTCATTATCCAATATGGACAAGATATGTTATAAAAAAAGGTACCTATCCAGGACAAACAAAGGATATTCTCACCATCGGTCAGCCTAATATCCTTGTAGCAAGAAAGGATCTCTCTGAAGAGACAGTTTATCTCGTTACAAAAACTATCTTTGAGAACCTACAGTTCTTGGCAAACATCCACCCAGCAACTAAGGAACTTAGTTTGCAGGAAGCCCTTGATGGATTACCTGTACCTCTCCATCCTGGGGCATTTAAATACTATAAAGAGAAAGGTTTGAATATCCCAGCAGAATTAATGCCTAAATAATAGTTTCTGTACGGTGGGGGTATCCCCACCTCTTTTAATATAAGATCAGGAGTGGATATGAGTGAAAATCAGACTGGAGTAGTTCAAGACAGGAGTGGGGAGAGTATCGTTTCGAAGAGGGAGTTGAAAGGTTTTTGGGAGATATTTATCTATTGGTTTGCCGTTGCCACTTCGATTCTTCATTTATGGTACAACAGCTTTGGTATCCTACCTGAGTTGCGACTAAATGCGATACATTATGGTATGATGCTCTTTATGGGGTTTCTCCTTTTTCCTCTCAGTGCAAAAAAGGCGAAGGAGACATTAAAGTTTGATATTATCTTGGCATTTTTGGCGGTTGCCGCTGCTTTGTATCTACTTTTATTCGAAGAGTCACTAAACTTGAGGAACCAAGAGGTAAATACCTACGACCTTGTTGCCGCATCTGTTGCAATACTTCTACTGCTTGAGATAACGAGAAGGACGACTGGCTGGACTATACCTATCATAGCACTATTTTTTATTGCCTATGCTCTTTTTTTAGGTAAGTATTTTGGTGGATTGTGGAATTTCCCTGGGGTAAGCTTATCCCGATTTTTATACAGAATGTACTTTGCTCCCGATGGTATCTTTGGTTCGGTTACCACTATCTCATCTACCTTTGTATTCCTTTTTGTTCTTTTTAGTTCCTTTATGGTGAGATCAGGAGCTGGAGACTTCATCCTGAAACTTGCTATTTCACTATTTGGGCATACCACTGGGGGACCTGCGAAGATGGCTATATTTGCAAGTGCATTTATGGGGACTGTTTCTGGTAGTGCCGTGGCAAATGCCGTTGGTACTGGTTCGATAACGATCCCTCTGATGAAAAGCATGGGGTATAAACCCAAGTTTGCCGCTGCAGTAGAGACTGCTGCAAGTACAGGTGGACAGCTCATGCCACCGATCATGGGTGCTGGCGCTTTTATAATGGCCCAATGGACTCAGGTATCCTACACAAAAATAGTCATGATCTCGATTATACCTGCTATAATGTATTTTTTGAGTGTTGGATTTTTTGTACATCTTGAGGCACAAAAATATAATTTGAGAAAGATCCCAAAAGAGGAGTTGCCTAAGTTTAAAGAGGTGTTTAAAGAGGGGTGGCAATTCTTTATCCCGATAGTTGTGCTCGTTACACTTTTAATGATGAACTATACACCGACATTTTCTGCATCCATAGGTATTATATCGGTGATTGTAAGCAGTTGGCTAAACAAGAAAACTGCGATGAAGTTGAAAGATATCTTGGATGCTTTGGCATTAGGTGCTAAAAATATGGTCAATACTGCTATTGTCCTCATGTGTTCCGGAATTGTTGTGGGTGTTGTTCTTCTCGTAGGGATGGGGATCAAATTCTCTATACTTATCTCCGACTGGGCTCAAGGGAGCCTGTTCCTTGCGATCGTATTTGTGGCTCTCGTGTCCCTGATCCTTGGTATGGGATTACCTGTTACTGCTTCTTATATCGTGCTTGCTGTATTGGCTGCTCCACTTCTTGAATCTCTCATGCTTAAAGACTATTTTATAAATGTCCTTAAAATGCCTGCTGAGGTTTTAAAGGATCCCAATATGGTGGCCGGTCTAAAGGCGATGGTTCCGCCGGATATGGCGGTGGGGGCCTTGCTGTCTGCTCATCTACTTATCTTTTGGTATTCTCAGGATGCCAATGTTACTCCGCCTGTGGCACTTGTGGCGTATGCGGCTGCTGGGATATCTGGTAGCAAACCATTCGAAACCGCTATGGAGTCATGGAAGTTGGCAAAGGGGTTGTACCTTATCCCTCTGATGTTTATATACGATCCTGCCATACTGTTCTTTGGACCCCTTGATAGGACCATAGAAAACATTATTACAGGTACCCTTGGACTTTTGATATTGGCGATATTTTTCGAAGGGTATTTCATGAGGCATCTAAACTGGTTTGAAAGGGTATTTTACGCTGCTATGGGTGTATTGATGATATGGCCTGAGAGGATAAGTAATTATGTTGGTGTAGCAGGATTTATCTTGATTACAGTATATATCTACCTATCTGTAAAAAGACAAAAAGAGAAATTGGCTTAGTAGAATACCTCTTTGAGATATAACCCCTGGGGTGGTGCAGTTGGACCACCCTTTTTTCTGTCTTTGCTTGCAAGAATATCCAACACTGTTGATGGTGGTAATTGTTTTCTGTAAATAAAAAATGCGGTTCCCACTATATTTCTCACCATATTGTGTAGGAATCCATTGGCATTTATTTCAATGTGGATGATATCTTCATTATTGTATGTTTTGATAAAGTTGACTGTGCGGATGGAATTTTCTTTTATACTTTTCATCGTGCACATGGCACTGAAGTCGTGTACTCCTACGAAATATTGCAGAATTTCATTCAGTTGACGAATATCTATCGGAGATCTCACCCACCAGACCCTATGCCTGAGAAAAGCTGATGGTGTATCGGAGTTTAATATCTTATAGAGGTATGTTTTACTTTTTGCCGATTTCTGGGCATGGAAATTTAGATCCACATCTTCCACATTCTTGATTATGATACTTCTGGGAAGAAGACTATTCAACCCTAATTTTAGTGAACTGTTTTCGATAAATTTTTCGGCCCTGAAATTGAATACCTGTGCTATGGCATGAACCCCTGCATCTGTTCTCCCTGAGCCGATGATATGGATCTGTTTTTTATAGATCTTTGTTAGTGCTGTTTCGATTTCCGATTGGATAGTAATGAGATCCTTTTGGTATTGCCAGCCGTGGAACTCTGTACCGTCGTATTCCACGGTGCATTTTTTATTGAAAAGCGATACTTCCAAAGGATACCACCGATATAGTTGTAATAAATATATAATCTGTCATGGATGGTTTACTAAATTGTGCTATTTTAGCTGTTCTGTATTCCGATGGGCTTGGTGTTTTGGGTGGGTTATTGATCAACTCGATGAAGAAATCTGATATTATATCTATTATGTTAAAAAAGGATCTGATAGTTATTCTTTTTTCGGAAAGTCTTAGGTAGTGTTTAATTCTTGAAAGGATCTTAGGGGTAATGGAGATGGTCTCGATCATAATCTTGGTAATTACTTTTTTTTCTATCAAAAATGTCAAGGGGAGCAGTATAAATACTGATATCTTTACAAGCTGGTATTTTGGTGTGTTTTTTATAAAGATATAAGAGTAATTTACTATGGCAAAGAGCATTAGAAACCTGTAGAGAAGATGCTCGAGGATCTGGGGGATACTCAGGGATGTATCATAGGCGAGGAAAAGAGAATATACCACTATGATGAAAAGAAAAGGGGAGATAACTTTTAACTGTTGGATAATTTTATATCCATCGGTTATGATGACGATGAGAAATGACAAGAGTATGTAGGTTAGGATGACTGATAAACTCTTGGTATTTGTGAGTGTAAAGAATATTAAAAGTAGAGAGAAAAATTTAAAAAGGGGGTGAACCCCTCTTATTATATTAGCTCTGTTTCTTTTGATCTTTGTTTTCTCCATCTTTTTTGGGTGTTATATCTATTGCATCTTCATCTTTAGCAGCATTTTTGAAATTTCTGATCGCTTTTCCCATACTTTCCCCTATTTGAGGAAGCTTACCAGCTCCAAAAATCACCAAAACCACCAACAATATCAAAATAATCTCTTGTGTGCCCAATCCAAACATCGTTGCCTCCTGTTGTTTATGATATAACAATAAAACTAATTTCGCAAAAGTCAAGATTTAAATAATTTCCCCTTGAAAATTAGAGGATTACCGATTATAAATTACTGTTTAAGATTACATAAAATTTTGAGGTGTGTATGCTTACTATTGTTATTTCTGCCCTATCGGGTGCTCTGATGGGGTTGTTTGTGTTTTATATTTCCAAAAGTTTTATATTAGCCATGATAGCAGGCATGATAGTTGTATTAGCTATCAACTTTTTCTTAGGGAAGTACTTTTTGAGGAAGTTGACGGAGCTTTTTAAGTTGGTGGAGAAGGATATCCGTTCCGATAAGGCTGAAAAGGCTATCGAGAGACTCAAAGAGGGGTATAAATATTCTAAATGGCAGTTTTTTGTAAAGGAGCAGATAAACTCCCAGATTGGTATAATCCTTTATTCAAAGAAACGATTCGATGAGGCTCTTCCCTACTTACAATCTGGTTTTCAAAAGAATTGGCTTTCGATGGCAATGCTCGGTACTTACTACTACAAAGAGAAGCAGTACGATAAGATGAAGGATACATTGGAGAAGGCGATCAAAAATTCACCAAAAGAGGGGTTCTTATACACTTTATACGCTTACTATTTACAATCTATCAATGAGACAGACAAGGCTTTAGAGATACTTGCCAAAGGTAATAAAAAGGTGCCTCTGGATGATAAGTTAGAGTCGGCACTTGAGGCGGTAAAGAATAATAAGAAGATAAAGATTCAAAATTACGGTAATCTCTGGCTTCAACTCAACATTGAAAAGGTACCTCAAGGGGCAAAGCCATACCACATGCACCTTATGAATCAGAAGATCAGGAGAAGATAGTGGCTTTAGCCGACATACAAAGTCAATTTGATGATAGGAATTTGGATATCGATAAGGTAGGGATCAAGGATATACAATACCCGATTGTAGTAAAAGATAAAAAGAATGGAAGGCAACACACCGTTGCCCGTATAAATATGTTTGTGAAACTCCCCCACAATTTCAAAGGGACGCACATGTCTCGGTTTGTGGAGGTGCTGAATAACCATAGAACCAACATAGCAATTGAGTCTTTCAAGGGGATTTTGGATGATCTAAAAAATGTATTAAATTCAGAAGAGGCACATATCGAAATCACTTTTCCATACTTTGTGGAGAAAGAAGCACCTGTATCCAAATTACCGTCATTGATGGATTATGAATGCACTTTTTTAGGTACTGCCACTCCGGAAAAGAAGGATTTTATCGTTTCTGTAAAGGTACCTGTCATATCTGTGTGCCCCTGCTCTAAGGAGATAAGCAGTTACGGTGCCCATAATCAGAGGAGCTATATTACCATAAAAGTGCGATACAAAGGGATGATCTGGATTGAGGACCTCATCGATATTGCCGAAAAATCTGCAAGTGCCCCTATATTTTCCCTTCTAAAAAGGGAGGATGAGAAATATATCACCGAGTATTCTTACGATAACCCTGTGTTTGTAGAGGATATCGTGAGGAATGCTGCGGATAGACTGTTGGCGGATGACAGGGTTACATGGTTTGAGGTTTCAAGCGAAAATTATGAAAGCATACACAACCATTCTGCCTATGCTGTGATTACGAGGGATAAGAGGAAGAAGAGTTAATTTAATCTTTATCAATTGGGGTGACCTATGGATGTAAGAAAGAAGATCAAGATCGGTGAACTCCTCAGAGAGAAGAATCTCATTACTGAAGCACAGCTAAAGGTGGCGCTAAATGAACAGAAAACCAGTGGTAAGAGGTTGGGAGAGGTTTTACAGGACTTAGGTTATATCACAGAAAAACAGATCTTACAGATCATAGCAGAGCAGCTTGGTACAAAGATCATCAAAGCATCCGAAGTAGAGATAAATCCCGATTTAAAGAAGATAATCCCCGAAAATGTGGCAAGGAGACTCAAGGTTGTCCCTTTAAAATCTGATGAAAAGAGGGTGATGATCGCCACAAATGACCCTGCCAATGTGGGTATATATGATGAATTGGAGAGGATGCTAAGAAAAGAGGTTTACCCTTTTGTAGTGACAAAGGATGACCTGCTTTACTTGTTGGAAAAGGTCTATGGTACAGAGGATCGACTTTACAAAACGGCCGAGGATGTCACTAAGAAATTGGCTACAGGTAGAGAGGATACCTTAGAAAATTTGGCCGAAGAGACACCGGTAATAAATTTGGTGGATGGGATCATTCATAAAGCGGTATCGGATAGGGCAAGCGATATCCACATAGAGCCTGATGAGGATAAACTGAGGGTGAGATACAGGATAGATGGTGTGTTAATTGAGGTATTGGGGCTTAATAGATCGATTCATCCTGCTGTGGTTTCGAGGATCAAGATCATGTCGGGGATGAACATTGCTGAGAAGAGGGTACCTCAGGATGGTAGGTTCAAATTGGTAAGTGGTGGCAAGGATGTGGACTTTAGGGTGTCAACACTACCGACAAACTTTGGGGAGAAGGTGGTTCTTAGGATTTTGGATCGTAGCAAGGCACTCTTGGATCTTGCCAACATCGGTATGGATCCCCACAGTTTGAGCGTATATCAAAGTATCATCGAAAAGCCTTATGGTATAATTCTCATATCAGGACCAACGGGTAGCGGTAAAACAACAACCCTTTATGCAACCTTGAACAAACTCAATTCTCCCGATAAAAATATTGTTACCGTTGAGGATCCCATTGAATACAATTTCAAGTTGATCAATCAGGTGCAAACGGATGAGACTGCAGGGGTCACCTTTGCAAGTGCATTGAGATCTATCCTAAGGCAGGACCCCGATATCATCATGGTAGGTGAGATAAGGGACAAGGAGACTGCCGAGATAGCAATTCAGGCTTCCCTTACTGGACACCTAGTGCTTTCCACCATTCATACCAACGATGCCATTAGCTCTGTGGTAAGACTCGTGGATATGGGGATAGAGAATTTCCTCGTGGGTACATCCCTCATAGGGGTGGTAGGTCAGCGATTGGTTAGGAAGATCTGTGAGCATTGTAAAGAGGAGTATACTCCAGAGCCTGAGATGTTGGAAAGACTTAAGATCAAGGATGACGGGATTAAGTTTTCTCGAGGTAGAGGCTGCCAAGAGTGTAAATATACGGGTTATACAGGTCGAATCGGTATCTATGAAGTGCTAAAGATAGATAGTGCTATAAAACAGATGATCACAAAAGGGAAAAGTGTGGATGAGATCAGAAGTTATGCAGTGAAAAATGGGTTTAGGAGTATGTTTGATGGTGGATTTGAGATAGTTAAATCAGGAATTACTACTATAGAAGAGTTGCTAAGGGTAACGGTAATTTCCGGAGAAGATTAGAAGATGGAGGGTATATGCTAAAACTTTTTAATACATTATCAGGGGAGAAAGAGGTATTTACTCCGATAAACGATAACAGTGTAAAAATGTATGTCTGCGGCGTGACCGTGTACGACTATTGTCATATCGGGCATGCGAGAAGCTCCATTGTATTTGATACAATCAGAAGGTATCTGAAGTACAAAGGGTACAATGTGATTTTTGTGAAAAATTTCACCGATGTGGATGATAAGATTATAAAAAGAGCCAATGAAGAGGGGAAGTCTTTCAATGATATCACAGAATTTTTCATAAAAGCCCATGATGAGGATATGGATAGACTCAACATTTTAAGACCCGACTATGTGCCCAAAGCCACTGAATATATCGATGGTATGATAGAACTTTGTCAGAAACTTATAGAAAAAGGTTTTGCCTACGAGTCCAACGGAGATGTCTATTTTAAGGTAAGGGCATTTAAGGATTACGGTAAGCTTTCCAAAAGGGATTTAGATGAACTACTTGCCGGTGCAAGGGTGGATGTGAGCGAGATCAAGCAAGACCCCCTCGACTTTGCACTATGGAAGAGGAGTAAAGAGGGTGAACCTGCGTGGGATTCTCCATGGGGTAAGGGCAGACCAGGGTGGCATATCGAATGTAGCGTTATGAGTTCAAAAATTCTGGGCATCCCTTTTGATATACATGGTGGTGGTAAAGACCTTATTTTCCCTCATCACGAAAATGAGATTGCCCAATCCGAGGCTGCAGAAGGGAAGGAGTTTGCCAAGTATTGGATACACAACGGCTTTGTAAATATAAACAAAGAAAAGATGTCGAAGTCGTTGGGGAATTTCTTTACGATCAGAGATGTGTTAAAAGAAGTGGATGCCGAAGTACTTAGATTTTTCTTACTCACTACCCATTATAGATCACCTCTTGATTTCTCTTTTGACAACCTCATCGAATCTGAGAATGCCTTAGATCGTATCTATACAACTCTTGATGAATTAGATTCGGCACTACCCAATAATAAGAAACCTTCCCAAAAAGATAAGATAGACAACATTTTCAATCGATTTATTCACGATTTTGAAGAGTCGATGGATGATGATTTCAACACTGCTTCTGCCATATCGAATATCTTTGAGATGGTAAAAGAGGTGAATCTCTTATTAGCAGAAAAGTTGAACAGTGACGACTTGAACTATCTTAGAGAGAAGGTATCTGAAATAAAGAGGGTTATAAATGAGGTTTTGGGTATTCTCACAAAGTCACCTACCGAGTGGTTCAAAATGAATCTTGCAATCAAAGAAAGTGAACTCCAGAGATTGATTGATGAAAGGCAATTGGCAAGAAAGAGTAAAGACTTCGCAAGGGCAGATGCCATCAGGGAGGAATTAAAAGTTAAAGGGGTGGAGTTGCTGGATACACCCACAGGTACAAAGTTTAGAGCAAAAAGGGTTAGGGGGATATAATGTATGTACTGCTTACCGGTGCAGCCGGTTTCATAGGTTCTTGGACTGCGAAGAAACTACTTTCGTTGGGGTATAAGGTTGTAGGGGTGGATAATCTAAACGATTACTACGATGTAAGACTAAAACAGCATCGCTTGGATATTCTAAATGAACATAAAGAATTCTATTTCCACAAACTTGATATTGAGAATTTTGGTGCCCTTGAGATACTTTTCGATATGTATCAGTTTGGTGCAGTTATCAATTTGGCTGCGAGGGCTGGGGTTCGTTATAGTATAGAGAACCCTTTTGTTTACTTTAATACGAATACCAACGGTACAGTGAATCTTCTCGAACTGTGCAAGAAACATAAGATAGAGAAGTTTGTCTTAGCATCCACATCGAGCCTCTATGCGGGGCAGGAGATGCCTTTTACTGAGGATAAACCTGTTAATACACCTATTTCACCCTATGCTGCCTCGAAGAAAGGTGCTGAGGTGAGTTGCTACACCTATCATTACCTTTTTGGTATAGATGTGACAATCTTGAGGTATTTTACAGTGTATGGACCTGCTGGTAGACCTGATATGAGTATCTTTAGATTCATAAAGCAGATCGATTTGGGTGAGCCTATCATCATCTATGGGGATGGATCCCAGAGCAGAGATTTTACCTATGTTGAGGATATTGCAGAGGGGACTGTGAGAGGGTTGAAGAAAGTTGGTTACGAGATCATAAATCTGGGGAATAATAACCCCAATAAACTCTCCGAAGCGATTAGGTATATAGAGGAGTATTTAGGTAAAAAGGCTGTGTATGAATACCGCCCTTTCCATAAGGCTGATATGCTTGCCACCTGGGCAAATATCGATAAAGCAAAAGAGTTGTTGGGTTGGTCACCAAAGGTTGATCTCAAAGAAGGGATAAAAAGAACGATAGATTGGTATAAAAATAACTACGATTTTGCCTCAAAAATAAATCTGACGGAGTGAAAGGATGGGTTTGAAGGTTTTAATCTTGGCTGCCGGCAAAGGTACAAGGATGAAATCGGAGCTGCCTAAGGTTCTATTCAAGGTGGCTGGTAAACCGATGATAGATTATGTGATAGAGTGTGCAAAAGGGGTAAATCCCGATGAGATAGTGGTTATAATTGGTTCTGGGGCAGATCTTCTAAAAGAGCATTTAAAGGACAGCGGAGTTTCTTTTGCCTATCAGATGGAGCAATTAGGGACGGGTCATGCTGTGATGCAGGCACAAGAGTTTTTCGAAGGGTATGATGGTGATGTTTTGATCCTTTGTGGTGATATGCCTCTTGTAAAGACTGAGACACTTAAAAAATTCGTTGATGAGTGTAGCAGAAATGAGGTATCTTTCATCAGTGTAAATGTGAAAAATCCTAAAGGGTATGGAAGGGTCATTCGCTCGGCAAATGGTGGAGTGCTTAAGATCGTAGAGGAGAAGGATGCTTCAGATGTAGAAAAGAAGGTTTCTGAGATTAATACAGGTATATATCTTGTAAAATCAAAAGTTTTGACAGAGAGGTTGGGTAAAATATCCAATAAGAATGCTCAAAATGAGTATTACCTTACAGATATCGTAAAAGATGGTGCTTTTGCATACCTTGCAGATGATGAAAAAGAATTTATAGGTATAAATGATCGAAAGGCTCTTGCAGAGGCATCGAAGTATATTTACAGATCGATTAACGATAGACACATGCTCAATGGGGTAAGCATCATTGATCCCGATTTTACTTACATAGATGAAACGGTTGTAATTGAAAAAGATGTGACGATCTATCCCAACACCTATCTGATGGGTAAAACTGTTATAAAAGAGGGAACGACTATATATCCGGGTGTTAGAATTATAGATTCGACAATTGAGGCTAACTGCGAAATCAAGGATAATACGCTTATCGAAAGTTCCTTTGTGGGTGAGAAATCATCAGTGGGTCCTATGGCTCATCTCAGACCTGAGTCGAAGCTTTTAGGTGAAAATAAGATCGGTAATTTTGTGGAGACAAAGAAGATCACCTTTGGAAAAGGTTCAAAGGCAAGCCATCTCACCTATTTGGGGGATGCTGAGATAGGTGCCGACGTGAATGTGGGTTGCGGTACAATTACATGCAACTATGATGGTATTTCAAAGCATAAAACGATTATTGGGGATGGTGTATTTGTGGGTAGTGATGTGCAGTTTGTGGCTCCTGTGAAAATCGGAGATGGCGCTTTAATTGCCGCGGGTTCTACCATTACAAAGGATGTTCCACCCGATGCTCTTGCCATCACAAGAGCGGAGCAGAAAAACATAGAGAATTTTGTCCAGAAGTGGAAGGAGAAGAAATTAAAGGAGAAGAATAGGGGCTAATATGTGTGGAATTGTAGGTTATATAGGAGATAAAAACGCAACAGATGTTTTGATAGATGGACTTACGAGGTTAGAGTATAGAGGGTACGATTCGGCAGGTATTGCGTTGATTATAAACGATGAAATAGTGGTGGAGAGAAGTGTAGGGAAGTTGAACAACCTTAAAACGAAGATCGCTGACAAAAACCTTTTTTCAAATTTAGGTATTGGGCATACGAGATGGGCAACCCACGGTAAACCCTCAGATGAAAATGCCCATCCACACAGATCTGGAGATATCGTTATCGTTCATAACGGGATCATCGAAAACTATTTGGAACTAAAAAGAGATCTTTTAGCAAAAGGTTATACTTTTCTGTCCGAAACTGATACCGAGGTTATCGCTCATCTTCTCGATAACCTGTGGGAAAAAGATCTTTTCACAACTGTTCAGAGGGTTGTAAAGGTTTTAAAAGGGGCTTATGCCCTTGCCATCATCTCTAAAAATGAGCCTGACAAGATAATTCTGGCGAGAAAGGAGGCTCCGCTGGTCATCGGTAAGGGAGTGGATGAAAACTTTGCTGCCAGTGATATTCCTGCCGTTTTACACCATACGAGGGAGTTTATATTCCTTGAGGATCATGACATTGCGATATTGAAGAAAGATTCTGTGGAGATCTTTGATAAGGATGGCAAAAGGGTTGATAGATCGGTAAAGTTGATTAGTTGGAACCCTGTGATGGCGGAGAAAGCTGGATACAAGCATTTCATGCAAAAGGAGATCTACGAACAACCAAGGGCTATCACAGATACCATAAGGGGCAAGTACTCTTTGGATGAGGGTGCTGTTGTATTAAATGAGTTAGACGAGATTGCCGATAAATTGAAAGATATAGAAAGGATACAGATCGTTGCCTGTGGGACGAGTTGGCACGCAGGGCTCGTGGGGAAATTCTATATAGAAAAGTTTGCAAAAATCCCTGTAGAGGTGGATATAGCCTCCGAGTACAGATACAGAACACCGATTATAAACGATAAGGTGCTATTTATCCCTATTTCCCAATCTGGGGAGACTGCAGACACTTTGGCAGCTCTTAGGCTTGCAAAACAGATGGGGGCAAAGGTGATCTCCATCTGCAATGTGATCGGTTCATCCATTACGAGAGAGTCAGATGGTACGATATATACCCATGCAGGTCCTGAGATCGGTGTGGCATCTACAAAGGCTTTCACCACTCAGCTTGCCACTTTGTACCTTTTGGCGCTTTACCTTTCTCAGATAAAGGGTAGTTTAAGTAAAGATGAAAGACTTACATATTTAGATGCCCTTATTAAGGTTCCAGAAGATGTGTCATCGGTGCTTAATTTGGATGCTGAGATAGAGAATTTGGCTAAGATATTCAAAAACGCCAAAAACTTTCTTTATTTAGGTAGAAATGTGAATTATCCTATTGCTTTAGAGGGTGCTTTAAAACTTAAAGAGATTTCATATATTCATGCCGAAGGGTATCCTGCGGGTGAGATGAAGCATGGACCCATTGCCCTTATAGATAAAAATATGCCTGTCTTTTTCATCGCCACAGATTCTCACATATATGAAAAGACCCTTTCCAATATAGAAGAGGTCAAGGCAAGGGATGGAGTGGTAATAGCAGTGGCTACAGAAGGGAATAAGGAGATAACTAAGAAAGCGGATCATGTTATTTATGTGAAGAAAACGATAGAAGAGACATCGGTGTTTACCAATACGGTTGTTGCTCAGTTTTTTGCGTACCATTGTGCCACACTGTTGGGTCTTGATGTGGATCAGCCGAGGAATTTGGCAAAAAGTGTTACTGTGGAATAGGAGGTGCTGATGCAAAATGATCCAAGATACAAAAAGACCATTTTTCTCTGTGCAAGAAGGGCTATGCTCGAAAATGAACTGATCTTAAAGAAGTTTGCATTGGAGTATGTTCCACAGCACTATACACTGGATGATTTGGATGAGTTTAACATCTTTTTAGAGAAGATCTATGACAACGATCTGTATGAAGTGATAATGGGTCTAAAACCAGCGGAGAAGTTCCAAGAACAGTATAACCTTAGGTTTCTAAAGGATATAGAAAAGTATGCCGCAGATGCGAGGAGGCTGGGGAGAAAGTTGATAGAGGAGTATGAGGAGAGGTAGAAAAGTAATGAAGTAATGAAGTTATGAAGTAATGAAGTTATGAGGGGGTTGAAGGGAGTTGGGGATAGAGGGAATAGAGGGGATAAAGGGAATGAAGGTATAAAAGGTGTAAAGGGGGTAGAAGTTAGTTTTAGATATAGTGGGTAGCGTCGAGGTATCGTGTTTTTAAAAGGTTGAAAGGTGACTATATGGATTTTAAAAAAGCATATATTTTTATTGTGCTTCTTGGATTGGTCAGTTTTTTAGGGGATGTAATATACGAAGGGATTAGGGGAATCTCAGGGGCATACCTTCATGGATTGGGTGCATCAATGCTCGTAGTGAGCATCACTGCTGGTTTGGGGGAATTTTTAGGGTATTCAATAAGGCTTTTTTCTGGAACCATTGTTGATAAATTAAAGGCTTATTGGTTATTTACCTTCATTGGATATGGTCTTCTTGTTTCTATTCCATTTCTTGTTTTTGTCGATCAATTGGAATTAGCCGTTTTCCTAATACTTTTAGAGAGGTTGGGTAAAGGGCTCAGATCGCCAGCAAGAGACTCTATCGTTTCATTTGTATCCCAAAAAATAGGTAGAGGGATGGGGTTTGGTATCACGGAGGCTTTAGATCAGTTGGGGGCTATTTTAGGTCCTTTAATATTTCTGATATCGTATAGTATCCATAAAAGTTATAAAGTTGGTTTTGCCTTGATGTTTATACCTTTTGTATTGTTGATGTTGATTCTTTTTTATGGGAGAAGGATCGTTCCTTACCCTGAAAAAGAGGAGCGTGGAGAACAGAAGATCTTTTCATCAAAGGTCTTTTATGTATATATCTTATTCTCATTTTTTGCTATACTTTCGGTGCCTCAATATCAGGTAATATCATATTACTTCAAAAATACAGGTGTGATATCCGATGCTAATGTGATGCTTTTTTATATGCTTGCAATGTTTGTTGATCTCGTTGTGGCTCTCATAGTTGGTAAGTTATACGATATATTTAAGTTTAAGGTTCTTGTTGCACTGCCATTTTTTACTTTTATTTTGATGGTATTTTCTTATGGCAATTATTTCTATTTTGCTGTCATCTCGGCGATACTCTATGGGGTGATCATTGCGATGCATGAGAGTATTATGAGGTCGGCAGTGGCGGATCTGACTAATATTTCTAAGAGAGGTTTTTCGTATGGAATATTTAATTTTATTTTCGGGTTGGGATATTTTGTGGGTAATGTGATTATTGGGTTTCTATACAAGTTTGGATATCTATACTTATTGATTTTTTCGGGAGTTTCACAGATTATATCTATTGCATTGTTTTTTTATCTTATTGAGCTTGTGGGTAAAACTACTACGGATTAAAACAAAAAAGGGTGGAGAACCCACCCAAAACTATTTATTCAAAGTTTCGTATGTTTTGATGAGAAATTCTGCCGATAGTTGACCCACCATAGCTTGGAATAGATTTCCGTTTTTATCGTAAAAGATGTTTGTTGGGATGCTTGATACCCCCATCTTCTGCTCCAGTTCCCTCTTGGCATGGTAGACAGGGTAGGTGATCTTATAGTCTGCTACAAACTGTCTTGCCTTGTTGATGTCATCATCTATCGAAAAACCAATTATTACGAAATTCTTATCTTTTAGTTTATCGTAGGTTGCTACAAATTCGGGAGTTTCTGCTTTGCATGGAGGGCACCAGGATGCAAAAAAGTTTACCAGAATTACTTTCCCCTTATGCTCCTGCAAAATCTGTTCAAATTCTGCTATCCCTACATCTTTTAATTCAGGTAGATTGACATTGCTTGTACTGTTATTGAAGGGATTGCATCCTAAAAAAGTGAGAGTTAGTACAACAGCAATCAGGTAATAAGCAATCTTTTTCATCTGAAACTCCAGGATGTTTTTTATAATATATATATTTAAATATTTAAAATTGTCAAAGGGTTTGTTTGGGTAAAAAGATATTGAACTTTTTGACTAATTCTAATATACTGCTGAAAAATTTTTTTTAGGAGTTCGATGTGAAAATAGAAAAGATCGATTCGCTTTATGAAAAAAAAGATGAGTTAAAGAAGACTATAAATAAATGTAGAGGGGATATCTTGAAGATGACGACCCTTGCCCAAAGCGGTCATCCCGGAGGCTCACTTTCTACCATCGATATGCTATTTACCCTTTATTCCGCTGCAGATGTTGATCCTAAGAATCCTTACGATCCTAAAAGGGATAGAATTGTTGTGTCAAATGGACACATATCCCCAGCGGTATATAGCACGCTTGGTAATTTGGGGTTTTTTGATATAGATGAAGCTATCTCTA
Source organism: uncultured Deferribacterales bacterium (assembly GCA_964519265.1). Lineage (GTDB taxonomy): Bacteria > Chrysiogenota > Deferribacteres > Deferribacterales > Calditerrivibrionaceae > Calditerrivibrio. The sequence continues at coordinate 87,965 of CAZFHX010000001.1, forward strand.
CCTTTAGATTGGCTGGAAGTATCTTTGAAGGGCATATTGAGCGTTCCGTACCTGGCGTGGAGTGGACTACGGGGAATTTGGGGCAGGGGCTTTCGGCTGCCTGTGGGATGGCTGTGGCAGGTAGAGTAAAAGGTATCGATTATGATGTATTTGTGGTGATGGGGGATGGTGAGCATCAGAAGGGGCAGATTTCTGAGGCGAGAAGGTTTGCCGTAAAGTATAACTTAAATAATATCACGGTGCTTCTCGACTACAACAAACTTCAGATAAGTGGAGATATTTCAAAGGTGATGCCCCAAAATATAAAGGATGAATACATCGCCGATGGGTGGTTTGTTTTGGAGATCGATGGGCATAGCATAGATGATGTATTAAGTGCTTTAAAGAGGGCAAAAACCATAGATAGACCCACATTGATTTTGGCGAAAACGGTGATGGGTAAGGATGTGAGTTTCATGGAAAATATCGCTGATTATCACGGTAAGCCACTTACTGAAGAGCAGCTCGATAAGGCATTAAACGAGCTTGGTATAGAAAATAACTTACAATTTTACAAAGATCTCCGTAGCAAGTTTGTGGTGGATCTATCAAGACATAGATTTCACAGGGAGGAGATGTCCATCGATACAGGTATTGCAAAGGTTTATAAGGCAGATGCATCCCTTGACAATAGATCTGCCTTTGGGACTGCCATTACAGATATCGTTCAACTCAATACTAAAAAGATTGCAGTATTCGACTGCGACTTGGCTTCATCTGTGAAAACGGACAAGGTGGAAAAGGAGTTTCCTGAAAACTTCTTCCAAGCAGGGATTCAGGAGCATCATACGGCAACAATGGCTGGTGCAGCCTCTGTAAATGGAGTTGTGAGTGTTTTTGCCGACTTTGGTGTTTTTGGTGTGGATGAGACATACAATCAGCAAAGGCTAAACGATATAAACCATACGAATCTAAAAGTCGTGACCACACATGTGGGGATCGATGTGGGTGAGGATGGTAGGACCCATCAATGCTTGGATTATGTGGGGGCAATGAGAAATCTTTACGGATTTAAAGTGATTGTACCTGCTGATCCAAATCAGACAGATAAGGCAGTTAGATTTGCCATGAAGGAGTATGGAAACTTCCTTATTGCAATGGGTAGATCAAAGACTCCTGTGATCACTGATCATAAAGGTGAACCTTTTTACGGGGAGAAATACAGATTCGAATATGGTAAAGGTGATGTTTTAAGGGATGGTGAGATACCCCTTATTACATACGGTGCTATGACACCCTATGCATTGAAGGTGAGAGAGATACTGGCAGGTAAGATCGATCTCGCTGTGCTTGTCTTTGCCACACCACTTTCACCAGATATGGATCTTCTGAAGAAGTATTCAAAGAAAGGGGTCGTATTTGTGTATGAGGATCATAATAAGTTTACAGGTCTTGGTGCCATATTAGCCCAAAAGATCTGTGAAGAGGGATTAAATTTAAAGATTTGTGCCTTTGGTGCCGAATATTACCCTTATTCTGGAAAACCTGCGGATGTGCTCAAACTGATGGGGCTTGATCCATCTTCTGTGGCAGAAAAGATATCTAAAGTGGTTAAATAAAGACAGCCCCGATTACGGGGCTTTTTCTTTATTTAGCCTATTGATGAGTCTTGCGATATTTTTTGCAGTCATCCTGAGATTCTCTTTTGCATTCTGGAGGATCTGGTTTAGATCATCTGGTTTATGTATGCAACTGAAGATCGCAGTCATACCATAATCATAGAGTACTTCCACATCTTTTGTGTAGGATCCCGATACACAAATGAGGGGTTTATCGTATTTTTTACACAACTTCGATACGCCTGATACCACCTTTCCAAATTGGGTTTGATGATCCGTCCTACCTTCCCCTGAGATTACGATGTCTGCTTCTCGAATCTTCTCTTCGAGTTTCTGAAAATTGGATACTATTTCAAAGCCTGGCTTGAGCGTGGCATCTAAAAATGCAACAAAGGCACCTCCAATGCCGCCAGCCGCCCCCGATCCTGGTATATTGGATACATCTCTACCTGTGGTTTCTTTGATTTTATCTGCAAAGTGCCTCAAGGATCTATCCAGCTTGTTCACCATCTCTTGATTGGCACCTTTTTGTGGTCCGTATACAAAGGATGCTCCATTTTCTCCTACCATTGGGTTTGCCACATCGCAGGCTATCAGAAATTTTGAATCTTTTAATCTCCTATCTGCATTACCCAGAACTATCTTTTCAACCTTCTCAAGTTCGTATCCTCCAAATCCTATCTCATTGCCTACATTATCTTTTAACCCGAAACCCAATGCCTGTAGCATTCCTGCACCTGCATCGTTTGTGGCACTCCCACCGATACCGATGATGAATTCTCTTATCCCTCTATCGAGGGCATCCTTTATAAGTTCACCTAATCCGTATGTGGTTGTTATGGATGGATTTCGTTCCTCTTTGGACAAAAGTGCTAAACCACAGCAGGTCGCCATCTCGATAATGGCAGTTTCTCTATCTCCACTGATACCGTATCTTGCTTTGATCTCTCTACCGAGGGGGTCTTTTACAAGTTTTTCCAAAAATATGCCGTTGGTGGCTTCTGTGAGGGTTTGGGATGTTTCTTCTCCCCCATCAGCCATGGGTGTTTTTATAATTTCCACATTTTTAAGTTCTGATAAAAAGGTATCCGCTATTATTTCAGTTACTTCCTTTGCGGATAACGATTCTTTGAAGGAGTCTGGGGCTATTAATATCTTCATAGTTTTAATTATAAGAAAATTTTTGATAAGTTCAACAATGTATTGAAAAAAGCAGACAAATTCTATATAATCGTTAGAGAAAGTTAAGGGGTATTTTATGGAAAAGATATGGGCTCCGTGGAGAATGAGATATATCGATGGTTCGCACAAAGATGATGGTTGTATCTTCTGTGTGAAGCCCACTCAAACAACCGACAAAGAGAATCTGATCGTTTACAGGGGAAAATATGCTTTTGCCATGATGAACCTTTTCCCATACACAAATGGTCATACGATGGTGGCACCCTACAGGCATACCGCCATATTTGAAGAGCTAACCGATGAAGAGGTGCTGGATATCCACAATGTATCATCCCTCATCATAAAGGCTATAAGAAAGACGATGAACCCCGATGGGTTTAACTTGGGGTATAATTTGGGTAGAACCGCTGGTGCAGGGATCGTGGATCACCTTCATTTTCATATCGTCCCAAGATGGAATGGGGATACCAATTTTATGCCTGTAATAGGGGAGGTAAAGGTGATCTCTGAACATATAGAGCAGACCTATGATAAGCTTCTCATCGGTCTTGGAGAGGTGTTATGAAGATTATTTCAAATATCATCAAGATTATATTGATTCTCCTCGTGGTGATCTTTTCGGCTCTCAATGTACAGAATGTTCAGGTACACTACATGGTAGGGCAAGAGCCGATGCAGATGCCTCTTTTTATCGTGATAATCATCTCTTTTCTATTAGGGGGATTGGTTTTTTGGCTTTTCTCTCTAAAGAAGAGTTTTAAGAAATTCTTGGAGATGCAGAGTCTTAAATCGGAATTGAAGAAGACAAAGGATGAGTTAAACAGCATCAAATCAGCACCTTTAAACAAAGAGGTCAGGAAATGATCTTTTCCAAAAAGAACAATCAAGCTGATAATACTAAACTTTTTTATCATATACTTGAAGGTTCCTACGCAGAGGCTTTTAACATACTAAAAAATATGTACGATGGCAAAGAGATCCCCAACGATTTCTATTTTCTAATGGGTGGTTTGTTGAGGAAGATGGATGACTATGAGGGGGCACTACAGGTTCAGAAGAATCTACTTTCTTCGGGGAATGTACAGCAAAAAAGTATCTTAATCTATGAGATCGTAGCAAATCTTTTGGGGCAGGGTAAGCTCAGGGATGCAGTGGATACTATCTCAGATTTCCTGAAAAAAGATGACGATCCTAAGTTACGAAATCTACTTCCAGAACTTTTATATAGTATAGAAGATTTTGAAACCGCTGCAGAGCATTTCAAAAAGAATAAAAACGATGTAATGGTTTCATATTGCTATTATAGAAAGGCGATGAAGTTGGGTGGGCAGAGTGGCGATTATGCGGATTACCTATTAAAATCGTTGAAATACAACAACAAACTTCGCAGTGCAAAATTTGACTTAAGTGGTTACTACTTTCAGCAGGGTAAGAGTGGAAAGGCTCTCGATCTTCTTATAGATGCTATTTACAACGATCTTCCGAAGTCGCTGGACGATCTTTATTACATAAAAGATAAGTTTAAGAGTTTTGCTGACCTATCGCAGTTTGAAAAACTTATAAGAAAAAGAGTTGATGAACTGAGCAATAACCCATTTTACTATATCTATCTGTCGGAAGAGGCTTATTTAGCGGGAGATTTCGATAGAAGTAGATCGGTTTTGATAAACTACACCAATAGCTTCAATGTTTCAAAGACGATCATAAAACAGTACGCAAAAATACTAAATGACCCATTTTTTATCGATATATTGATGGATGAGCATCCATATTTTTGTGTGAATTGTAAGGCTACATTTAAAAGTTTTTTCAGCGTATGCCCATCCTGTAATTATGTAGATACGATAAGTCCTGCCTAATCTATGGAAGAAAATATCAAAATAACTCCGATGTACAGTCAGTTTCTTCAGGAGAAGAAGAACTATCCCGATGCCATACTATTTTTTCGTATGGGGGATTTCTATGAGATGTTTGGCGAAGATGCCAAAATCGCTTCAAAAATCCTCAACATAGCCCTCACTGCAAGAAACAAGAATGAAGAAAACCCTGTGCCGATGTGTGGGGTGCCTTACCACTCCTATATTCCATATCTAAAAAAGCTCGTGGATGCGGGGTATAAGGTGGCTATTTGCGAGCAGCTTGAAGATCCCAAAAATGTAAAGGGGATCGTCAAAAGGGGTGTGGTGAGGGTGGTAACCCCCGGGACATTGATCGAAGATGATATCTTAATGAGTAATGATTTTAACTTTATCATGTCCTTTGAAAAGGGTGAAGACCTCTTTTATGCTGTAATTGCTGATACTTCCACTGGGGATACATTCATTACGAAGTCTATATCCCTTGAGGATATCATTGCAAGGTGGAATCCAAGGGAGATAATCACCACGATGGGTGATATAAAGCTTGAAAGGTGCACAAGGCTTACATATCGATATAGTGATGAGTATATGGATGAACGGGTTACAGATTACTACGGTGTAACCTCCATGAGGGCCCTTGATGTCAGAGAAAAGGGTTTACTGAAGGCACTTTTTAATCTCATAAAGTATATCGATGATAATCTCTTGGATATAAAGCTAAAATTTCCAGATGTGTACGCCCTTCATCACGACCTTTACTTGGATGCTGTGGCTATAAAGACCCTCGAGGTGGTAGAATCGAGCGATCCTACAGCGAAAACTTCCCTTTTTGACACCTTGAATTTCTGTAAAACCGCCATGGGGGAAAGGCTTTTGAAATTTTATCTTCTTACCCCTGTAAGAAAAGAGTTTGAGATAAGAAGACGCCATGAGTGGATAAGTTTCTTCATAAACAACAGTGCCTTAATCGATAGTTTGGGAAATATTTTATCGGAAATCAACGATATCGAGCGGATGATAACGAGGATCTCTGCCAAAAAAGGTTCCCCAAGGGACCTCGTTTGGCTTAAAAATTCCATAAGGCATCTACCTAAGATAAAGAAGGTACTTTCTGATTATATCTCTCCGATTTTGAAGGATTATTTAGAAGATTTTGATGAATTAAAAGATATACATGATCTCATTGATAGTGCTATCAGCGACGATCCACCTAATAACATGAAAGATGGTGGCATAATAAAGGATGGGTATTCCAAAGAGGTGGATGAACTTAGGAGTATAAAGACAAACAGTCAACAGCTGCTACTAAAGATCGAAAACGATGAGAAGGAGAAAACGGGGATCTCCACATTAAAGGTAAGGTACAACAAGGTATTTGGGTACTATATCGAAATATCAAAGGGGCAGATAAATAAGGTACCAGACTACTACGATAGAAGGCAAACCCTTGTAAATGCAGAAAGGTTTATCACACCAGAACTAAAAAGTTTGGAGGAGAAGATCCTCACAGCCGAAGAAAAACTGCAGGAAATGGAATACAATATCTTCTGTGAGATCAGGGACAGGGTAGCCCAGGAGTCTGATCGAGTGAGATATATGGCTCAGATGATTGCCGAGCTTGACTTTTTCGTGTCTGCCGCCTTTTGTGCATTAAAGTACAACTATGTAAAGCCTGAGATAGGGGATTTCGATGAGATAAGGATCATAGAGGGGAGACACCCCGTCATAGAGCGAAGGGTAAAGGATGGGTTTGTACCAAACGACCTCTTTTTGGATAATGGCAAAAATAGACTTATGATTATCACAGGGCCAAACATGTCGGGTAAGAGTACATACCTAAGGACTATGGCTGTGATCACTCTGATGGCACATACTGGCTTATTTGTGCCAGCAAAAGAGGCAAGGATCGGCTTTGTGGACAGGATCTTTACGAGGGTAGGGGCAAGCGATAACTTGGCGAGGGGTGAGTCCACTTTTATGGTTGAAATGCTGGAGACGGCTAGTATTCTAAAAAATGCTACATCTAAGTCTCTGATCATTTTAGATGAAATAGGAAGAGGTACCTCTACCTTTGATGGACTATCGATAGCATGGTCTGTGGCGGAGTATATTGCAGAGAAGATAAAGGCAAAAACCCTTTTTGCTACCCATTACCACGAGCTTACCGAACTTGAATCGATGGTATCAGGGGTGAAAAACTATACTGCTCTTGTAAAGGAGTGGAAAAATGAGATCATCTTTATGAGAAAGATCGCAGAAGGGGTAGCAGATAGAAGCTATGGGATTTATGTGGCAAAGTTGGCTGGTTTACCAGAGGTACTTATCAAAAGGGCAGAAGAGGTGTTGGCCATCCTTGAGAAGCATGAGATATCCATCGATGGTGCTTTTATGATGACAAAAAAGAAAAAATCTTTCGAAAGGACGGTAATACAACCGATGCTGCTCTTTGAGGAGCATCCGATTATCGATGAATTAAGGAGTATAAACCCCGATGAACTATCACCCAAAGAGGCCCTCGAACTGTTCTATCGTATAAGGGAGAAACTCGATGCGTAGGGAATTCTTGCTTTATCTGATCGACAGACCTATTTTGACCGTTTCTCTTTTGTTTTCTTCAATGCCTTTATGGTTTGTTTTACTTTATGCCATTTACAAAGAATACGATGTTATTTTTACATTGTTGGGGTTGTTGGTTGTATTTTTATCGAAGATAAATAGTTATACCGATCCTGTTGGGTTAAACCCATTTTTGGTGGCTTTGAATACATTTATCAAAATGGTCTCTGGATTTGTGTTTCAGATTGCAATTCTCATATTTTTAATAGGGTTGTCCATCTTGATGGCAATAGGTGAAACGGAGATTGCGGCTGTAGTTGGGATTTTACTGTTGATTGTAATCGTAGTGATGTTTTTGACTCTGAATGGAAGGATTTTAGCAAGATTATGGGGGATAAGGGTTTTGGATGAGAATCGTGGTGTGTTGTTGTCTATTTTTTACAACTTGATGTGGGTAATAGTTTTTTTTAACGATGATCCAGTTATGTTTGTTTTTGCTTTATTGATATCTTTTTACATCAACCTATCTGGTTTTTACAAAAGAGTTGTTTTAACGATCTGATTCTTTATTTGTTATCTCTGTCTTTGCTAATGGCTCTTGCAATGATCTTATCCCGCATGATTCCAGCCATCTTTTCTGGGGAGATGTTTAGTTCTCTCGCCTTTTGTTCAAGTATTGTTACAAGCTGTTTTTTGAAGTCTTTTTCCAATGCACAAGGTAGCGCCATCGTGGTATTGCATTTGCAATTTCTGAGCGCTAAGACATCATAGATACCATGTAGATGCATTATCATGAAATTTTCGTCGATGGCATGTTGAGGAATTTCAGTATTATCAATGAAATCTATGAAATTTTTATACTCTCTACCGCAACATGTACATTTTTTAGGAAATAACTTACTAACTTCATCAAGGATCTTATCAATAAGTTCAATTTCGTTCATAAAAAACCTAAAATTTTTTAACGGGGTGAAAAGCCTTGGAGATAGGTAGAGGTGCGTCGTATTTTTCGAGATCTCTTTTGGAAATTTCCTTTTCTTCTATTAGATTACCATTTTGATCGAAGATCTTGAGTTTGAATTTATCTACCGATGCCACATTGATATAAGAAGCTAACATCAAAGCAACAACTACCACAAATGCCCCATACCAATAGGGCATGTAAACACCACCAAAATATTTACCGATCTTTTTCATAGTTTAATAGTATTATATTTAAAAAAAATTATCAAGTGAAAATATGTGGATTTTTGAAGATCTGCTCTAAGAGAGTAATTTTTCAAGGAAGATTGTACCCTCATCAAGGGGGTTTTCGGTGAGGATTATGAGGGAGTTGTCAGGTGTGAAGTTCCCTTTTAGTTTCGACTCGTTGAAGATCTGCAAGATCTTTTGGGGGGATACATTTGTGTGCTGGTCGAAGGTAAATTTTATCTGTTTGTTCATTATGGTCACTTTTTTGATTGCTATGTTCGATGCCATCGATTTTATATAGATAGTTTTAAATAGATTTAACACAGGGGTGGGTGGCTCACCGTAATTGGATGATAATTCGTCTAAAAATGTGGAGTAGTTTGATTTGTCAATTTTGCTAAGTTTGTTGTACCATCTCATCCTTTCGGATGGTTCTAAGATATAATCTGCTGGGATGAAGTAGGGTATTGTAGATTGAATCTCTGTTTCAACGATGTTTTCCTTTTCCCCTTGAAGCTCTTTTATGGCATCGTTTATCATCTGTATGTAGAGTTCGTATCCGATACTCGAGATATGCCCCGATTGCTCAGCACCGAGCATCTCTCCTGCACCTCTTAATTGAAGATCGTAGGAGGCGATCTTAAATCCGCTACCCAATTCAGCCATCTGCTGGATTATCTTTAATCGTTTCTTTGCTATTGTACTTAAAAGGTTAAAGTTCCTTATCAAGAGGTAGCAGTATCCCCGCAATTTTGACCTACCCACCCTACCTTTCAACTGATAAAGCTGGGATAATCCGAATCTCTCAGCCCCATCTATGATAATCGTGTTTACATTTGGTATGTCGATACCGTTTTCTATGATTGTGGAGCATACGAGGATGTCGATTTCACCCTCATAAAAGGCATCGAGGGTTTTCTCCACTTTGCTGCTGTCCATCTGTCCATGAGCTATTTCCACCCTTGCCTCAGGGAGCATGCTTTTTATGGTATATGCTTTCTCTTCTATCTTTTTAAGGTCGTTGAAAAGGTAATAAACCTGCCCGCCTCTTTTTAGTTCATGTAAGATGGCCTTTTTTACCTCTTCTTCATTGTTTATGATATTTGTGATCACTGGTAATCTATCCTCTGGGGGTGTTTCGATGATGCTGATATCCCTTATGCCAGCTAGGGAGAATTGTAGTGTTCTTGGTATCGGAGTGGCACTCATTGCCAATACATCGATGTTGCTCTTTAGGTTTTTTATCTTCTCCTTATGGGCTACTCCGAATCTCTGCTCTTCATCAATGATCAAAAGCCCCAAGTCGTGAAAGGAGACATCGCTGGAGAGAAGTCTGTGAGTACCTATGATGATATCTAAGTCTCCATTGGCTAATTTTTTTAGTGTTTCCGTTGTCTCTTTTCTAGATTTGAACCTTGAAATGTAGTCTATCTTAAACGGTAGATTTGAAAACCTTTTTTTGAATGTTTCGTAGTGCTGTTTTACGAGGATGGTGGTAGGTGCTAAGAGTGCCACCTGTTTCCCCGATGCACAGCATTTGCATGCCGCTCTTACTGCGACTTCTGTCTTTCCAAATCCCACATCCCCACAGATGAGTCGATCCATCGCTTTTTCACTTTCCATATCTGTCAATACATCTCTGATGGCGTTGAGTTGATCCTCTGTTTCATCATATTCGAAACTTTCTTCGATCATCTTCAGGAATGTGCCATCATCCTTAAAAGAGTACCCCAACTTTGCCTTTCTTTCGGCATACAACTTCAAAAGATCTATGGCGACTTTCTTGGCACTTTTCTGAGCCTGCTCTTTTAGCTTTTTCCACTTCGTGTTTTGAAGAGAGTTTAGTTTCGGGGTGGTTTCTCCACTACCCACATATTTCTGTATCTGGGATATATTCTCGAGGGACACGAAAAGCAGTTCTCCACCTTCATACTCGATGACGATGAAATCCCCTTCTACACCACCAATGACCTTATGTTCCAACCCTTTGAATATACCTATGCCGTAGTCGATATGAACTACATAATCACCCACCTCTAAATCACTGATGGATGTTCTAAAGACATCCTTGCTACCTTTTTTTCTACCTTTTCTTACAAATCCGAAGATATCCTCATCCCTGAGGAGGCATATCTTCTCTTTTTCATTAAAAAATCCACCAGTGATAGAAAATGGATAAATGTTTAATTTATCGGGATTTGCTTCGTCTAATCTCAATGGATATACGCATTCTATTTCGTAATCTCTGAAAAAATCTCTTGTGATATTCTGGAACTTCTCACTTTCTGTAGAAAAGACTGTTATGATCCCTTTTTCCCTATTTGTTTTAAAAACATCCACCATATTGGATAAAGATTGATAGCTATTTTTGATTGGGGGAAGAATGAATTTTGTACTTTTGTATTCGGGGTTTTTTGTCGATTTATCTGTAAAAAGCTCTGTAAGAGCGATGGGCTTTTTAGCCGAAAGTATATTTATCAGTTCGCTTTTCTTCAAAAAGTTTGCCGATACTAGTTCGTCTGATACCTCGTATTCTGCAACACAGTCGCTTAATCTTTGATAAAATTTATTTATTTCATTTTCTATGCCTTCTCCTATGTAAATGACCTCATACTCATTCAAAAAGTCAAAGATAGTCGAAGTTTTTTTATAAACAAGTGGGGCATACCAATGATGACCAGCAAATTTACCGTAGATTTCGACCTTTTCCTCGATGGGTGAACCTTTTACAGCTTTTTTAAACTCATCTGTATCGTAAATCCCTTCTGTGGCAGGGATGATCTTGAAGTTTTCAAGCTCGTTGACCCTTTTTTGGGTTTCAAGGTTGTACTCGAATATATGCTCTACTTCGTTGTCAAAAAATTCTACTCTTAAGGGGAATTCGTGATTTACAGGGAAAAAGTCTACGATATCTCCTCTGAAAGAGTATTCCCCCGGATCTGTCACTATCTCCACCTGCACATACCCCAAATAGTCGAGATAGTATATCAATTCATCTCTATCGAAGGTTCCCGATTTTTTTAGTTGAAATATCGACGAGGTTAAAACCTCCTGTGGTGGAAGCTTTTTGGTGATTGCATAGATATTTGAGAGTAATATAAATGAATCTTCCTCAAGAGACTTGTATATACTCTCCAATCTCTCCCCTACAATGGCAGGGATGATCCTTGTTTTTTCAAAAGGTTCGTGTAGATATGATGGGAAAGGGAGTAGTTTATGGTTGGTGAGGAAGAATTTTAGTTCGTTTAGGGTCCTATCGTAGATAAAATCATCTGTAATGATCAGATACTTTTTTGACTTTTCAGCATTCTTTGCTAAAAAGTAAGATTTAGATGCTCCCCAAAGACCTGAGTATTCTACATTAATCACAATATTTTTTAACGATCTCCTCTATGATGTTTGTTGTGGCAAACCCTTCTTCAAAGTTTAACGATAGTACCTTACCACCATTTTTTAATACAATATCCGAGCCTACGATATCTTCCACTTTCCAATCCCCACCCTTTACAAGGATGTGGGGTCTGATTTCATCGATAAGATTGTATGGGGTATCTTCATCGAAATATGTCACAAAGTCCACCGATTTTAGAGCATCAAGCATGATCATTCTTTCATTGAGTCTATTTATGGGGCGTTTATCTCCTTTTAACCTCTTCACTGACTCATCTGTGTTTACCCCGACAACGAGGATATCCCCCAACTTTTTTGCCTGCTCCAAATATTTTATATGTCCTATGTGCAGAATATCAAAGCAACCATTTGTAAAGACTATTTTTTTACTTTTTCTTAGTATTGAGAAGAAAGTTTTAGCATTATGTCTATCTACGATTGCCATACCTACTCCATCTCGGAAAATCTACCAAAGAGGATCTCATCAACTAGCCCACAAATTATATGAAAACTGATGATATGGATCTCCTGTATTCTTGCAGTGATATCGGAATCCACACGCACAAGCTTGTCGCAAAGCCCCACCATCTTTCCCCCCGTTTTCCCTGTGAATCCTACACTTTTCATCCCTATCTTCGAGGCTGCTCTCAGGGCTTTTAAGACATTTGGAGAGTTTCCGCTGGTGGAGATGGCAATTAGTAGATCTTTTTCTGTACCTAAAGCTTCCACCTGTTTTGAGAATATATCTTCAAAGCTATAGTCGTTTCCAATCGATGTTAAAACCGATGTGTCGGTGGTAAGGGCGATTGCTGGTAGTGGGGGGCGTTCCATCTGAAATCTATTGATGAATTCGGCGGCTACATGCTGGGCATCCGCTGCAGAACCACCGTTTCCACAGATGAGGACCTTTCCGCCGTTTAAAAATGTATCTGCTACATCCCTTGAAATTTCGAGAAGTAGTGGTGTAGCTTCTGCGAAGAATCTGTTTTGAACATTCCTTACATCGTTTATTATCTCTTCGATATATCTGTCCATCTTATACCTCAAAGTTTTTCTGCTGCCTTTGTGGCAAGTTCCGATCTTTCACCCTTTGTAAGATAGATCGATGCTGCAATAGGTTCGTTTTTGAATCGCTCTATCACATAACTTAAACCATTTGAGTAAAAATCTATGTATGGGTTGTCGATCTGGTTTGGGTCCCCTGTGAGGACTATCTTTGTACCTTCACCAGCCCTAGTGAGGATCGTTTTTATCTCGTGGGGGGTGAGGTTTTGCGCTTCATCCACGATGAAATATTGGTGTGGTATGCTTCTACCTCTGATGTAAGTCAACGCCTCTATCTCCACCATATTTTGGGCAAAAAGCTCTTTGTAAGTGGTGGGGTTTTCACTTTGATCTAAGATCAGGTTTAAATTATCGTAAACCGGTTGCATCCAGGGGTTTATCTTCTCTTTGAGTTCACCAGGTAGATACCCTAAATCCTTGCCCATTGGGAAAATCGGTCTTGATACGAGTAATTTTTTATAATTTTGATCATCCACCACCTTTTTTAATCCTGCCGCTATTGCTATTAGTGTCTTACCTGTCCCTGAGATCCCTGCAAGGCAAACGAGCTTTATATTGTCATCCATAAGGGCATCAAAGGCAAATCTTTGCTCTGTATTTCTGGCAAATATCCCCCACACTCCATCTTTGTATTCTGTTATCCTTTTGATATTTAAGTGTTCGTCAAATTTTACAAGGGCAGAATGGCCTGGTCTCGATTCGGAGTCGAGTCTAACATACTCATTTACCATTCCATCGATGCCGGGGTTTGATACTGTATGCTCTTTATAAATCTTATCTATCAATTCATCTTTTACATAGATAACCCTTGTGCCTTCTGAGAATTCCTTTATTTCGGCTTTTTCCTGTGTGTAGTCTATCGCTTTTACACCCAATACATCTGCCTTTATTCTTAAATTGGCATCTTTGGTGACGAAGATGGTTTCATGGGTTTCATGCTCTTTTAACCATAGAGCCACTGAGATTATGAGATTGTCAACTTTATCCCTGACTAAATCGTTTGAAACTTTGGAGCTTATCGTGTGATTACAGATGTTTACCCTTATCTTTGAACCGTTTGGTAGATTTACACCGTATCTTAGGTCCCCCTCTTTACGAAGTTCATCGAGAAGTCTACCAAAATATCGTGCGTTGTATCCGGTTTGGTCCATATTTTTTTTAAAGATATCTATCTCTTCGATTACCATTATCGGGATATTTATGATGGCATTTTCAAAAGCGTGAATAGCTCTCGGATCGTAAAGAATCACATTGGTATCAAACACATAATTGATCATATCGCCCCCTGCATTTACAACTAAAACAATTATATCAACATTTGCCTCTTATGCAAGAGTTTTTAAATATGGCATCTTTTTTGCCTTTCTTTGATAAAACTTTTTTGGAGGTCATTTTATGAAGAATATTCTTTTGCTATCGTTTCTTGTAATTTTTTCGAGTGGTTTTACAATATTTAGTGGGAAATATAAGGATGTTAAAGAAAAAAGTGGAGTGATATCGGTACCTATTGGAGATATAACAAGTGAAAAAGCAGTTTTTTATAAATACAATCTTAAAGGGAAAGAAATTAAATTTTTTTTCTTAAGATCTAAAGAAGGTACTATTAGGGCTGCTTTTGATGCCTGCGATGTTTGTTATCCTGCCAGAAAAGGTTATTCTCAGAGTGGTGATTTTATGGTTTGTAATAACTGTGGGCAAAAATTTCATGTGTCTGGAATAGGATTATTAAGAGGAGGATGCAATCCATCTCCTCTGAATTTCAAAATAGATAAAGGATTTATAAACATAACATTAAATGAATTATTGACTCATTATAACTATTTTTAAGGGGTAGAATGTGAATATACTTACAATACCATTGAAGAATATTCGGCGAAAGATGTTGAGGAGTTCAATAATATTGTTCATTTTTACAATTGGTATTACATCTGTGGTTTCTCTTTATAAAGTATCGAAAATTGTTTCTATCAGTCTTGAAGAGAAACTCAATAAATTTGGTGCTAACATAGTTATAAACCCGAAGATTGATACTATGAACATATCATACGGAGGGGTTAATTTGGGTAATATTGTGTATGATGTAAAATATATCGAATTATCATCTGCGATAGAAAAGATTAAAAGTATAAAATATGCCAATAACATAAGTGCAATAGCTCCTAAGCTTATTGTGATAAAGGATTTTCAAAATAAAAAAGTTGGTTTGGTTGGTGTTGACTTTGAACAGGAGTTAAAAATTAAAAACTACTGGATGGTAGACGGTAAGATACCTAAAGTCAAAAATCAGATACTGGTAGGTTCAGAAGTTTCAAAACAACTTAAATTAGATTTAGAGGAAAATCTAACTTTGGATGGTAAAGAATTTACTGTTTCTGGTATATTGAAAAAGGTTGGTTCGGAAGATGATTTTCTTGTATTTATGGATATTCAAACTTTACAGGGGCTCTCTTCACTTTTTAATAAAGCCAATTTTATTGAGATATCTGCTCTGTGTGCAGGATGTCCCATAGATGAGATAGTTAATGAGTTAGAAAGAGTATTACCATATCACAATGTTAATGCTCTTCAGAAAATAGTAAAGCAGAGGATGTCTGCTATCCATTTTGTTGAGCACCTCGCTTATATAATCAGCGGTATAATCTTGTTTGCGTCATGTTTTATTATAGGATTGTTTATTTTCAATTCTGTAAATGAAAGAAAAAAGGAGATCGGAATACTGAGGAGTATGGGGTATACCAGAAGAAGTATATTTGTTATTTTTAGTTTTGAAGTTTTATTAATAGCGTTTTTTAGTGGATTGCTTGGTTATAATTTAGGAATTTTTTTTGGTAATACAGTTTTGAAATACTTGAGTATCGAAAATACGAGTATATCGATTAGTGGATTGGAAATGTTCTTTGTTATCATAGCTGTTTTATTTCTTGCAGTTATTTCAGCATTTTATCCATCTTATAAAGCATCAAAAGTGGAACCAGTGGAAACAATCATATCACTATGAAGGGGTTTGTATGATAATTTTGAAAGGTATAAGTAAATCATTTACCAATAACAATTCAAGGATAAAAGTTTTAAATAACATCAACCTTGAGATTAAAGAGGGTGAATTTCTCTCGATTACAGGTAGATCTGGTTCTGGTAAAAGCACTTTATTGAATATTATGGGTACTTTGTTGAAACCTGATGATGGTGAAATATGCTTTTTTGATAAGAAGATAGATTTTGACGATCAGAATATGATTGATAGCATGAGAAAAAATGATATTGCATTTATATTTCAATTGCATCATCTTATACCTTACCTTACGGCTCTCGAGAATGTTTTGTTGCCATTTAGCAATAGATTTTCTAAGGTAAATAAAATGTTAATTGAAAAGGCCGTAGAGGTTTTAAAATGGGTTGGTTTGGGGGATAAATGGCATAGGCTACCAGGAGAATTGTCTGGTGGCGAGCAACAGAGAGTGGCGATTGCAAGAGGCATTGTAAAGGATCCAAAAATAATTTTTGCAGATGAACCAACTGGCAGTCTCGACAAAAATACTGCCTATAGTATAATAGAGTTGTTGAAGATAATAAATTCGAGAGGTGTTGCAATAGTGATGGTTACCCATGAGAATGAATTTGCAAAGATTGGGAATCGAATGTTAGTGATGGATGATGGAAAGATTCTCAATTAAAAAAGCCTATATCCCTGCTGGCTTTAAAGAATATTTGATTATTTTTATTTCGACCTTAACGGTGACTTATCTGCATTTTTCTGTACCAGAAAAATTCCATTTTATACATATACTACATTATTATCTCTACTATTTAGTTGTGATATATGCCTCTATAAAGATTGGTTTTTTAGGTGGTTTTTTTTCTGCGATGGTAATATCTTTTTTATATGATTATGAGGTATATCTATCGATATTAAGCATACCTCACTATAAATTGAGAAGTTTTATAGAGATTTTAATGCTTTATACCGTAGGTGTTTTTACAGGTTTCTTTGCCCAAAAACTTTATTTGGAGAGATTGAAACTTGAAAATACAAAACATAAATTAGCTTCATTACTTGATGAACTGCAAAATAGCATATCTGAAAGAATGAAAATGGAGAAAGAACTTGCAAGGATAGATAGATTAAGACTTATGGGGAAGATAAGTGCTTCTATTGCTCACGAAGTTAGAAATCCTTTGTCTGTAATAAAATCTTCAGCAAAATATATGAAAGAGAATGGGTTTGAGGAAGAATTACTGGACATAATCATCAAGGAAAGCAATCAGTTAGAAAATTTTATTTATAAATTCAACCATTTTATAAGAAAATCGGATATGAATAAAGAAAATATTATATTAGCCGATTTTTTCAAAGAGTTGGAAGATTACATAAAAATGTATTTGAAAGATAAAAAAGTCAGTTATCAAATAGATATAGAAAGTAGTTTAAAAAGTATAACCACTGATAGGATAGCATTAAAACATATATTACTCAACCTTATTGTAAATGCCTTTGAATCTGTGAGTGATATTGAAGATGGCAAAGTGTCTATAACAGTTGAAAATGATGATAATTATATATACTTTATCGTAAAGGATAACGGTCGTGGTGTGAGTGAACATGAGCAAAACAGCATATTTGAGCCATTTTACACTACTAAAAAGGATGGGACAGGTTTGGGTCTATCGATATCTTTAAAACTCAGCAGTGAGCTGAATGGTAATATTTCGGTGGAAAATGATAATGGAGCTAAATTTACCTTGAGGTTACCTTTATGAACAAGATATTACTTGTAGAGGATAATGAATCATTGGCAAAGATCATAAAAATGCTTTTGAATAAAGAGGGGATAGATGTTGTTTGTTCAAAAACTGTTTTAGATGCATTTTATCATTTAAATAATGAGGATTTTAATCTTATTATCACTGATTTAAGATTGCCAGATGGAGATGGTTATCAGGTATTTGAAAAGGTAAAAGAAAATGATAGTGATACACCTGTGATAATAATTACAGCTTTTGGAAACATAGCTGATGCAGTGAATGCTCTTAAAAGAGGGGTATACGATTATATATCGAAACCTTTTGATAATGATGATTTTTTAATGACAGTAAAAAGAGCGTTATCCTATTCGACTATTAAAAAAGAAAATGAAAATTTCAAAACTGTTGTAGAGGAATCCACAAAACCAAAAATTATTGGCAGTAGTGAGTCTATTAAAAATCTTATGGATAAGTTAGACTTAGTAGCGCCTACCGATGCTCCTGTATTGATTCTTGGAGAGAGTGGAGTAGGGAAAGAGCTTGTAGCAAAGTACATTCATAATAGAAGTGTAAGAAAAAATAAACCATTTGTTGCTGTGAATTGTTCTGCTATACCAGAAAATTTATTTGAAAGTGAGTTTTTTGGTCATAAAAAAGGGGCTTTTACGGGGGCTGATATTGATAAAAAAGGTAAGCTCGAAGAAGCTGATGGAGGAACTATTTTTTTGGATGAAATTGGTGATATACCTTTATCTGTACAGCCAAAAATACTTCGATTTTTGCAAGAGGGTGAAATTGAGAAAGTAGGTGAGACAAAAACTAAAAGGGTATCTGTGAGGGTTGTTGCTGCCACAAATAGAGATCTTAAGAAGATGACAGAAGATGGAACTTTTAGGCTCGATCTGTACTATAGACTCAATATTTTTCCAGTAGTTGTGCCTTCACTTAGGGAAAGGAAAAAAGATTTGAAAGAACTAATAGAGTTTTTTTCTAAAAAATATCGTAAAAAACTCGTATTTGAGGAGAAAGTACTAAAGCATCTCTATAATTATGATTGGCCTGGAAATGTAAGGGAGCTTGAAAATCTGGTTTACAGATTATCTATTCTCTGTCAGGATGGTATTGTTAGAGAAAATCATTTACCGCCAGAGATATATTCTGTAAAAGAGATTAAAAACTGCATTTTAGGTTCATTACCGGATGATGAGCTTGACCTTGAGCAACTGGAGATAGATATTATAAAAATGGCTCTTGAAAAATTTGATGGAAATAAATCGAAAGCTGCTAAGTATCTAAAAATTCCTCGACATATTTTGATCTATAGGCTTGAAAAGTTTGGAATTGAATAATATTGTTTAAAATGAATCATATTTTATTTGATTAATGATAATATTCTTTAAAAGCTATCAATTTCATTTGGCATTTGGCTTGCACTTAAATGGTTACCAAAAATATTCAGAGAGGTGATATATGAAAAAAATTATTTTAACGGCAGTTGTTATATCGATTGTTTCAAGCTATGCATTTGCTGCAGATCATTCTTCACATACTGATCAAGCAAAATTGGATACCAATGTTGCCGCTAAGCAAGAGAAAAAGATGTCTTGCATGGACAAAAAAGGTGAAGGTGAAATGATTATGCTTAGCAAATCCACTGCAGAGGATATTGTAGAAGAACAGATACTACCAAAGCTTAAGGGTTTTAGTCTTGTTAAAACTGAAAAAAATGATCATGGTTACGATGTATATGTGAAAGATAGTAGTGGTAATAATTTTAAAATCTCATTAAAAGGTCATATAATGTCAAGTGGGCTTACCCCAGTAAAACAATAACATAACATCAAAACGAGATAATCGTAGCAACCCAAACTAATCTGTTGGGTTGCTTTTTTGCATAATATCAAATTTTAAAAGTTGATATTAGATTTTAAATTGATTTATTTCATTTTACATTTATAATATTTATATGTCAAAATTTGAGTATAGCTCTGTGTTTGCTTGTGGTGTGGAAGAGCTTTTTTCTTATCATGAGAGAAAAGGGGTGTTGTATAGGCTTATTCCTCCATGGGAGGATGTGGTAGTATTGAAAGATCCAGAGGATTTGGTATCATCACGGGCGGAATTTATTGTTACAATTGCACCTTTTTTGTGCTTTAAATGGATCGCAGAACACACTGGATATATCAGAAATAAGCAGTTTAAAGATATCCAACTCAGCGGTCCTTTTAGAAAATGGGAACATACGCATCTATTTGAATATATTTCCGAAATAAAGTCTAAAATGATCGACAGTATTGAGTTTGAACCGATGTTTTCTACCTTTTCCTCCATCTTTGCTGAAAAAATGATTTACTCAAAATTAGAAAAGACATTTAGGTATCGCCATACCATCACGGCAAATGATTTGGACTTCATAAAGAAGATCGGTAAGGTTGATCCATTAAATATTGCTGTTGCGGGATCAAATGGTCTTATCGGAAGAGAGCTTGTGCCGTTTTTAAGATTGCTGGGGAATAATGTTTATAGAATCGTTCGACAGCCTTCAAACAAAGAAAATGAGATATATTTCGATATTGATAATGCAGAGTTAAAAAATGTATCCGTACCTCTTGATATCGTTATAAATTTGGCAGGTGAGCCGATCTCTGAGGGGCTGTGGACCGATAAGAAGTTAAAAGCGATCCACGATAGTAGGGTAGTTTTTACCAAGAATCTTATCACTGCCTTGGGTAAACTCAAACATCCTGTGAAGTATTTTATGAATGCTTCTGCCATAGGTTTTTACGGAGATAGTAAAGATAGTTTGAATGAAAAAAGTCCGAAAGGTTCTGGCTTCATTGCTGATCTCTGCGAAAAGTGGGAGGTGTCTGCCAAAAATGATCTATTCCCCACTGCCATTTTGAGGATCGGTGTGGTGCTATCACCAAAAGGGGGAGCCTTAAAACAACTCGTTAGATTTGCAAATTTTAATTTGGGTGCCACTTTGGGTAAAGGGGAGCAGTATATAAGTTGGATCTCTATAGATGATTTGATCTATAGCCTTGTATATATTTTGTATAACAGACTCGAGGGGGTTTTTAACTTGGTATCCCCATCACCATCAACACAGAAAGAGATGATAGATCTCATATCAAAGAAATTAAAAAGATTGAGATTTTTAAGTTTGGGAGAGAAAAGTGTGAAGATGATATACGGCAAATTGGGGGAAGAGGTTTTGCTGTCGAGCAGCTTTGTATTGCCAGAGGCACTTTCTCAATCTGGGTATAAGTTTTATTTTCCATCCCTTAATGCTACATTGAATCATCTGCTTGGAGTAAGAGATGAGTGAAAAGAATAGGGCACTGTTTTACTGCATTATTCTCATTGCGCTGATTTTTGGGTTTATGCATCATTTCTTTCCAAATATACATTTTGAGAGGCTACACATCTTTTTACTCAATCTTTGCACAGGTGGTACGCTAATAATCTATTTCACAGAAGGTTCGGTGGAATTCACAAGGAAAACGGCGATATTTTTTATATCGTCATTTCTGTATGCTATTTTTGCTTTCTTAGAAAAGTATGAATTTGCCATTGCTATTTCGATTGTGATGTTTTTTGTTGTGGAATCTGTGAGGCAAAAGAGGTTTGGCTTTTTCCCCGTGCAGTTCTTTAGTGAAAAATACAAGATGTCGGAGAAATTTCACAATGCTTCGCTGTTGTGTTTATCTATCGGTTTACTCCTTTCTACATTTGCCATTGTAAATCATAAGTATCTTCAACTTTTGCCGTTTAGAAAGTTTGAGTTGAATACATTCTTCTTGGGGTTTTCTTTTCCAGTATCACTAATTACTCTGTCTATAATTTTTTCTATTATGCAAAAGGCACCAACAGGGTTTCAAAAATTACTAAAGATAGCATCGTTTTGGATAATAAATGTGGGGGTTGTGGTATTTTTTGTTTTTATCCTTTTTGAATCACCTGTTTTAGAACTTATCATATCTAATATACTTTTCATAACTGTATCGATAGTTTTCATCCTGTATTATCGTTTAGGTTATGCAGAGCAGAGGAAGCTTTTTCTATCCTCAGGGATAGCTTTTCTCATTTTTACAGCAATTACAGGGATAGCATACATCTTTCTATATTTTACAAAACTTAATACCCCAGAAAATGCAAAACTTATAAAGGATATTCACAGAATAGTGTCCCTTTATGGTTGGAATTTGACAGGGCTTTCGGTGATTCTGAGATTTAGAGATTTCCCTATAGAATTAAATTCTTATCAGGTAATTGGACTACACTGGTTATCTGTGGCTATTTTGATACCGTTGGGGTACTATTATCCGTTATTTTCACTCTTTGCTACGATGAGCTTTGGTTTGTTTTTGTATATCATGCTTTTTAGTAAGAGGCAAAATACATAAAAAAATGGGTGGTTTTACCCACCCTGTATGATTAGTTTAGAATTAGCAGGAGCAGCTGCCACCAACGGAATATGCAGGGGTAATTGAAAACCCTTCACCATACTCGTTGGAGATATAGTCGATCTGAATTCCACCTAAATAGTTTAATATTCTGTCTTCAGCGATAATCTCGATACCGTTTACGATCTTGAGATCTTTACCTTGAGGCTCATCCAGAGCCAAACCCAAGCTGGGTCCGCCTCAGCCTATACCTTCTAATACCAATCTAAGGCATTTACCTGGATAATTTTTCATAAGCTCTTTGAGCTTATCCCTTGCATCATCGGTGATTGTAAGCATAGCATAACACTCCATAAGTTTTTTCTATGTAATAATTTATGACGATATGTTAATTTTGTCAATTAAAATATTTAAATATCTGTATATCCATATAATATCATTGTTCTGCAAACCTACACATTGAATTATAATCGCAGTATTCACAATTTCTACCTGGTAGTGGATAAATATGTTTACTATTTTTTAGATGACCTATCAAAAATGATACGATGGCATCTGTATTCTCATCTGGGGAAAAGGAAGGGAAATTATCTCTATTTTTGTTAAGATAAAAGAATCTTGCTTCATACCTTTCTGCACCATATTCTGCTTTTACGAGCATCAAATAGGCGATCAACTGTATAGATGGTATTCTTTCTTTTAGAAAAATTAAGGCATCTTTTGATTCATCTAAATTATCTATTTCCGCCAAAACTTCAGTCAATTTATTTTTAGATGGGATGGTGGCACCGCTACCAGTTTTATAATCCACAACTCTTATCTTTGAAAATTCCACCTGATCTACTCTATCGAGAATCCCTAAGAGATCGTATGAAACAATTTTTTTCTCAGTGGCTATTACCTTGTATTCCTCTTTTAAATTTCTGTGTTTATCTAAAAATACATTTAATCTATGTTTTAATATCTCAACAAACATCAAGAATTGGAGTTCACCCATTGAAATTATATAATTTCTCAGTGAACTATCTTTGTCTAAATCTGTACTTGATGGTAATCCATTCCTTACATTTTCGATAATCTTGATAGCTTTGTCTGGATCAAAGGAGTCTTCTACCGTTTTGCCAATTTCAACGGTACTTTTTAGTATTGCATGAACGATACTTCCAGCCTTGTCATGCTCAAATTCTCTATCGATCTTGATGGGTGGTTTTATATTTTTCAGATACTTAAGATAATATTTATATGGGCAGGTGAGATAGGTATCAAGGGAAGAAGGGGAGTGTATGTTTGGGATATCTGTTGGTTTTTCGATTTGAGTATCAACTATTTTAGGGATGTAAAAATCGAGATGAAACTGTTTTACTATATTCTTGCAATCCTTCTTTTCTAATTCCTCTTTTAAGATGAGCTGCTCCACATACCTGCTTCTTGTGGACTTGTTATTACCGTCAGAACCTGTTTTGTAGAGAATGTGGGCCTGTTCTGATGAAAATAGGAGTCTGTAAAAGTTGTATCGCATCAGGATCTCCTTCTCCTCGTAAGAAGGTAGTCCTATAGCTCTTTTTATAGATTCAGATAGTAAAGGATCAACTTTATCGACGGAAGGTATTACTCCTTCATTCATATCTGGAATGAAGATATTTTTAAATTTTAGTCCCCTTGATTCGAGGATCCCCATGATTTGAAGGCCTCTCAGTGGACTACCCTCGAAAGGTATAGCAATGTCTTTGGAGATCTCTTCGAAAAGAATTTGTGCTAATTCGATGTTTAATTCTTTTTCTTTTGGTAATTTTTTCAGTGTATCGAGGAAATTGCTGACAAAGAGATTGATCGTATTAAACTTGAAGATATGTTCTTTTTCCTTTTCCAACGGATACCTATGAATTAAACTAATGAAATATTCAAAAACATCTATTAGATCACCAACGGAACTGATATTTAAAAATCTATCCAATATTTGAAGCAGAGTAGGTGATGCATCTTTTGTGAATTTGGTTGGGTTGTAATGTGGTGAAAGAATCATATTTTTCAGTTGTTCGAGTTCGGCTTTTATTCTCTCATCAAAGAATAGATCCTTGTAATCACAGATCGGTAGGATCTTTTCTTCTTTTATTCTAAAGGTGTTATTGGAGATGCTCTCCTTTAGGTCTATAACCAGCTCTAAAAACTGAGAAATAAATCTGTAAAAGTCTGTATTTTTAAATGGGTATCCCATTGTGATGTTGATGTTTATATCGTAGTCTTCGGGGAGATTGATCAGCAGTGGCAGAAGTGCATTTTCATCGGGAAGGACCACCGCTACCTGTGTGGGATCGTTTAAATCTTCTATTTCACTGTATTTATAATTTAATAAATCTGATATATAATTCATTTCAGTTATGGTATCGGGGAATGAATAGAAGTGTAATGTTGGTAATTTGGGTGGTTCGTCGTAGACCTGTTCAATTATTTTGATGTTATTAATTCTTCTTCGTAATTTTTTAATCAGGTTATCCACTGCCTTGAAGGACTCGAATGTTTTTCCTCTTTCTTTAAGATCGTGATAGATGACGAAATGGGTATCTGAAAGTTTCGATAACTTATTTAGTATATCTGCTTCGGTTTCTGAGATATAGGTTAGGTTTGTAAATATGAATGCATGATTGTTGAAATCTAAAAAATTATCAGTTTCTTCAAGTATATCGAGCATCCTCGAGTAAAGGTCTCCGCCGAAGGTTAAATCAATTTCTTCAATAACTTTTCTATATCTCTGATAGAGGTTCTTCAATTTTTCTGCGATCGCTTTTGCTGGTTCTATCAGTTCTGCATATTGAAAATTCTGTAGATTTTTTGCGAGTCTGTGTTTATCTATTTCATCAAATAGTGCTGACACCTTCTTTGCCCAGGGGAACACCTTTTCAGTGGTGCCACCCAATTTTTGGTAAAGCTCGTTATCTTCTCTTAGAATATCCACCAGCAAAAAATATCTTTCAAGTGGTGTTTGAATCTTGAGGGGCTTATTGGTGTATTTTATCACAAAATCGAGGACAAACTCGTCCAACACAAAAAAATCGGTTTTTAGCAGGTTTTCTGTGTTTAATTGTTGTTCTATAAACCTGATGGGTCTTCTGTTGGAAGATATAAGTGTGATTTTATTTGTCTGTAAGTCTCTTATTAAGTTTGATATACAATCGATTAGGTTATACTCTAAGTCTATAAGGTGTAGATTAAACATGTAAAACCTCCCCACTACTCAGATAGTAGATAACTCCTTTTGGTTTGTCGGGCAAGAGCTTTTGATAGAATGCTACCTGTTCTCTATCTTTCGGATTATAATTACCCGTTTTATAGTCTATAATAACATATTTTCCATCTTTTTTTACGATTCTATCCATTCTGAAGATAAATCCATTTTTCGTTACAAACTCTTTTTCCGTCCAGCAGTCTTCTATTCCGATAAAATACTCTTTCAGATCGCAGATTGTTTTATGAATTTTATTTCGCATCTCTTCATCTAATTCAAGTTCCGCCCTTGCGATCGCTTTTTCTATCTCTTGGGGGATAGATTCTTCATTTTCGATAAATTTTATATGGCTCAGTATGTTGTGTATTATTGTTCCCTCTTTTCTTCCCTCTCTTAGTTCCTCAGGACTTATCTCTGTGAGGAATGACTTATTTATGCGATTTATAATAGATTCTGGAGAATAGACTCTTGGATTAAATTCTTTTTTTGACTCTTTTATCGATTCTTGTTCCATCGTTTCCATTTTACCACAAACGAAAAAGATACCTTTATCATCGATAATTATATCTTGTGAGAAGTCTTGTTCATTGTTCTTTGCTGAATTTAAGAGTGCTGCCAAAACTGCGGAAGATTGAATCTTGTTGGAATATTCTTTTTCTTCATCCACATCTACATACCCTGTAATATACAATTCCCTCTCTGCTCTTGTAAGGGCAACATAGATGAGGTTTAATCCTTCTATTGTCAGATTTTTTATTCTATTTTGATATATATTATTTGCCGTTGTAGAAAAGTTTGTAAATTGATTTATGTTTACGAATAATTTTTTATCTTTGTCATAGTTGTCAATTATTTCTGAAATCGGGATGCAGTCGTAAAAAACTTCGTGGATGTAAAGATCCCAATCGAAGCATGGAAGGATTACCACCTTACTTTGAAGCCCTTTCGATTTGTGGATACTCATTATTTTGGTGGCATTGATCTCATCGGAAGAGGTTATACTGATATCAGTTTTTTCGTAGAAATATTGAATGATCTCCCTTAATCCTAATTTTTTGGTGGATAAGTTGTGTATCTCTTCTAAAAATCTCCTTGTGTAGATATCGTTTTCTATTTCGAGGATGTTTATGATTTGGCAGAAGAATTCGTATGGAGAAGAACTAATGAAATCTATATTTAATTTTTCAACCTTGTCGGTGAGATTATTCTCCTCCATAGAAGATTCATAATAGGGGTCTTGGGGGTTTAGAATGTATGATGCCGTGAGAAGTATCTTTTTTATATTAAAGTTATTCATAATACGGAGATTGCCATCGGTGATAAAGGGGATCTCTCTGAAATCGCTGTGGTTGTGTATCCATTCAACGATATTTGGGATCTCTTTGTTGGTTCTCACTAATATCATGATATCGGAGTATTTATAACCCCTCTGAAGAGTGTTTTCTAAGATTTTTATCAGTCTATTTCTGTAAAAATCCTCATCTTTTTCATATTTTAAATGGATATTTATATACCCTTCAAAATCTTTATAAGGCTTCTGAATTGAATTTTGATATACCTCTGAAATTTCATTTATGATCCCTTCATCCCCTTCGAAATAGTTTCGTAGGAAAATCTCGTCTATAAGGATCTTGCCGAAGATGGTGTTGTTGAATTCTACGATCTTTTTACCAGATCGGTAGTTTGTATCGAGTGTGGATGAATGTAGTCCAAAGTTTTCATCGATATCGTTGAAAAGTGTATAATCACCACCCCTCCAGCCGTAGATACTCTGCTTTTTATCGCCAACAACGAAGATGGAACCTCCGCTTGCTCTACTATTTTCAAGAAGTGGGGTGATCGCTTCAAATTGCTCCCTTGATGTGTCTTGAAACTCATCTATCAGGTAGTGCATGATCTCCTCACCCAATCTACAAAAGGCATAGGGGACGCCATAATCTTCTTTCAAAATCTCTCCGATTGCTTGGGCTAAATCGCTACCATCAACGATATTTCCTTTCTGTTTCAGTTCCTTTTCTTTTTCTTTGAGGATTTTAAGTTGCTTAAAGATTATGTCTGATTCTTTTGTTTCTTTTAATACAAAATAGTATTTGAAATTGGTTGTTATTTCCTTCAAGGCAGATAAGAATTGATCTTGTATCTGCGTTGATAATTCAGATTTACTTTTTAGTATATTCTTCAGACTGTTTGATTGCAAAATTTCCATATATTTTGAATAGTTGGAATCTGCTTTTTCAATACTTATCTCGTAGTATGATTTTATCTTTCTTCCATCGAAAGATGATTTATTTTTATTGATGATATCGTCCAAAATTGCTGAGTTTACTTTTATTCTCTCTTCGAGTTCACCTAAAATATCATTTCCATTGTAATTAATAGTATTTTTAATTATATCTTCTAATTCTTCGTAGGATAAGATATCTTCTGGAATTTCTATTTTATCGTAACTTTTTAAACTTTTCTTTATGATCTCCTCGCCATTTATCCCCTCTTTACCAAGATAAAGTAGGATTTTTAAGAAGTCGAGGATATTATCAATATTTTTTCTATCGTTGAAAACCTCTTTTAGAGCCTCTTCAAATATCTTTTCCGATTCAAAGGTGATGTCGTAATCGGGGTATATGCCACGATCTACAGCAAAAGCTTTGTGAAGTGTATTCATGAATGAATCTATGGTTGTAACATTGAAATCTTCGAAGTTTTTCAGTAATTCTATGAGTAGATTCTTTGCATCATCAGTATTTAAAGCATAGTCTTCAAGTTCATTTTTGACGATGCCTGCAAGCCCCTTTAGAAAGCTTATTATCCTTTCCTTCATCTCAATGGCGGCTTTGTTTGTGAATGTTATGGCTATTATTGAGTTTAGGGTTGATGGTGGTATCAGGGGTTCTGTGTCTGCAATGTTGTTTCTGTTTTTAAGGAGTAGTTTGAGAAGGTCTATGTATCTTTTGGCTAAGTTGTATGTTTTACCCGAACCAGCGGATGCTTTAATTGAGAGAAACTGAATAAACTGTTCATCGAAAGGCATGTTGTTTGCTAATGTATCCCCTGCTTTGCAATTCATCTTTCACCCTCACAAATATTTTGAAAATTATAACACAAAATGAGAAGTTTATCCATACAATCTGTAATTAGCGGATAACACTAACTGTTTAAGTTGTGGAAAAATTGTGGAAAAAATTTTTTTGACAATTTATTGATGTATCTGAAAATATGAAGGTGTTGTCTAAAATTACAAGCTTATCATATAGTTATAGCAGGATGCTTTGATATCCTGATACTTATTGTCAAGTATTTTTTTCTTAACATTTTTGTTGGAAAGATTGTTGATTTTTGTAAAATATATTTTCTAATTCGCTAAAAAATAAGTAGATATGGTGAGTGATTAAAATTTAATCAGCGTGTTAAGTCTGATTTGAACTGTAAAAACAACACTTGATTTTTCATTTTATTGTATGATAAAACATTTATATAAAATCTGCTGGAGGTTGTATGAAGGCTGTATTTTGTAATGGGTTTGGAAGTGTTGATGTGCTTGAAATTAGGGATGTGCCTGTCCCTGAGCCAAAAGAAAATCAGGTTTTAATAAAAGTGATGGCTTCATCTATAAATAGACCTGATCTCGTTCAAAGAGAGGGGAAATATCCACCTCCACCTGGAGAGTCTGAGATTTTGGGGCTTGAGGTGGCTGGTGTCATTGAAAAAGTTGGTTCTGCCGTAGAAGGTTGGAAGGTTGGCGATAGGGTTATGTCCCTTGTGGGTGGTGGAGGATACGCTGAGTATGCCGTGGCTTATGCAAACCACCTCATCAGAATACCAGACTCTATGACCTTTGAAGAGGCTGCCTGTGTATGTGAGTCTTACATTACCGCTTTTTTAAATGTGTTTATGCTTGGAGAGTTGAAAGATGGTGAGACTACCCTTCTCCATGGTGGTGGCGGTGGAGTAAATACCGCGGCAATTCAACTTGTGAAAGCCCTTGCTCCAAATTCAAAGATCGCTGTGACAGTTGCTCCTGAAAAGATGGAAGGTGTTAAAAAATTGGGTGCAGACCTTCTTATAAACTTTAAGGAAACCACAGATTTCAGCGATATGATAAAAGAATTTACAAATAAAAAGGGC
This sequence comes from uncultured Deferribacterales bacterium, assembly GCA_964519265.1. Classification (GTDB taxonomy): domain Bacteria; phylum Chrysiogenota; class Deferribacteres; order Deferribacterales; family Calditerrivibrionaceae; genus Calditerrivibrio. The sequence continues at coordinate 117,300 of CAZFHX010000001.1, forward strand.
GTTGATGTTATTCTTGATCATGTGGGTGCTAAGTATTTGGATCCAAATATAAAATCTTTGGCTTATGCTGGAAGGCTTGTGATCATTGGTGTAATAAGCGGTATCAAAGCAGAACTCAATATTGGACTTCTTATGGTAAAGCGTCATAAGATTATCGGCTCAGTTTTAAGATCCCGTCCGATCAATGAAAAGGCTGAGATTATCAAAGAGTTTACAAGGGTGGCTATGCCAAAGTTTGCAGATAGGACGATCGTACCAATCATAAGCAAGGTATTTACTCTTGATGAGGTAAGAGCAGCTCATCAGATGATGGAGGATGATCTACACTTTGGTAAGATAGTATTGAAGATAAATTGATACATCGGGGCGGGGTTGATCCTGCCCTAATTTATCTATATTTTTTTCTGATTCTTATTTCTGTTGTCTTTGCTATCTGAGTGATGAAAAGGTTTATTAAGAGGTATATTAATAAAATAGCAACCCATATCTCTATAATCAATCTTGTGGAAGCCAATACTTCCATAGATTGAAAAGTCAATTCTGGTATCGCAACAACTGATGCAATGGCAGTATTTTTCACGATTGATACAAATTGACCCAAAAGTGCAGGTAGTGTTTTTTCAAAGGCTTGGGGAAAAACGATATGGGTGTAGGTTTGGGTTTTGGTAAGCCCTAAGGCAGACCCAGCGTCAAATTGCCCTTTATCAACACCGTTTATTCCACCCCTAATGATCTCAGAAATATAGGCGGATTCGTAAATGGCTAATCCTATGGATGCTGAGATAAAAGGTATAAGTATCTGTTCGGGTGCAAGCAAAATTGAAGTAATCTGCTGGAACAAAGGTTGGGTAATCAACCAATCGACATTGACAAGTTTTGTAATACTATTCCCTATGAAAAAATAGAAGATAAACATGACAACAATCGGTGGTATATTTCTCATAAAATTTACGAAAAGATGGAGTAGTTCTTTAAAATACCCTTTTGATGTAGCCATTACGATACCAAAGATCGAGCCTATTAGCATAGAACATGTCAATACGAAGATCGATAGTTTTAGTGTGTAGATCACCCCTTTTGTAATAAGACCGATTTTTAATCCACCATCATAGTATACCAAGTATTTATAGAGATCGTGCCAATTAAAGCTGTAGTCGAGATTTAAAATGACTTTTCGAGAGAGCATAACAAGTATGGTAATTATTAATATTCCGATTAGTACATCTAAGATTATTTTTTTATTTCTAATCGATTTCTCCTTTAAAGTTTATAGGATAGGAAAAGTGAAAAGGTTTTATACCCTTTTCACCTTCCCAGAAAGATCTATTTTAGAAGATTCTCCCATTCCTTCGATTCAAACCAATATCTTTTCCTCTCCTCCAACCAACCCTCTGCAGAGACAACGGTAATCCAACTATTGAGATAATTCAAAAACTCCTGATCCCCTTTTCTTACAGCAAATCCGATCGGTTCTTTGGTGAAGGTACCTTTTACTGGCTGGTAAAGCTTTGTGGGATTTTCCAATACCAAGAAGGCTGGTAGTGGTGCAGAGCTGATGAAAGCTGTTGCCTTAGCATTTAATAGTTCTTGTATTGCTTGGGGTTCGTCATCAAAGAGTTTTAACTTTGCCTTTGGGAAAAACTTTTTTGCGGTCTCTGCTGCGGTGGTTCCAAGACGAGCCACAATTATGGTATCGGGGGTATTGAGTTCTTCAAGGGATTTTGCTTTTGTTTTTGATTTATTTGCCACAATAGCCATCCCTGAATAATCGTATGGTATAGAGAAGTTTACCTTTAAAGCCCTTTCGGGTGTTATCCCCATACCACCTATGATGATGTCGTAATTGCCCGTGAGTAACGAGGGGATAATTCCAGACCACTTTGTAGGTACAAACTCCACTTGAACCCCCATATCTTTAGCCAATCTCTTTGCCACATCGATCTCAAATCCTATTAATTCTCCCGATTTTGTTTGCATAGCCCATGGGACGAATGTTGACATCCCCACTTTCATCTTCCCCCTTTTTACAATAAGATCAAGGGTGCTTGCCTTCTCATTGGCAAAGGACAGAGAAAAAAATGTGATCAGAGTTAAAAACATTAGAAAAAACTTTTTCATATCTTCCACCTCGACAATCGTTTTTCTACAATATTTGTAAGCATAACTATTACAATATTAATAGAAAAGTATAAAAATGCAACGGTAAACCACACTTCAAAGGTCATAAATGTCTCGCTCACCGCTTTTTGAGCTTCAAAGGTCATTTCGTATATAGAGATTATCGATAAGAGGGATGAGTCCTTTACTGTGGAAACGAGGATATTCCCCATAGCAGGAAGGATAATAGGGTAAGATTGAGGTAAGATTACTTTTATAAGCACCTGAAAACGGTTCATACCCAGTGAATAACCTGTCAGCCATTGCTGTTTATCTATGGATAGGATGCTTCCTCTGATGATCTCTGAGATGTAGGATCCTTCAAATAAAGCAAGTGTGATTACTGCCATCCAATAACCATCGATATTAAAAGTATGCCCTATTAAAAAATAGTTGATCAATATCTGTATCATAAGAGGGGTATTTCTGATGGTGGTGATGTAAAACTTACAAAGCAATTTTATGGAATAAAAATGGGACAACTGCCCAATTGCAGTGAGAGAACCTATAATGATTGCAAGGAATATTGAAAGCAACGATATTTCTATTGTGAGAAAAAGCCCTTTTATCAAACTACCAAAAATTATTCTATTATCTTCAATGAAAAGAAGGAATTTTGTCAACCTACCGAACTCCCATTTATAGTTTATCAAAGAGAGAAGAAGATAGGTAATTGTAATCAGTGAGAGTAGTGCTAACATTTTGTTGGAAATCTCATATTTTCTGATAGACATATCTTAAGAGTTGTTAAAACACTCCACTAATGCTTTTGAGAGATCATTCAGACCATACGGTTTTTTTAATGCTGAGCAAAAACCGTAGGATCTGAAGTTTGCAAATACCTGATCTTCTGCATATCCACTGGAAACGATTGCTCTTATATTTTTATCGTATTTCAATAATTCATTTATGGTGTCTAATCCCCCCATACCACCTATGACAGTGATATCGAGAATGAACAAATCAACAGTGATACCATTATTTTTCAGATCCTTGTATTTTTCAATGGCTTCTTCCCCTTTGCTGCATGTGTAGACAACATGCCCTAAAGCTTCGAGCATCAGTTTTGCAGAATCGAGGATCAACTCTTCATCATCCATTACGATTATGTGTAATCTATTGTCGATACTTTGATTAAAGGTTGCATCTGTTTTAGCCACAGATTCATTTGTGGCGGGTAGATAGATATCCACAGTGGTTCCCTTGCCTACTTCCGATTTTATTGAAATAAAACCGTTGTGCTTTTTTATGATGTTATAGCATATAGAAAGCCCCAGTCCTTTACCTTTCTTTTTTGTAGTGAAGAATGGCTCGAATATCTTTTTCAAATTCTCTTCGGGTATCCCTGGTCCTGTATCACGGATGGATATCTTTACATATCTACCTTTTGGTAGGTGTATATCATCTTTGTTGTTTTCCAATTGCTCATGATTTGTTGCTTCTACAAAAATTTCACCTCTGTCAGACATCGCCTGTCTTGCGTTTATTAATATATTTTCAATTACCTGTGAAATTTGATGTTCATCTGCTAAGCAGTTTGCTAAATTTTCATCGATATTTATATGATATTTAGTACCTGAACCTGTGAGGGAAAAGGGAACTATGGTTTTTATAGTATTTTTGATATCGATTACTCTTATATTCGGTGCTCCACCCCTTGAAAAGGTTAATAATTGATTTGTGAGAGACTTAGCCCTTTCGAGTCCATTTCTGGCTTTTTCGATACATGAATCGATCATTTCTGGATCTTTTGAGAGTTTGATCATCTCGATATAGTTCCACATGCCCGCCAAGAGATTGTTAAAATCGTGGGCGATACCACCTGCTAATATACCGATAGATTCCAATCTCTGGGCTTGTTGAAGTGTTTCTTCGTATTTTACAATAGGAGTGATGTCTTTCATGGTGCCTAATATATGTTTTTCTCCGTCAATGGTCAGGTATACTCCTTGATCCTGAATATAGGTGTAAGTACCATCAGATTTTTTTAACCTGTATCTGAGGTTAAATTTAGTGTTATCTTCCTTTGAAATAGCTGTGATTTGTACAACTTTCTCTTTGTCCTCAGGGTGAAGTAGTTTATAAAATTCAAGGACATGGGTATGAGAAAAGTTTTTGGTATCGATTCCCAATATTTTCTCGATGGATCCGCTTCTTACCACTTTTCCAGTGTTCATATTGTAGTCGTAAACTATCTGGTCACTATTTTCGAGGATGATATTGTAGAGTCTGTTTAATTCGGAGAGTTTTTTTGAAAATTCATCTTTTTTATGAAGTTCTTCTTGTAGATATTTATTTTTTCTTAGTATAATGATGAAAGAAACAATGGTAATCAAAGAGAGTAGGGCGAATAATGATGCATTGATGGTTCTAAACATATTTACATTTTTGATAAAGTTATCTTTTTCGAGTTTAACGATGTATCCTAAAAAAACTTTTGAGACATCAAAGATGGGGATAAAAGTGATCGAAACATTATTAAAATTGAAAGTTCTCTGTTTTTGTGTGGAGAGATCTATTTTTTCATTTTTAATGATATCATCAAAAAGTTCGTCTAATTCTTTTTTTTCTGTTGCTTCACTTATGTAGAAATCTGATTGTGGATTGATTTTCTTATATTTTTTTAGGAAGAACTCCTCTTTCATACTTTTAGCAGAAGATTTGTTTATAATGAGGTGATAAACTCCGTCGAGTTCTTTGTTCATATACCCAAGTAAAAATTCACTGTTCAATGCTAAATCAACCATCCCTAAAAATTCACCTTTGTAAATTATTGGATAGATGGCTCTATAGGCTATTTCGTGTCGACCAACTTCGAGTCCTAATATTTTTCTTTTTTCTTCGAGCATCTCCAAAATTAATTTTCTGAAAGGCTTAAGATCATCTCCGTACAACTCAGGAAGATGGAGTCTAAGAAAGCTATGTCCACTGTTATCGATGAGATGAATCTGACTGTAACCTTTCTCTCGGATTTTTTCAAGGATGGGGTATAACTTTTTAAAGATGTCTTTTCGGTTTTTATCAATCTCTTTTTTCTCTATGATGGAAGAGTAAAGATTTTCAAGTAGCTGTTTGTCACTATAGATATAGGCGTCAACTATAAAATCAGATAGATTGTAAAAGTCTTTAACGATCGTGTTGTACTCCATATAAAACTTGTCTGCCAATTTTTCATTGTGTCTAATCAGTTCTTTGTTGAGATTATAAATAGAGATATAGTAGAATGTTAGATTAAAAATAACCAGAATTAATGAGAGAATAACAATTTTTTTTCTCATATATTCATTATAATGGATAATATAACTTATGCAAATGAAAATTCGTAGACCGAAAATTGGTTAGTATTTAATCATAAGAAAGATATTGACATTATAATGCTATTGACTTAACTTATAAGTGAAATGCTCAAGTTACTAAAAAGTGGTATTGTAAATATCTACATTACTGATGAGGCTGATAAGATATTCGAGAGGTGTTTGAGGTATTCCCATCCTCTAACGGAGTATTTTAGCATCACGAAAGACATTTCTATGAAAGACTTGGTGGCAACTTTAATGCGTATTTCTGAGTCTGGGAAAGAATTTTTTTACAACTATGATAGAATAGTAATGGTGGCGGCCGATACATTCGAACTGAAATTCAAAGATGAAAATGGTAAATTGGTATGCAGGGCTGGTGTCTATGACTTTAGAAAAGACCTTTTGATCGTTCATTTTTGGAAAGTTCAATCGAAGATGGACAAGAAAAAGAGAGAAGAGATTAATAAAATATTGCCTATGAAAGTCAAGGAGGTCAAAGATGAGTTTGAAAGGTATATCAGAAGTAGGCATTTTAGATAATTACTTCGAAAGAATGAATATAGAAGATAAAACTGAGATAGTTTTTGAGGAACTCAAAAAAAATTTTGCATCTCAAGTTTCAAAAGTGATGAAAGACAAAAATATTAGCAAAAAAAAACTCGCAGAAATGCTGGGGGTAAGTCCGTCTTATATCACGAAACTACTGGGTGGAGATAATATTTCTCTGAAAGTGATGGCAAGAGTCATTGCTGTTTTAGGAGTTCAATTTACTATGGAACTGCACGAAAAATTCTACAACAATATCTTACCTTCTGTAGATATTCGAGATATGGTTAGTGATGAGGTAAACTCTGTAAAGTAATAGGTGAGTTTTCCGAACTTGACTTTTTGGATTAACGGTATAAATTAATATTATAAAGGAGCTGTCGACATTAGTCTTCGGGCGATAGGTTCCATTAGTCAGCAATAACTGACTGAGAGAGAACTACTTAACAGCTCCTTTTTTTGTTGGTAGATTGAATAATGTAAAGTGGATTTGAAAGAAGATAGTATTATAAATAGGTTGCGGGAGACATCCTTTAGACTTTTATTGACAAAATTTAGAGCCCTTGATATAATAACACTATGAATCCTACAAATTGGTCGTTAGCTGTGATATTTATCAATTCAATGCTATTTTGGTTTTTTACCGATCTTGGTTTTGGTTTGTCTATCGTAGCATCTGCCGTTGCATCCGTGATATTGTTACCTCTGATTGCCGTTGAGGTCATAATCCTATTAATCTTGTACCATCTTTTCTATTATTTTTATAGTCGCAATAAAGCTCGTTATACTAAGTAGATATAAGTTTGCTACAGGATATTAAATAAAAATACAATCTACTTTTTCAAGCATCTTTTCCCCAGTTTGCCTTGATATACTCAAGGGCATCTATAAAAGTCCCCACAAACTCTTTATCTTTGTGTATAAACTTACAAACTTCCATAAATCGTTTATCTTTCTTTGCTTCATCGATTATTTCGTCATCGATTGTTGTATCAAAAATGAAAGCAATCTTATTATCTTTAGTTTTTTTTGAAATGCCGAAACAATAATTAGTTTCAAAATCTTCGTAATTCTCAAAATTATTCTCTGCAGATAATCCTATCTCCCAGTCATAATCTTTATAAATTGCGATTATGAATTCCCTAAATTCTATTTTCTCAACTCCTTCTTACATCTCTTTTCAAGCATTTCTCCTCCAGTTTGCCTTGATATACTCAAGTGCATCTATAAAAGTTCCTACAAATTCTTTATCCTCGTGTCTAAACTTACACACTTCCAAAAATCGTTTATCTTTCTTTGCTTCGTTGATCATCTCGTTATCTACGGATATATCAAACGCATACACAATTTTATCATCCGCAGTATCGCAAACGGCAAACATATCTATATCACCGTTTGCCTTCATACTTTTATCTTCAATAAACCATTCAATATCTCTGTAAATCTCGATTTCAACAGTTCTTGTCATTTTATCGCCTTTTTTATCACCTTTTTTATCAGGATAATAACCTCTTTAGTAAAAAGAAAGACAACCATTCCTATTGATACCAAAAATAATAAAAGCATCCATAAATAGTATAACAATAGAAGTAAGCTACCTAATATCTCAAGCATGTTGCATTACCTAAAGTTTTGTTGGTAAGTTATGAATGTGGTAATTTTATTATATCACAAAAATTGCAAATTAAAATAATATTAAATAGGTTTTTTGAATCCCATCATTGGTGGCTAAAACCCATTTTGAAGGCTATGTCTTTGTTTTGATTATCAATTATTTTTCATATTCAATTGTCAAGCAAACTTATTGACTTTTCTCGAAGTTGCGATTAGAACAAATTACAAATATAAATATATCACATTTCGGTCATGAATTCAATTCTTTTCTGATTTTTGCAATAAGCAGAAAATTCTCATATTTATTTGATAGTTATGCTTTCCAAAAATTTTCAGATGATGTTCAGTTTTTCTTGACAGTTCTTATTTTTCGTATATTTTTAAACTAAAAGGAGCTGTCGACATTAGTCTTCGGGCGATAGGTTCCATTAGTCAGTAATAACTGACTGAGAGAGAACTACCTAACAGCTCCTTTTTTTTCTGTTTATGGATACTTCAATCCTTCTGTTATGCCTTTTTTCTAAAATGGTCGCATTTTTGACTGTTTTTGCAAAGTTTTCCCTGAAAATGGTCGCAAATTTAACAGTTCTTGAAATATTAAAATTAGAGTTCATAACTCTCTGATTTTCAATACTTTTTTCTTTGATGGATTTTAATAATTTTTATTGACATTTTATGGAAAAGGTGTGTATAATTTGGCATGAAATGTCATAAAATGGTATAATCATGGGAAGCCAATTTTTGAGCTTTAAAGGTAAGAGCTATCATACGATTAACGATGTTGGTAGAGTCAGTATCCCTGCGAAGTTTCGAGATGTATTGAAGGCAAAGTATAATGATGAGTCTCTGATCCTTGTTACGCTTGGCAGTCATATCGTGGCTTACCCTTATCAAGAGTGGAGTAAGTTGGAGGAGGCTTGGGAGAGGGATAAGCCAAACGATCCTAAGGTAAACGACTTTTTAAGATACCTTTATTCGACAGCAGAAGATTGTGTGATAGATAAGCAGGGGAGGATCCTCATCCCGCCTCATTTGAGGGAGAGTGTCAATCTCAAAAGCGATTGTGTGATAATAGGTCTTCGCAACAAGATTGAGATATGGCCAAAAGAAAAATGGGAGGAAAAGTACGAAAAGATTGCAGTAGAAGAGCTTTTTACAGAGTTGAGCTCAAAGTTTCCTGAAATTAATTTATAGAGGGAATCATGGTACAAAAATTGGACATAACACACATCCCTGTTTTGCTCGAAGAGTCGTTGAGCTATCTCAATGTGTCAGGGGATGGTGTCTATGTTGACTGTACCGGTGGAGGTGGAGGTCATTCGAGCGCCATTTTACAAAGGATCAAAGATGGTAAACTGATTATTTTGGATAGGGATCCAGAGGCTTGCGATAGATTATCTCAGAAATTCAAAGGATTTAGTAATGTGGAGATAATAAACGAGAATTTTGCAAATATAGAAAATATATTGAGCAGTCGCAATCTGAAAGCAAACGGGATTTTGGCTGATTTTGGTGTATCCACATTTCAGATTTCCAATACAGGCAGAGGATTCTCTTTTAGACATGAAGAAAATTTGGATATGAGGATGGATCCTAAGACCGAAGTATCTGCCTATGATGTGGTAAATGCTTTTTCTCAGGAAACTATAGAAAATATTATTAGAAAATATGGAGAGGATCCATTTGCCAAGAAGATTGCATATAATATTGTGAAATATAGAGGATCTAAAAAGATCCGCACTACAAAGGAACTTGCAGAAATAGTTTCAAATGCTATACCTGCTAAGTTTCATAAAAAGGGGATGCATCCTGCCACTCGTACATTTCAAGCGATTAGGATTTTTGTGAACAAGGAGTTAGAGGCGATAGAGTCGCTGCTGAAATCCCTCGAGAAGGTTTTGTTGTCCAAAGGTAGGGCTGTTTTTATCTCGTTTCATTCTCTCGAGGATAGGATAGTAAAAGACTTTTTAAATTACTATGCCAAGCAGTGTGTGTGCCCACCAGGACAACCTGTGTGCACCTGTGGTAAGAAGCAGACTTTTAGGGTTTTGACCAAGAAGCCTGTGCTGCCTTCGAAGGATGAGATCATAAAAAATCCTTACAGCAGAAGTGCAAAGCTGAGATCGGGGGAAAGAGTATGATAAATATATCTTTGCCAAGGGTAAAACCATTTAATTTTACCATAGATGGTTTTTTTATACTTGAATTGCTTGTGGTTTTGATCGTTGTGTTTTTCATTGTGACCATAAAGATGGAATGTGTGAAGATGGGTTATGAGATATACAACCTATCCCAAGAGATAGAGGTAAAAAAACTCAAGATGCAGGATCTGACGGAGATCAGAGATGCCATGGTGCAACCAGAAAAGCTTTTTCAATATGCCGCAGGTTTAGAACTATACCCACCAAAGCACGATAAGGTATTTTATGTGGAGTGAAAAGACTAGACTAAGAATTGTTATTTTCGGGATTTTTCTGTTTGTGTTGGGTATAATAGGCAAGTTGGCGTATCTTCAGATCAAAAAGTACGATTTTTACTATAACTTATCCCAGAATCAGTCTTCAAAAGAGTTTACGATTGTTCAAAATAGAGCGATCATTACTGATAGAAATGGTGTTGTAATTGCCAAGAATAAAAAGGTGGCTTCGCTATATGTTTTTTCCAAGCAGTTGGATGAACCAAGACAACTTGTTGCAGAATTGAGGAGTAAGGGGATCGAACTGAGTAAAAAGGCTCAACAAAAGATACTTTCTCAGGATGGGTTTGTATGGATTTCGAGGGATGTGGATATTGATCTTGCAGAGTATTTCTCCAAAAAGTACAAATCGATAGGGTATATCGTTGATGAGGGGAGATACTACACCTACAATACACTTTTTTCTCAGATTGTAGGTTTTGTTGGGGTTGATAATCAAGGGTTGTACGGTATCGAAAAGATTTATGATGAAGAATTAAAAGGGGAAGAGATCTCTATTATTGCAATGAAGGATAGCACAGGTAAATTGATCCTATTCCACGACAAAGAGGGTATCATTGCTGCTGAGAAGAGATTTTCTTTAACCATTGATAAAAATATGCAGATGATTGCAGAGCTAAGCCTCATCCAGGGGGTAAACGAGTTTGGTGCTGATAAAGGGATCGCCATTGGAATGGATGTGAAAACAGGTGAGATTCTTTTTGCTGTTACATACCCCGGTTTCGATGCAAATAGGTATAGTAAATATCCGCAGGATCTATGGAAAAACTATTCTACCTATTATCTATTTGAGCCTGGCTCCATAATGAAACCTTTTACCTTTATCTACCTACTCGAGCATGATATGCTTAATCTCAATGAGAATGTGTATTGCGAAAATGGTAAGTACAGTATCTACAATCATACGATCAAGGATGTACACCCTTATGCTAATCTTACTGCTTCCGATGTACTTGTGAAATCCAGCAATATAGGTACAATAAAATTGAATGCCAAGATATCTGCGAAAGACTTTTATGAGTATCTCAAGGTATTGGGTTTTGGTGATGCTACGAAGGCTGTGGGCAGCGGTGAAGAGGAAGGATTGCTGAGGAATTATAAGAAATGGTCTGGACTTTCTCAACCATCTATTTCAATAGGGCAGGAGATACTTGTTACACCCATACAGATCGTAAGACTTTATGCTGCAATAGCAAATGGTGGTTATCTATTTAAACCGAAATTTGTAAAAACTAACGATAATGCAACTGCCACAAAGGTTTTTTCCGAGAAAAGTTTGGCACTTCTAAGACCACTTTTGAGGGATGTTGTGGAAAGGGGTACAGCAACCACTGCAAGAAGCGATTATGTATCCATTGCTGGAAAGACAGGTACGGCACAGAAATTTGACAAACGGCTTGGTAAATACTCCAGCACAGAATATACTGCAAGCTTTGCAGGGTTTTTCCCCTACGAAGATCCAAAAGTGGCTATGGTGGTGATTTACGAGAATCCAAGAAAATCGATATATGGTGGGACTACTGCGGCAGTAACCTTTAAAAAGATTGCCGAAGAGGTTTCGGTATTTTTAGGGCATAAAATAAAGCATTTGAGGATAAAGGATGTTAGTTAGAGAGTTGATTCGTGGTATTGAGGTAAAAGAGGTTTCTGATGATAATCTATTGGATTTTGAACTCAGTAATATCTCATTTAATACAAACGACATAAAACCTAATTCTGCCTTTGTGCTCATTAAGGGTAGTTCTTTTGACCCTTACGAAAAGGTGGATGAGATATTTAGCAGTGGAAAGGTGAAACTTTTTATCACTGAAAAGAGACTTGAAAAATATCCATATATTCTTGTGGAAAATTGCAGAAAGGCATTTGGTCTTTTATGCAGGAACTATTTTAATATCGATTTTGGTAAAGTAAAACTTTTTGGGGTAACGGGTACAAACGGTAAAACAACCACAAACTATCTCATAGATGCTATTTTGAAATCTGCAGGGATCAAAACAATAAGGATCGGTACCACTGAATACATGGTAGTAGATGAAAGGATAGATGCAAACAATACGACACCAGGGATATACGAAATCTTTGAGATGATTCAGAGGGGTGTTCAAAAAGGTGCTGGAGCCGTTTGTATGGAGGTCTCTTCCCATGCATTGGATCAGGATAGGGTGTATGGGCTAAAATTTGATGTTGCCATTTTTACGAACCTAACAGGGGATCATTTGGATTACCATAAAAGTATGGAAAACTACTACGAATCAAAAAAGAGGCTTTTCTCAGAGGAGTACAGCAAAAGTGCAGTGATAAATATCGAGCATGATTACGGTAAAAGGTTGTATAGCGAAACAACAATCGAAAAATGTTCATTTGCCGTAGAAAAGGGTGATATCTGTGCAAAAGATGTTGTTTTTTCCCTTGATGGGATTAAAGGTAGATTACTTTTGATGGGTAAAGAGGTAGAATTCAACTCACACCTCGTTGGAAAACACAATTTGGAGAATATCTTGGGTGCTGCATCGGCGGCTTTTGTTGCTGGGATCGATGTCGATAGCATTCAGAATGGGATCAACAATTTTCGAAATGTGCTGGGAAGATTGGAGAAGTTTGAAAAGAATGGTGCATACTTCTTTGTGGACTATGCCCATACCGATGATGCCCTAAAAAATGTGCTTCAGGCTCTTAAGCCATTTAAAAAGAATAGACTTATCACGGTATTCGGCTGTGGTGGGGATAGAGACCGCACAAAAAGACCCAGAATGGCAAGGGTGGCAGAGGAGTATTCTGACATGGTGGTTGTTACCAGTGATAACCCCAGAACAGAAGACCCAAATGCTATCATTGATGAGATTTTAACGGGGTTTACCGATAAAGATAAAGTGAAGGTCGAAGTCGATAGGAGGAAGGCTATCAAGTTTGTATGTGAGGAAGCAAAGGCTGGGGATATAGTCTTGATCGCTGGTAAGGGGCATGAGAATTACCAGATCATAGGGAAAACGAAGTACCACTTCGATGATCGAGAAGAGGTTGCTGGAAACTTAGGGGTGAAGTTTGAAGCGGTTTAGGGTAGATGAAGTATTCAAAGATGTTCTGAAGTGTTCTGCTAAAGTGATATCTTACAGTAATGTAACTGTAGATAGTAGAAGTGTAATAAATGGTAGTATATTTTTTGCATTCAAAGGGGAGAAAACAGATGGTCACCTTTACTTAGAACAGGCTTTTTCGAAGGGTGCTGTTTGTTGTGTGATCACTGATGATAAATACTTCGATGATAGTAAGCCAATGGTGCTTGTGAAAGATGTGTTGGGTGCGTTAAAAGATCTGGGTAAGTGGAATTTGGAGCAGTTTAAAGGAAAGAGAATTGTTATTACAGGTAGCGTAGGTAAGACATCCACAAAGTCGATAGTTTCATTGGTATTATCTCAAAAGTATAAAGTATATGAAGCATTTAAAAATTTCAACAACGAGTTGGGTATTGCAATAGTATCTTCCAATATTAATTTAGATGCGGAAGTTGCAGTATTTGAGATCGGAACAAATAATCCAGGAGAGATCGAGGCATTGGCAAAATTTCTAATGCCAAACATCGCTATTGTAACAAATGTAGGTCATTCCCACATAGGAAGGTTTGGTAATCTGGTAAACCTTACAAGAGAGAAACTTTCCATTAGTTCAGGTCTGGTGGATGGTGGTGAGATTTGGATAAATGATACCATCGATACAAGTTGCTACTCATTTCCAAAAAATATAAAACTTAGGAAGTTCGGTAGAACTGATGATTCTGACATATCGTTGGAAGAGATCACTGTTGGCAAGGATACATCTTTCATAATCAGATATGGTAATTTTAGATATGGTTTCAAGATAAATCACCCTTATTCACATTTTGCAATGAATGCCTTGCCTGCTATTGGCATAGCGCTGGAATCTGGATTTCATTATGAAGAGATCTACAGAGCACTCGAAAAATTTTCGCCAGTGGAGGGTAGAGGAGAGATCATCGAAAAGGGTGGTAAACTAATTATCGATGATACCTACAATGCTGGATTTGAGGCTATATTGAGTGCTATTGAGAATTTGAGCAAGATAAGCTTATCCGATAAGTATGCCATTTTGGGGGAGTTGGCGGAGATAGAGGGTTTTGAGGAGAAACTGTATTCCAAACTCAAAGAACTTGTGGAGAAGAGTAAAGATATCAGATTTTATCTTGTTGGGGAGAATTTTAAAGGGTTTGATGAACTTAATAATGTCTCTTTGTTTAAGGATAAGAGGGAATTGATGGAGTCTGACCTTCTCAGTAAGAATGGTGTCTATCTTGTGAAAGCATCACGGAGCAAAAAATTTGAAGAGATCGTAGAATATCTAAAAAAAGGGGAAAGTAATGCTATATAATTTATTGTATCCACTAAGTCAGTATTTTAGTGCATTTAATGTCTTTAAATACATAACATTTAGAACGGCTTACGCTATAATTACTGCGCTTATCATAAGCCTCTTTATCACTCCTATACTGATTAAAGTATTAAGGCAACTACAACTTTCTCAAAAAACAAAAGGGTATGAACCTGAGATGCATAAAGAGAAAGAGGGTACACCTACGATGGGTGGATTGGGGATTCTTCTCAGTGCTCTTATTTCAACAATCTTATGGGCGGATATAACGAATAAATATATATGGATCATAATATTTGTCGTGGTTGGGACTGGATTGATAGGATTTTTGGATGACTATATAAAAACGATCAAGAAAAATCCAGAGGGGCTTCATCCAAAGGCGAAGTTTTACGGTCAGCTTTTGGTAGGTACAATTGCTATCTTACTTATCAATTATGTAGATACTTCAAATGTATCCTCCAAACTTGCACTACCATTTTTTAAAAACCTCATATTGGATTTAGGGTATTTCTACATCCTTTTGGGTGTGTTTATCATTGTAGGTACTTCAAATGCGGTAAACCTCACCGATGGATTGGATGGGCTTGCAATTATGCCTACGGTGATTGCGTTTGGTACTTTTATAATCTTTGCCTATGTATCGGGGCATGCAAAGATAGCAAACTATTTGCAGATACTGAATGTAAAAGGTGCAGGTGAGGTGGCGGTGTTCTGTGGGGCTATGGTTGGTTCGGGACTCGGATTTTTATGGTTTAATGCTTACCCAGCGTCTCTATTTATGGGTGATGTGGGTAGCTTACCCCTTGGTGCTGCTCTGGGTACAGTGGCAGTAATCGTAAAACAGGAGATAGTGCTTGCCATCGTTGGTGGGGTATTTGTGTTGGAAACTGTATCTGTGATACTGCAGGTAGGGTTTTTCAAAATGACAAAGGGGAAAAGACTCTTCAGGATGGCACCCATTCATCACCATTTTGAATTAAAAGGTTGGAGCGAACCTAAGATCATAGTTCGCTTTTGGATTATCTCTTTTGTTCTGGCTCTTATTGCCCTTAGTACATTGAAGTTGAGGTAATGATGAAAATTGCAATCTTGGGATACGGCAAAAGTGGAAAAAGTGCTGAAAGTTTGTTGAAGAAGAAAGGGATTGAAAATCTGGCTATATATGATGACAAAATTCAAGGGTTTAAAACCATAAAGGAGTTTTGTCATGAAGATTACGATCATGTTGTTTTAAGCCCTGGTATCGATCCATCTACACTTAATATACCAAGTGAAAAGATCTCAAGTGAGCTTGAGATCGCTTTTGATTTTATATCTGATAAAAAGATTATCGGCATCACAGGAACAAATGGGAAGTCCACCGTGACATTTTTGACATCTCAGATCTTGAAAAATATCGGTGTAAATGCCGAATTTTGTGGAAATATAGGTCGAACAGTGGGTGATACATATTTGGAGCAGAATCCTGATGTGTATGTGATGGAGGTAAGTTCATTTCAGATCGATTTGTTAAGAAATTTCAGATTTGATACGGCATGTATAACGAATATTACCCCTGACCATTTGGATAGATACAGAACTATGGAGAATTATATACTTTCGAAAAAGAGAATGGCAGATTTTACCCAAGGGGCTCTTTTTGTGGAAAAAAATGAATGGAATGGTTATTTCAAAGAGTTTGATAACCTTGTTCTCATAGATCCTTATTTGAAGGTATACCCTAAATTTGATGGAAAGATTTTGAGTTTCCGTAGGTTTTTTGTTGATATAAATAGATACAAACTTTTTGGGTTCCACAATGTAGTAAATTTGAGTTTTTCCCTTGCCCTTACTGATCAAATAAATCCATTGATAGGTGATGTAAGCGATCTGATCGAAAATCTTACTGCATTGGAGCATAGATGTGAGTTTATTACAGAGATAAATGGAGTAAGGTATATAAACGATTCTAAGGGAACGAATGTAGACTCAACGCTCACTGCCCTTAAAAGCTCCACTTACCCCACCACATTGATCTTAGGTGGTAAGGATAAGGATGGCGACTTTACTGCTCTTGTAGATGAGATAAACGAGAAAACTCAGTTGGTTATCTGCTGTGGTGCTGCAGGAGAAAAGATTTATAACGCATTGAAAGGAAGAATAAAATCAGATTTAGTAAAGGTAGATAGATTGAAGGATGCCCTTTTGTATGCACACAGAGAAACGAAAGAGGGTACAGTACTTTTCTCTCCAGCATGTGCGAGCTTTGATGAGTTTAACAACTTTGAAGAAAGAGGTAGATTTTTCAAACAGTGGGTGATGGAACTCAAGGAGAAAGGATGTTAACCTTTAGAGACGAGAGGATACAGATAATCTCTGTTACTTTTCTCATGATCGTTATAGGATTTCTCTATGTCTATTCCATTGGAGCGATGCAGGCGAGTCGTATTGGTAAGATGGAGTATTTCTTTCTATTTAAGCAGCTTACATCCGCTGTGATAGGGATTATTGCAATGTATGTGGGTTATAGAATACCCCTTGATACCTATAGAAGATACATACCGATATTGTACATAGTGACGGTAGTCTTGCTTGTGATGGTATTCTTCTTTAAACCTGTAAATGGTGCCCAAAGATGGATCCCTCTTCCGATTTTCAGTTTTCAACCATCGGAGTTGGCGAAGATAGTGATGGTGATCTACTTCGCCCATTATCTGGACAAGAAAGAGGATAAGATCCAGCTTTTTGGTAGGGGGATATTCCCTGCATCCGTTATGCTTGGGATCATGATCTCCCTTGTTCTCCTTGAACCCGATTTTGGTACTACCGTGTTGATCATATCTGTGAGCTTTATACTGTTATTCATAGGTGGTATGGATAAGAAATATATCTTTGTGGGTGTATTGATACTTATCCCTATTGCAATTACTGGGATCCTTATGGCGGGGTACAGGAAAGCGAGACTGATTAGCTTTTTAAATCCATGGGAATATAAGAATACAGTGGGATATCAACTTATTCAATCCCTCATTGCCATAGGAAGTGGCGGAATTACTGGTAAAGGGCTGGGGAACAGTTCGCAGAAACTTTTCTTCTTACCTGAGGCTCATACCGATTTTGTTTATTCTATCATAAGCGAAGAGTTTGGTTTTATCGGCTCTCTTGTTGTGCTACTTCTCATTTTGTATCTTTTTGTTCTTATCTACAAGATTGCAATGAAGCATTACGATAAATACAAAAGATTTTTAACCTTGGGTTTCGGTTTTATGCTTTTGATACAATCGGTTATACATATAGGTGTCACTGTGGGGATGTTGCCCACCAAAGGGATCACGCTTCCCTTTATAAGCTATGGTGGTAGTGCGTTGATAACTCAGATGTTTATCGTCGGGATATTGCTTAGAAGTGCTGAGGAGGCAAGGTGAAGGTGGTAATTGCTGGTGGTGGTACGGGTGGACATCTATATCCAGGTATCGCAATAGCAGAAAGGTTGAAGGATAAAGGTATTGATATACTGTTTATGGTTTCGAATAGAGGTATCGAAAGAAGGATACTTACGCCATTGGGGTATAACTTCATAGAGCAGGAAGAGACTCCGCTAAAAGGGGTATCATTTGCCAAAAGAATTGGTAGTTTGGGTAAGATTTGGAAAAATGTTAAGTTTGCGATGAAACATATAGAAAAGGATGACAAAATAGTGCTTTTAGGTGGTTTTGCGTCGTTTAGCGCTGGAATGAGTGGTTTACTAAAATCTGTGGATATCTACATACATGAGCAGAATTCGGTTATGGGGCTCAGCAATAGATTTTTCTCTAAATTTGCCAAAAAGGTATTTTTAAGCTTCGAAAAGACGATAAAAGCACCTGAAAAGGGGATTGTGGTAGGTAATCCTGTGAGAAAGGTATTTGAAAATGCCCAAACAAAGCTATCCCCAGATAAGCACATCTTTGTGGTTGGAGGTAGTCAAGGCAGTAGATTTTTAAATAACCTCATTGTTCAGTCTTCAAAGGTACTATTGGATAGAGGATTTAAAATAGTTCATCAAACGGGGGAGAAACTGTTTGATGAAACGGTAGAGTCTTACAAAAAAGCAGGTATCGATATCGAGTCTGTTGAGGTAAAAAAATACATAGACGATATCGCATCTACTTACAAATGGGCGGATATCGTGCTTTCGAGGGCTGGTTCGGGGTCTGTGTTTGAGATAATGTATTCAAAAAGGTTTGGCATCTTTGTTCCCTTTGCCGCTGCAACAGACAACCATCAATTCTTCAATGCACTCTTTGCTCAAACAAAGGGTGTTGGAGTGGTACTTGAGGAGAAGGAAGCAACGGTGGAAAAGTTTTTAAATGCCATAGATGAGTATTACAAGCATTTTGATATGTACAAAAATAACATGGATAAAATTGTATATTTAGACACTGCGGGATTAATTTTAAAAGAGATGGAGATCTGATATGTTTAGAAAGTTTAAAAGGATTCACTTTGTGGGAATTGGTGGTATCGGCATGAGCGGGATTGCCGAGATCTTACATAATTTAGACTATAAGATTACAGGTTCGGATATATCCGAAAACGCAAATGTTCAGAGATTAAGGGGGATGGGGATAGAGATATTTATAGGACATAGGGCAGAAAATGTGAAAGATGCTGATTTGGTTGTCTATTCATCGGCGGTGAGGCAGGACAACCCAGAGTTGGTGTATGCCCATGAAAACTATATCCCTGTAATTCAAAGAGGGGAGATGCTTGCAGAACTGATGCGTATGAAGTATTCCGTTGTTGTTGCGGGTAGCCACGGAAAAACTACCACTTCGTCGATGATAGCGGAGATATTCAACACGGCAGGGCTTAATCCAACAGTGGTGATAGGTGGAAGGCTCAATAGAAATGAAAACAACGCCATTGTAGGTAAGAGTGATATAATGGTATCAGAGGCAGATGAAAGCGATAGATCCTTTCTTATGCTTTTCCCTACTGTGAGTGTGATTACCAATATCGATTACGAACATATGGATAGTTATAAAGATTTCGACGATGTTAAGAACTCCTTTGCAGAATTTGCAAACAAAGTGCCATTTTACGGGGCAAATATAATATGCTTGGATGATCCTAATGTTGCTGATATCATCCCTCTTATCAAAAAGAAGTTTATCACCTACGGATTCAGTGCAAAAGCGGATATCAGAGGAACAGATGTGAAGAAAGAGGGGTTTGGTAGCAGCTTTAATGTATCTGTGCATGGCAAGCACTGGGGTAGGATAAAACTCTCCGTACCTGGGGAGCACAATGTGTTAAACGCCTTGGGTGCCATAGGTGCTGGGCTTGAATTCGACATAAGGTATGATGATATCAAAAAGGCGTTGGAAGAATTTAGCGGTGTTCAGAGGAGATTGACAATCAGATATGACAAGAATGAGATAAAGGTATTAGATGACTACGGGCATCATCCAACGGAGATTGTAGCTACGCTCAAAGCAGTTCGCGATGCCTTTGACGATTACAGACTAATAGTGATTTTTCAACCTCACAGGTATAGCAGAACAAAGCTTTTGATGAACGAGTTTTCAAAGGCATTTTTCGATGCAGATGAACTGTACCTTACGGATATATATGCCGCGAGTGAAAAACCGATCGAGGGAGTAAGTTCGGAAGTATTATTAGCAGAAATTAGAAAGAGAGGTTTCAAAGAGGTATTTCATATAAATAAACCTGAGGACTTTTTGGGAGTAATAGATGATAAAATCAAGAGCAAAACGATCTTCCTCACATTGGGGGCTGGGAATATAACAAACCTTTCAAAGGAGATCGCAAACTATTTGGAGAATAAAAATGCATAAAGATAAAATTGCCGTTTTATACGGTGGATTATCCAGTGAAAGGGAAGTATCTCTAAAAACCGGTAAGGGTATATACGACGCCCTTTTGAGAAAGGGTTATGAAAAAACCTTTCTGGTGGATGTGGGCTGGGATTTGGCAGAGGTGCTTTTGAGGGAGAAACCCGACTTCTGCTTTATTGCTCTTCATGGGAAATATGGCGAGGATGGAGCTGTGCAGGGTTTATTGGAATGTATGAGGATCCCTTACAACGGCTCAGGCGTGAGTGCCAGTGCAGTGGCTTTTGATAAGGTATTTACAAAGAAGATATTGAAATCTGCTGGGATACCTACAGCGGATTATTTTGTGTATAATGGCGAGAAGGGTTCCCAATTCTATCCATGTGTTGTAAAACCTGCCCGCGAAGGGTCTACCATTGGGGTTTCTATTGTGCATGATGATAGCCAGTTTGGTGATGCCATAAAAGAGGCAAAAAAGTATGATAGCAAGATCATCGTTGAGAAGTTTATAAACGGTAAAGAGCTTACCATCTCTATAGTGGATGATCTTATTTTGCCTATTATATGGATAAGGCCGATCAAGGGGTTTTACGATTATACATCAAAATATACAAAAGGTATGACGGAGTACCTATTTAATACAGGTTTGACCGAAGAACAGGAAAGTTATGTGAAGAGAACAGCAAAGGATGTTTACGATATCGTTGGTTGTGAGGCTGCTGCGAGGGTGGATATTATCTTCGATGGTGAGACACCTTATGTACTTGAGGTAAATACTCTTCCTGGAATGACAGAAACGAGCCTTTTGCCCAATGCAGCAAACAGATATGGGATCTCTTACGATGATCTTGTTGAGATGATATACCTCAAAGGTAAGCGGAGATATGAGTGAAGTTTTGAAGATCTTTTTGAGAATGGTTGTTGTGCTTTTGGCACTATCGTTTATCTTTGCAGTTGCACACGGTGTAAGGATGTTTTCGAAATCGACATACTTTACCGCAAAAACTGTTCAGATAAACGGTGTGATAAATGCCGACATTAAGAAGGTGATGACCTATTCTCAAGAGTTAAAGAATGAAAACCTTTTCAACATAAAAAATGCTTCACAGGATATTTTAAACGATCCATGGATTAAAAAGGTGCAGATTAAAAAGGTCTATCCCGATAAGTTGGAGATAGATATTTACGAGCGGAAGACGGTGATGAAGTTTAAAAACAAAAATAAATGCTATTTTTACTCTATAGAAGGGGAACTAATCCCAGCAGATTGTAATAATGTAAAGGTATTTGACAATGCTAATCTAAACTATGATAAACTGTATGTGGTGGCAGAGATAGTGAAATTTTTAACGGAGGATCGAGTAAGTGGAATCGTACTTACGCCATCTCACATAGTTATAAATAAGGGTAATTATGCTATGTATGCTTCTTATGATTTGGAGAATTTTAGGAAGAATATAAGATATGCAGAAGGTTTGGCTACTTTGTATAGAAAGATAAATTACATAGATTTGAGAGTGCCAGGAAAAATATATATAAACGGGGTAAAAAATGAATCGTGAGAATGTATTTGTCGGGCTTGATATTGGAACTACAAAAACCTGTGCAACTGTTGTGAGAAAAAATGATAGCGGTGAGGTGGAGTTGATAGGTGTTGGGGTTGCTCCCAGCACAGGGATACGGAAAGGTGTGGTGATAAATATTGAGGCAACGGTGAATTCCATCAAGGAGGCTGTTGCAAATGCCGAGAGGATGGCTGGTGTTTCCATCCGTAATGTTACGGTGGGGATCGCTGGAGGGCATATTAAGAGCTTTAACTCCAAGGGTATCATCGCGGTAAAGAATAGAGAGGTAACGGAAAAGGATATCGAAAGGGTTATTGAGTCTGCATCGGCAGTGGATATCCCCATCGGTAGTGAGGTGTTGCATGTCATTCCTCAGCAGTATACCCTTGATGGTCAGACAGATATAAGAAACCCCAAGGGGATGAGCGGTGTGAGGCTTGAGGTGGATGTGCATATCATCACAGGTGCAGTATCAAGTGCCCAAAATATCCTCAAAAGTTGTGAAAGAGCAGGCCTTGTGGTGGATGATATCGTTTTGGAGCAGTTGGCATCGGCTGAGGCTGTATTGAGTGAGGATGAAAAGGAATTGGGGGTGTGTCTCATTGATGGTGGTGGCGGCACTACAGATATGATAATCTTGAAGAAGGGTACAGTGTATCATACTGCCGTTTTGCAGCTTGGGGGGCAAAATTGTACATCGGATCTTGCCATAGGGATCAATGCCCCTGAAACAGAGGCAGAAAAGATCAAAAAAGCTTATGGATGTGTGTGGATGCCATTTGTTTCTGAGGATGAGACCATTGAGGTACCATCGGTGGGTGGCAGACCACCAAGAAAGATATCGAGATCTGTGTTGACACAGATATTGCATGCAAGATGTGAAGAGATCTTGCAGATGTTTTTGGGTGAGCTTTACAAAAAGAAGTTTTACGACATGATTGGTGCAGGGATCGTTTTCACAGGGGGTATGTCTAATATCGAGGGGCTTGAAGAGCTTGCATACTCAATATTCAATCTCCCCATAAGGATAGCAAAACCTGATAAGATCAAGCATGGCCTCGTGGATACGATCAGCGATCCTATGTTTTCCACTTCGGTTGGTCTTGCTCTTATAGCAGCCAAGAAAGGGCATCCAAAGATAGCGATGTCCAAAGGTACGGATGAAACGAAACTTAACAAGATCTTAGAAAAGATGAAAAGTATGATAAAAGAGTTTTTTTAAAAATATAGGGGGTGTTTTATGTTCGAATTTGAAGAAGTTGTATCTGGTGCAGTGATCAAAGTGGTAGGAGTTGGTGGAGCTGGTGGAAATGCCATCAACAATATGATCAATGCAGGTATTACAAATGTAGAATTTATTGCTGCAAATACCGATGCACAGGCATTGGCGGCAAATTTGGCTCCTATCAAGATTCAGCTTGGTAGCAAGCTAACAAGGGGTTTAGGTGCAGGTGGAAACCCTGAAGTGGGAAGAAAGGCTGCTATCGAGGAGCAGGAAGCTATCGAAGATGCTTTAAGGGGTGCCGATCTCGTATTCATCACGGCAGGTATGGGTGGTGGTACAGGTACAGGCGCAGCACCCGTAATTGCAAGTATCGCAAAGGATTTGGGCGCACTGACCGTTGCAGTTGTATCAAAGCCATTTTATTGGGAAGGGAAAAGAAGAAGTGAGTATGCTGAGCAGGGGTTAAAGTTCTTAAAAGAGCATGTGGATACCTATATCGTTGTGCCAAACGATAAACTCCTCGATGTAATCGACAAAAATACACCTTTTAAGGAGGCATTTAGGATTGCTGATGATGTTTTAAGGCAGGGTGTGCAGGGTATCTCTGACACCATCAACAGCAGCGGTTATATCAATGTGGACTTTGCTGATATCAAAACCATCATGTCCTCCAAAGGTATGGCTCTGATGGGTATCGGTGTTGCATCTGGAGAAAATAGGGATCAAGATGCGGCAAGAAAGGCTCTGAGCAGCCCATTGTTGGTGGATTCTAATATCAGAGGAGCCGATGCGATCCTTTTAAATGTAACTGGTGGAAACGATATTACAATGACAGAGGTTTCAAATATTGCTGAGATAATCTACGAGGCTGCTGGTGATGACGCCGCAATCTACAAAGGCGTGGTAATAGATCCCGATATGGAAGGTTTTATAAAGGTAACTGTGGTTGCTACAGGTCTGGGTAAGGTGAAGGAGAATAAGGCTGTGAATATCAATGATTACATCCAACCAAAAACTCCTACAATCGATAATACAGTAAAGAAGATTCAGCAGATCAAGAAGAGAGATTTAGGGCTTAAGACCCTCGACGATTACGATGATGAGGAGATCAATATCCCAACTTACATAAGAAATCAGGCTGATTAACACCCCCAAAGTATAGGGGTTATATGTTCATTATTTGAATATATAACCCCTTAACACTGTTAAAAGCACGAAGGTGATGATCCCAGCAGTTGCCAGTATCATTGGTCTATTTTTTTTCGAAATGTAGAATGCCATTGCGAAAATAACTCCGATGAAAGGGCTTATAATCATGAGTGAAAGTACGATCCATTCCAATGGTACGATAATTTTGAGATCGATTTTCAAAATATTCAGAATGAAAGAAATGATAGTTATGATAACAGCGGAATAGATGGTTATTCTGGTGGCAATGCTGTATATTTTTGAAATCTGTTGTTTGATTTGCTGATTTTTCATTTGAAGATCCCTCTGTAAAGCATTTGAAGAGCTACAAACATCAGGAATATAGCAAAGATGATCTTCAACTTTTTATCGGTAATCTTGTTGAATTTTGCCAAGGCATATTTGGAACCGAAAATAACCCCAACTACCATATAGATAGAAGCTGCAGGAGATACTTTGCCGTGTAGTAGGTATGGGATGGATCCAGCGGCTGCGGTAAGCCCGATCATATAGTTACTTGTGGCAATGGCAACTTTTATAGGTACTTTCGATAGAAAATTCATCGCTGGTACCTTGAATACACCTCCACCTATGCCAAGCATCCCAGAGGCTAACCCAGCAAGGGCAGATATGCCCAATGTTTTTGTAATGGCTATCGGTGAATAACCTACATACTGTTTTATATCAGGATCGTAATATTCATCGTAAAAAAAGCTATTTTTGTTGGCAGCGATATTTTTATTGATGGATGGCTTTATACTATCTTTGATGTAAATGATCGCAGTTATAATCAGAAGAATGCCAAAAATGATTTTCAATATGCTGTCGTTTATGCTGTTGCTTATAAATCCACCTGTTATTGAGGCTAATACTGTGGCTATCTCCAAAGTGTAGCTCAACTCTAAATTTACAAGCCCTTTGAGTATATTAACATGTGCAGCTGAAATGCTGGTTGCAATTATTGTTATAAGTCCTATGGCTACGGCAGTATGCATAGGGTAATGGAGGAATATTACGAGTATCGGAACTATGATGGAACCTCCACCTATCCCAAGCAGAGCACCCAAAAAACCTGCAATAAAACCGATAATTATTAGTAGTATTATCTCCATAATTGTATATATTAATCTATTTTATTTGGATCGTATTGAAGGGTGTATATACAGTTTTTGTGATGTTTTTTCAATCTTTTTTTTCCGAATGAAGTAATGAGTTCTTTTCTCATATTTTTGGCTTTTATGATCGATTTTTTACCGCTTGGGTCGTATTTCATCAAATCGGTGAAGCCAGATTCAACAGCCTTTTTTGCTATTTCTATGGACTTATCTTCGTATGTGGACGATTTTGCTGAAAATGAGGCATCGCTTGACTTTTTAAGAAAGGATACTATCTCGGGTATCTTTGCGGCATTTTGAATCCTTATGCCATTTTTTATCAGAAATATCTCCCTTTTGAAGTATTTTGTGTCTATGTTGAAAGTTTTTAGGAATATAGAACCATAAATGTCAGCCTTTTCTAAGATTTCTATTAAGGTGTATCTAAATCTTTTGTCGTTAGTTGATGTGGCAAGCTCCAACATAAAGTGGGATAAAAATCGAGATTTGCTCACAAGGAGGGTTTGCTGGGGGACAAACTGGTTGTGGGCCACGATATCAGCGGCCAAATGAGCGGAATATCCGTAGGAGAATGCTCTATCTGCGTCGGATGTGGAGTTGTTAAATAGTTTGGAAACGGTAGCCCACGAGTGTGTGGGTAGCGATTTTTTAAATTGGGAAACATCTTTGAAAAGGTTGAAGAGGTCTGGAAAAATATTGCCAGCCAGAAAAAACGCTTGATATGTTTTTATGAGGGAGAAATTTGTGGTGTTAATAATCTCAAAGGCTATCTTTATATGGGTTTCAGGTCCCCATGCGAAAAGGTTGGCAGGTATTAGTGTTATAACAAGTAGAAGTATCCACATAACGATTAATATATCCATACTGCATTATTTTCAATAGTGAATTTGGCTAAATTTTACTTAACTGTTGGGGAAATCTTTCAAACATTAAGCTTTTTCTTGACATAGATGATGAAAAATGTTAGAAAACTAACCCATTCAATGGTAGCCCGGGTGGCGGAATTGGTAGACGCACAGGACTTAAAATCCTGCGGCCGTTGAGGCTGTACCGGTTCGATTCCGGTCCCGGGCACTCTAAAAGATACCAAAACTTCATCACATAAAAATGTTGCAAAAATATGATTTTTTTCTTATTATATTTCGAAAAAGAATAAATTAAACTTGTAATGAAAGGTTAAGGTATTTCCAAATAGTAATGTGAAAAAATACAATAAGGTTTTGTTGAAATTAAAAAATTTTTTATATAAAATTAATATTGATAGAAAATATTTGGAGGCTTTTATGTTTAAGTTTAAAATCGGGTTGAAACTTAAGATTTTATTACCTGTGATTTTCGGTATATTGGTCATTATTTTTCTCGGTTCATTTGATAGATATAAAACATCGACGAATAAATTAATTAAAAATATAGAAAATGAATCTAAACAGGTTGGAGATGTTTTTTATGCTTTGGTGAACGAGAATCTCAATAGTCTTAAAAAAGCAGTAGAGGTCATTGCAACTAATCAAGAGTATGCAAAGTATGCCGCCGAGCACAACAGAGAAGCCCTTTTGAAGTCTTTGGGGCAATACTATAAGAATATTAAATCAGACATTGCACAGTTTCAATACCATACCCCTGATGCAAAAACTATCCTAAGATTTCACAGTCCAGAAAAATTTGGAGATGACCTTAGCACTTTTAGAAAGACTGTAGTAAGAACCAATCAAACAAAGCAACCTGTGATCGGTTTAGAAGTGGGTGTAGGAGGTCCTGGACTCAGGGTTGTTTATCCTGTGTTTTATAATGGTAATCATGTGGGGAGTGTAGAGTTTGGTGGAGAGATAAATGCTATCTTGACGAAGATACAGAAACAATTCGGTATTGAGTTTGCTGTGGGTATAAAAGACGATGCTTTCAAATTGGCCAAAAGAAAAGATTCTGATAAAGATATCAAAAAGAACGGAATTACATATTATACATATCAGGGTGAAAGGATAAGAGATGTTATAAATGTATTTAGTGAAAATAAGTTATACGATATTGGCAAAAGTCAGTATTATGTTTCAGCTATACCTTTGGTGGATTTCTCAGGTGAAAATATAGGTCATATACTTGTGGCGAAGGATTACACCCAATTCATCAAATCCAATATGGCTCAACTATATAAGTCTCTGATTATACAGATTATATTGACCTTAGCTGTAGTCTTTACCATATACATTATAATTAATTCGCTTATGAAAAATATCATCAGTTTTGTTCAGATAGCAAAGGATCTGGCCCAGGGGGAAGGGGATTTCTCTAAAAGGATTCCGCAACAATACAAGAGCTTTGCTGAGATGACTGGTATAAACGATGAGTATCTCAATAAAAAGACATCTGTAAAGCCTTGCTGGTTGGCGATAGGTGATTATTCAGATGAGAGGATATGCCCACTTTTGAGAAATGGGGAGTCGAGGAGTTGTGAGGATTGTAAGGTGTTCAATGCCCATTGTTCCGATGAAATTTGTCAGATGTCTACATGGTTTAATGTCTTCATAGATGTCACTGAGAGAAACTTTTTGAAAATTATGCGTAAGATAGAGGGGGTAATCGAAGGTGCACCACTTATGTGGCAATCAGTGTATAGGGTAACCGATGCAAATGAGAAAAACACTCAGATGGCAATACAAACCGCCACTGCAGGGGAAGAGATGTCAAGTACCATTGCAGAGATCTCTAATGGTGTGGAAAGTATGAGAAATAAGTCCAACGATACACAACATTTAGCCATCGAAGGTAGCAGTTTAGTTGCAGAATCTACTACATATTCTGATGATGTGCAGAATGCTTTCAATAATCTTAAAAAGAATATCAATGAATTGATCAGTAATGCTAATAGGATTGGGGCCGTTGTAGGTGTGATCAATGATATTTCAGAACAAACGAACCTGTTGGCTCTTAATGCTGCTATAGAAGCTGCAAGGGCTGGTGAACATGGTAGAGGGTTTGCAGTTGTGGCTGATGAAGTGAGAAAGTTGGCAGAGAAGACTCAGAAATCTACAAAAGAGATCGAGCATATGATCAGGGAGATGCAGTTTAAGGTTAAAAATGTTGGAAAAGATGTGGAGGATTCTTCAGGTTCAGTTCAAAAACAGTATGAGATAGCCCAAAGAACTCAAGAAGGGTTCAATGTTATATTATCATCCATAGAGGAGTTGAACCAAACTATATCAAGCATCGCTACTGCTCTTGACGAACAGACCAAAGCTACATCAGAGATAGCCCAAAGTATGACCAATATATCCGAGGCATCCGCCCAGTCGAAGAATAATTTAGAAGACCTCACAAACAAGATACAAATGCTGATGGCAGAGGCATCTTCTGTTGTCACTATGTTAAACTCTTATAAGTATAGTACCAAAGGGGTAGCTTTTATCAAAGCTAAGTTAGCTCATATAGAGTTCATTAATAAGCTATACGATGCGATAGTATTTAG
>CAZFHX010000002.1:0-86477 GCA_964519265.1 uncultured Deferribacterales bacterium
ACTGTAGGTGCTGGTGTTGTTACAGAGATAATTGAGTAATAGAGGAAAAAGATGACTGGACAAAAGATAAGAATAAAGCTTAAAAGCTTTGATCACAAGATATTGGATAAATCTGTAAAAGATATAGTAAGGACAGCGAAGATGACTGGGGCCAGGGTGGTTGGTCCCGTTCCTCTTCCAACAAAGATCGAAAAGTACTCTGTACTTAGATCACCACATGTAAACAAAACCTCCTTTGAGCAGTTTGAAATAAGAACTCATAAAAGATTGGTTGATATTTACGAGCACAACCCTCAAACTATTGATGCTCTTATGAAATTGGAGCTTTCTGCAGGGGTTGATGTAGAGATAAAATTATAAAAAGGTAGGGCAAAATGTTAAAAGCGTTGATAGGTAGAAAAATTGGGATGACGCAAATTTTTACCTCTGAAGGTAATGTTATACCTGTGACTGTTGTTCAGGCAGGACCTTGCCAGGTAATTCAGAAGAAAACCGTCGAAAAAGATGGATACAATGCCCTTCAGCTTGGATTTGAAAAGATACTTAAAGAAAAGAAGATCAACAAACCTATGGGTGGCCATTTTAAGAAACATGGTGTCGATGCCCATAAAACTTTAAAAGAGTTTAGAGTGGATAATCCTGATGAGTATCAGGTGGGTCAAGAGATCAAGGTATCTGTATTTGCTGAAGGTGATATTGTAGATGTACAGGGAGTAAGCATAGGTAAAGGATTTCAGGGTGTAATTAAGAGACATGGATTTGCAGGTGGTCCTGCAGCACACGGTTCTGATTTCCACAGGGCACCCGGTGCCATCGGTATGAGGGAGTTCCCTGGAGAGACTTTAAAGGGTAAAAAACTTCCCGGTAGAATGGGTGGCAAAACTGTGACTGTTCAGAGGTTAGAGGTTGTGAAGGTGCTCGAAGATAAGAACTTACTATTGATCAAAGGTGCAATACCTGGACATGACAACAGTATAGTTTTCATCAAAGAGACAACGAAGAAGAAAAAATAAGAGGATATTATGGCTTTGGTTGATGTATTAAACACAAAAAATGAGAAAGTGGGGCAGGTTGAGATTTCCGATAGCATAATGACCTATCCAATCAAACCATGGTTGATCCATGAAGTAGTGAAGATGCAGCTCGCTTGTAGAAGAGCTGGTACACATGCCACATTGAATAGAGCACTTATAGAAGGTGGCGGTAGAAAACCATGGAAGCAGAAAGGTACAGGTAGGGCAAGGGCTGGTTCTATAAGATCCCCTCTATGGAGAGGTGGTGCTGTTATTTTTGGACCACAGCCCCGTGACTATTCTTATACTATGCCTAAGAAAAAGGTGAAAAACGCCCTTAAGTCTGCAGTGAAGGCAAAATTTGATGATGCTGCAGTGAGAATACTTGATAGCCTTGTTGTGGAAAGTGGTAAGACAAAGGATGCTCAAAAACTACTTGAAACAATGGGATTGGAGAAAAGAGTCTTGATCGTTTATAACGAAATTGATGACAAGACATTCATGGCTTTTAGGAATATTCCAAAGGTAGATTTTTTGAATGTGAGAGGTTTGAATGTATACGATGTTGTAAATGCTGACAACATCATCATCTTAAAGGATACCCTCTCGTATGTTATGGAGGTACTTGAATAATGTTGACGATTTATGATGTAATAAAAAGACCTCTTATCACTGAAAAGGCTGTGGATCTAAAAGAGAAACTCAATCAGGTGGTTTTCGAAGTTGATCCAAGAGCCAATAAGATTCAGATAAAAGAAGCTGTAGAGAAGCTTTTTAATGTGAAAGTGAAAGATGTGAGAACTATGGGCGTGAAAGGGAAGGTAAAGAGGTTTGGTACTGTTATGGGGCGTAGAGACGATTGGAAGAAAGCCATTGTAGTTCTCGAAGAAGATCAAAAGTTGGAATTTGTATAAGAGAGAGGTTAAGATGGGTATAAGAAAATATAAACCAACATCAGCAGGCGTTAGATTTAGAGCGAATGATGATTATGCTGATATAACTACAGATACCCCTGAAAAATCGTTACTTATAAGACTCCCAAAGAAAGGTGGTAGGAATAATTATGGTAGAATAACCACCAGACATCAGGGAGGAGGTAACAAAAAACTTTACAGGGTGATAGATTTCAAAAGGGATAAAGATTCCATCCCTGCTAAGGTAAAAACTATTGAGTATGATCCATATAGAAGTGCAAGAATCGCTTTGGTAACATATGCCGATGGTGAAAAAAGGTACATTATTGCACCTTTGGGTCTTAAGGTAGGTGATGTTATCCAAAGTGGAAAAGATGCTGATATAAAGGTGGGTAATGCTCTACAACTCAAGGATATCCCAGTGGGTACAGTTATCCACAATATAGAGTTAAGACCAGGGAAAGGTGGACAGCTCGCAAGATCAGCGGGTACATATGCCCAGTTGCTTTCAAAAGAGGGTGATTATTGCCATCTTCGTTTACCTTCTGGTGAGATTAGGCTTGTTAAGTCTGAGTGTAAGGCTACTATTGGTCAGGTAAGTAACCCAGATCATGAAAATGTTGTTATCGGTAAGGCTGGTAAATCTCGTTGGCTTGGCATAAGACCAACTGTAAGAGGTACAGCTATGAACCCTGTAGATCACCCACATGGTGGTGGTGAAGGTAGAACTAAGGGTGGTAGACATCCGGTATCTCCATGGGGATTACCAACTAAGGGTTACAAGACCAGGAAGAAGAATAAGCCTTCAAACAAGTACATTGTCACTAAGAGGAAATAAAGGAGGAAGATGTGCCTAGATCACTGAAAAAAGGACCATTTGTTGATGATCATCTGCTAAAGAAGGTCACTCTTGCAAAGCAAACTGGCGATAAAAAAGTTATAAAGACATGGTCAAGAAGAAGTACCATTATTCCAGATATGGTTGGGATGACTTTTGCTGTTCATAATGGTCAGAAGTTTATACCTGTTTATGTTACTGAGAACATGGTCGGACATAAGTTGGGTGAATTTTCTCTAACCAGAACATTTCGCGGCCATAAAAAAGATGACAAGAAAATAAAGAAATAGAGCTGGAGCGTAAGTTATGATATCAAAGGCTGTTGCCAGATATATTAGAGTGTCTCCGAGAAAAGCAAGATTAGTTGCTGATTTAGTTAGAGGTAAAACTGTGGATGAGGCTATGGCCCTTTTAAAGTTTACCACTAAAAAGGCAGCTCAGGAGATATACAAGACTTTGAAATCCGCTGTTGCCAATGCAGAGGAGAATGAGAAAGTCAGGAATGTGAGTAATCTTAAGCTTGTTGAGGTTAAGGTTGATGGTGGACCATTTTACAAAAGATATATGCCAAGGGCTTATGGAAGGGCTTCTCTGATCAAAAGAAGAACCAGCCATATCACAGTAGTCCTTGGTGAATAATAGCGGAGGTGCTTAGTGGGTCAGAAAGCTCATCCAATTGGGTTAAGAATCGGGATAAATAAGACTTGGAAGTCTATATGGTATGCTAATAAGAAAGATTATAGAAAAAATCTTTCCGAAGATATAAAAATTCGCAAATATCTGAAAAAGAAGCTCAATCAGGCTGGGATCTCATCCATAGATATAGAGAGGATGGGGCAGAAGATGAGGATAAATCTCAACACCAGTAGACCTGGTATAGTTATCGGAAAGAAGGGTGCTGAGATCGATAAATTGAAAGCTGATCTTAAGGCATTTACAAATGCGGATGTACAAATAAACATCAGAGAGGTAAAAAAGCCTGAGATAGATGCTACACTCATTGCAGAGAATATTGCTCTTCAGATCGAACGCAGGATTGCCTTTAGAAGAGCGATGAAAAAAGCGGTGGTACAGGCGCTCAAGTCTGGTGCATTGGGGATCAAGGTATCCTGCTCTGGTAGATTGGCAGGTGCAGATATGGCTCGTACGGAGTGGTATATAAAAGGAAGAGTACCACTACAAACATTGAGAGCTGATATAGACTATGGTACTGCCGATGCAATGACTACCTATGGTATCATAGGCATAAAGGTATGGGTGTTCAAAGGTGAAACTTTGGAAGAGAAAAACAAAAATGCTACAGAGGTAGAATAATATGTTAATGCCGAGTAGAACCAAATATAGAAAAACATTCAAAGGCAGAATAAGAGGGAAGGCTACCAAAGGTAATACATTGGCTTTTGGCGATTTTGGCCTTCAGTCTACGGAAAAAGGTAAACTTACCAGCAGGCAGATAGAGGCGGCAAGGATCGCAATAAACAGGTACATCAGAAGAGGTGGAAACCTTTACATTAGGATATTCCCACATAAACCTATTACGAAAAGACCTGCTGAAACAAGGATGGGTAAAGGTAAAGGTGCGGTGGAATACTATGTAGCTCCAGTGAAAGAGGGAACAATGCTGTATGAGATCAAAGGTGTTACAGAGGAGCAGGCAAGGGAGGCTTTCAGACTCGCATCCCACAAACTTCCAGTAAAATGTAAGTTTGTAAAAAGAGAAACCACTGAAACACCAAAAGGAGCAGAGTAATGAAAGCGGCTGAATTGAGGAAAATGACCAAAGCAGAACTTCAGAAAAAAGAGATGGAGCTTAGAGAGGAGCTTTTTAGGTTGAAATTCAAACTTTCAACTGCTGATCTTGAAGATACCAGCAAAGTGGGCAAGGTAAAGAGAGATATTGCCCGTATAAAAACTATTTTGAAAGAAAAAGAGATAGAGGGTTAGTATGGAAAGGAACACGAGAAAGGTTCGTAAAGGGGTAGTAATCAGCGATAAAATGGACAAGACGGTAGTTGTAAAAGTAGAAACCCTAAAAATGCATCCTAAATATCACAAATTTGTGAAGAAAGGTAAAAAATATGTTGCTCACGATGAAAACAATGAATGTAAGATTGGTGATGTCGTTGAGCTAATGGAAACAAGACCACTCAGCAAAACTAAGAGATGGAGAGTGGTTAGAATATTGGAAAGACCAGTTGGTCTTAATTAATTTGGTTTAGGAGTATTGTATGATACAGGTACAGACAAGATTAAGAGTTGCAGACAACTCAGGTGCCAAAGAGCTTATGTGTATAAAGGTCTTGGGTGGCTCCAAGAGAAAGTATGGTGGATTGGGCGACATTATTGTATGCAGTGTAAAGGATGCCATCCCTGATGGTAATGTTAAAAAGGGTGATGTCGTAAAAGCTGTAATTGTGAGAACTAAGAAAGAGAAGAGAAGACCAGACGGAACATACATAAGATTCGATGACAATGCAGCTGTGATCCTAAATAAAAACTTAGAGCCAATCGGTACAAGGGTTTTTGGTCCAGTTGCGAGGGACCTTAGGGCAAAGGGGTTCTTGAAAATAATATCTATGGCTCCTGAAGTGCTGTAGGAGGATATGATGGCGATTAAGTATAAATTGAAGAAAGATGACCCTATTATAGTGACTACTGGGAAAGATAAAGGGAAAAAATCTAAGATATTGAAGGTTTTGAAAGATGAAGGTAAAGTGATCGCTGAAGGTGTGAATGTAGTTAAAAGACACATGAAACCGAGTCAACTCAACCCAGATGGTGGAATTGTAGAAAAAGAGAAGCCCCTTGATATATCAAATGTAATGTATCTCTGCCCTAAGTGTAATAAAGGTGTTCGCTTAGGGATTAAGGTTTTGCAGGATAGTACAAAGCAGAGATACTGCAAATCTTGTGGCGAAATTGTAGATAAAGACTAAGAGGGAGTTATCCATGTCAGTGTTAAAAGAGAAGTATGAAAAAGAGGTAGTTCCATACTTGATGAAGAAGTTTGGATACAAGAACATCATGCAGGTTCCCAAGATAGAGAAGGTAGTTCTCAATATGAGATTGGGTGAGGCTGTTTCCAATCCTAAGGTAGTTGAGCATGCCGTGAATGATATGACATTGATAGCTGGGCAAAAACCAGTTGTGACCAAAGCTAAGAAATCTATCGCCTCATTCAAATTGAGGGAAGGGATGCCGATAGGTTGCAAAGTTACCCTTAGAAAAGAGATGGCTTATGAGTTTCTAAACAGACTCATGAATATCGCTCTTGCAAGGGTGAGAGACTTTGCTGGCGTTAATCCAAACTCTTTCGATGGAAGGGGTAATTATGCTTTTGGTATCAAAGAGCAGATTATTTTTCCAGAAATAGACTATGATAAGATTGACAAAATCAGGGGTATGGATATAATAATCACGACTACAGCAAAGACAGATGAAGAGGCTAAGGAGCTTTTGAAGGCTCTTGGTATGCCTTTTGCTCAAAAATAGGAGGTATGAGTGGCTACAACTGCAAAGTATCACAGTGCATTTAAAAAGAAGAAGTTTAAGGTTAGGGAGTATAATAGATGCCCCATTTGTGGCAGACCAAGAGCATTTTTAAGAAGATTTAATATGTGTAGAATATGCTTCAGGAAGCAGGCATCAGAAGGTCTTATTCCTGGGGTTAGAAAGTCGAGCTGGTAATAAGAAGATATCGGTTACCGCTGATAGACAATAAAAAACGGAGGCAAGGTAATGACTGATCCAATAGCAGATATGCTCGCACGAATAATGAATGCTGTTCGTGTGAAACATCAAGAGGTGGTAGTACCACATTCAAAGCTTAAAGAAGCGATTTTAGAGATCTTCAAAGATCAAGGTTACATCAAAAACTTCAGAGTTACTTCTGATAACAACAAGAAAGACATCATCATCTATTTGAAGTACACCGACGAAGGTGAGTCTGTGATAAGGGGTGCTGAAAAGGTCAGCAAACCTGGTAGAAGGATCTATGTGAAGTCTAAAAACTTGGATCTCGTATTAGGTGGATTAGGAACAGGTGTTGTTTCTACATCATCAGGGATCAAGACAGTGAAGCAGTGCAAGAAAGAGAAGGTCGGTGGCGAATATCTGTGCAAAATCTGGTAATGGAGTTCTACGATGTCAAGAATTGGGAAAAAACCGATCTCTTTTGATAGTAATGTAAAGGTTTCTGTTGATGGTAATACAGTAAAAGTAGAAGGACCAAAGGGTGTTTTGACTTACGAAAAACCCCAGGGTATAAATGTAGAGGTTAATGGTAATCAGATCATTGTTACCAGAGAAAACGACCACCGTGCAGTTAGGTCTCTTCATGGACTTGTAAGAACACTTCTCAACAATATGGTAACGGGAGTAACTAAGGGATTTGAAAAGAAATTGGAGATTGTGGGGGTAGGTTACAGGGTTGCTCTAAAGGGGAAAGATTTAGATTTCTCTTTGGGTTATTCACACCCTGTTGTTTATCAGGCTCCAGAAGGGATAGAGTTTTTTGTTGAGTCCCAGACCAAATTTGGTGTTAGAGGGATAGACAAACAGAAAGTGGGGCAGGTAGCTGCAAATCTCAGGGCACTTAGACCACCCGAGCCATACAAAGGCAAAGGTATCAAGTATGAGGGTGAAAGGATCCTGAGAAAAGCTGGTAAGTCTGGTAAAAAATAAGATAGGAGTTTGGTGACATATGGCTGATAAAAAAGATTCAAGGACAAGAAGACATGTAAGGATCAGAAAGAAGATCTCTGGGACTGCCGTAAGACCAAGATTGGCAGTGTTCAGGAGCAATAGATATATTTACGCCCAGCTTATAAACGATGAAAATGGAACCACAATAGCTGCAGCAAGTTCACTCGAGAAGGATTTAAGGGAGAAGTTTGCTGGTAGGGTAAACATTGAGGTTTCCAAAGAGATAGGCAAACTGATAGCTGAAAGGGCGATTGCAAAGGGTGTTAAAACTGTAGTTTTCGACAGAGGTGGTTATATTTATCATGGTAAAATAAAAGCTTTGGCTGATTCTGCGAGAGAATCAGGCTTAGAGTTCTAAGGAGGACTACTTTGAGTACAAGTGTTAATCAGTTAGAAGATAAAGTTGTCCATATTGGCAGGGTTACAAAGGTTGTAAAGGGTGGTAGAATTTTCAGATTTACCGCTATGGTGATCGTTGGAGATAGGAATGGTACCGTAGGTATAGGCTATGGTAAGGCAAGAGAGGTGCCGGATGCCATCAGAAAAGCTCTTGAGGCGGCTAAGAAGAATCTGATCAAACTTCCAGTGTCCAAAGGTACAATTCCCCATGAGGTAATAGGTAAATTTGGAGCTGCAGAGATCATCATGAAGCCAGCTGCACCTGGTACAGGTATCATCGCTGGTGGTGTTACGAGATCTCTTTTTGAATTGGCTGGAGTACATGATATATTGGCAAAATCTGTAAGAAGCCGAAATCCAAACAATTTGATATTAGCAGTGTTTGATGGATTTAAAAAGATCAGAACACTTGATCAGATCGCTGCTTACAGAGGTAAAGAGATCAACGAAATAATATATCGCAAAGAGGGTTAATGTATGAAACTACATGATTTAAGACCGGCTCCTGGTTCAACTAAATCGAGAAAAAGAGTAGGTAGAGGTTCTGGTAGTGGTTTGGGTACCACTGCAGGTAAAGGGCATAAAGGTCAAAAAGCTCGCTCTGGTGGTCAAACAAAACCTGGATTTGAGGGTGGACAGATGCCCCTCACGAGGAGACTGCCTAAGAGAGGCTTCAATAATAAAATGTTTGCCACTGTTTACGAAATCGTCAATCTTTATCAGATTGAAGAGAAATTTAACAATGGCGATGTAGTAAATAGAGAAACATTGGTGGAAAAAGGTTTGATAAAAGGCAATAAAGATGGCGTAAAGGTTTTGGCAGTGGGGGATTTGACTAAGAAGTTAAC
Source organism: uncultured Deferribacterales bacterium (assembly GCA_964519265.1). Taxonomy (GTDB): domain Bacteria; phylum Chrysiogenota; class Deferribacteres; order Deferribacterales; family Calditerrivibrionaceae; genus Calditerrivibrio. The sequence goes on from CAZFHX010000002.1 coordinate 8,717, forward strand.
TGTTGAAGTTGACAAAATCTCTTCTGCTGCAGAAGAAAAGATCAAGGCTGCTGGTGGAGAAGTCAAAATATTGGGGTAAATAAATGTTTAAAAAGATAGAAGAGATTTTTTCTGTACCAGAATTGAGGAAAAGGATTCTATTCACCCTTTTCCTTTTGATTGTTTACCGCATAGGTACACATATCCCAACACCGGGTATAAATTCCACAGCACTTACCGAATTTTTTGCAAGGCAATCTGGAAACATATTGGGTTTCTTCGATATGTTTACAGGTGGCGCTTTGAGTAGATTAACGGTATGTGGTCTCGGTGTTATGCCATATATCTCTGCTTCGATCATAATGGAATTGCTTGCAGTTGTATCCCCATACTTGGCAGAACTTAAGAAGCAGGGATCCGAAGGTAGGGCAAAAATCACAAAGTATACCCGCTATGGAACTGTGTTAATCTCGATGATACAGGGAACTGGTATTGCGATAGGTCTTGAAGGGATGACATCTCCCACTGGAGCATCGGTAGTTATCTATCCAGGTTGGGGGTTTAGAATCATCACAGCCCTTACACTCACTGCAGGTACCATATTCCTTATGTGGTTGGGTGAAAAGATCACCGAGAAGGGTATCGGAAACGGTATGTCGATGATCATCTTTGCAGGAATTGTTGCTGCAATACCAACTGCCGCTTTGAATACCATAAGACTATTACAAACGGGTGAGTTGCAGATACTCACGGCAGTTGTAATACTGATAATCATTGTAGCAGTAACAGCTGGTATTGTTTTTGTCGAGGCGGCAAGTAGAAGGATACCTATACAGTATATAAAAAGAGGTGCTGTTGGAATAAAGGGGAATGTAGCAACATCGTATCTACCTCTGAAACTTAATACATCAGGGGTAATTCCAATCATCTTTGCAGCATCGATAATCTCATTCCCATCAACATTATCATCTTTTTCTGGAAGTGAGATAATCAAGCAGATAGGTTTTTACCTATCACCAAGCCATTTACTGTATTATGTACTTTTTGCCGTACTGATTGTATTCTTCTGCTATTTCTACACTTCGATAATATTCAATCCCACCGATATAGCAGATAATATACAAAGAAGTGGCGGAGTAATCCCAGGAAAAAGACCTGGTAGTAATACTGCTGAGTTTATAGACTATACGCTATCAAGATTGACATTTGCTGGTGCCATATATTTAACGATCGTTGCCATCATGCCTCAGGTAATATTGAATTTCTTCAATCTCCCTTTCTATTTTGGTGGCACAAGCGTATTGATTGTAATCGGTGTGTCTATGGATGTGGTGAATAAGATCGAATCTCATCTTATTACCCACAACTACGATGGATTTCTTTCAAAAGGTAGAATAAAAGCACGAGGTGCCGCATGGTAAACTTAGTATTTTTAGGACCTCCAGGAGCAGGAAAAGGTACTCAGTCAGCGTATATAATTAGGGATTATGGAGTAGTTCAGATCTCTACAGGTGATATATTGAGATCGGCTGTGAAAGAGGGTACGGATCTTGGCAAAATGGCTAAAAAATATATGGATGAAGGTAAGCTTGTGCCAGATGATGTAATCATAGGGATCGTCAAGGAGAGGCTCAAGCAGGACGACTGCAAAAACGGATTCATATTAGATGGGTTTCCTCGTACCATTCCGCAGGCAGTATCCCTCGATGCAATGTTAAAAGAGGATTTGGATATATCACTTACTCACATTATTAGCTTAGAGGTAGATGACAACCTGATAATGGAAAGATTGACAGGAAGGAGGACCTGCAAAGGTTGTGGCAAGGTTTTCCACATCAAATACAATCCTCCGAAGAAAGATGGTGTTTGCGATGACTGTGGTGGTGAGCTTTATCAGAGGGATGATGACAAAGAGGAAACTATTACTAAAAGGTTAAAGGTTTACCATGAACAGACATCAGCATTGAAGGACTACTATAAGAGTTCAGGTAAACTCCACATTGTCAATGGTGTGGGTGAGGTTGATGATATTTATAGGCAGATAAAAGAGATCTTAGGATAATGGTGGAGATAAAGAGTAAGGACGAGATCAATAAGATAAGATCGGCATGTGAAGTTGTAAAAGAGGTTTTTGAAAAGATTGGAGAGAAGATAAAACCTGGTATTACAACAAAAACACTTGACAATTTTATAGAAAATATTATAAAGTCCCGTTCTGCCATACCATCTTTTAAAGGGTATAGAGGTTATCCTGCGTCTGCTTGTATATCTATTAATGAAGTTGTGGTACACGGGATACCTTCAGACGATGTTTTTTTGAAAGAAGGGGACATCGTTAGTATAGATGTGGGAGCCTATAAGAATGGCTTTCATGGAGATGCATGTAGAACGTATTGCGTTGGGGAAGTCTCCCCTGAGAGGAAAAGATTGATGGAGGTTACAGAGCAATCTTTTTTCGAGGGGATGAAATATGCCGACGAGAAGCATAGATTGCACGATATCTCCCACGCAATTCAGAGTTTTGTAGAGAGTAACGGTTTTAATGTGATAAGAGATTACTTTGGACATGGTATAGGTAGGAATCTCCACGAGGAGCCTACCATTCCCAATTTTGGCAAACCTAACCGCGGCATAAGGCTTAGGGCTGGCATGGTTTTAGCTATAGAACCTATGGTTGTTGTTGGTGATTATAAGGTTAAAGTGTTGGAAGATGGTTGGACGGTGGTAACAGCCGACGGAAAGTCTGCTGCCCACTATGAAAACACTTTGGTCATCACCAATAATGGACCAGAAATATTAACATTGTAAAGGATACATATGGGGAAAAAGGATGATGTAATTGAGTTTGAAGGTGTAGTGCTGGAAGCACTCCCTAATGCGATGTTTAAAGTGGAGCTTGAGAATAAGCATGTAATTCTGTGTCATTTGTCTGGGAAGATGAGGATGAATTTTATAAGGATACTGCCCGGGGATAAGGTAACGGTAGAGATGTCTCCATATGATCTAACAAAAGGCCGAATAACTTATAGGCATAAGTAAAATGAGGTGTAAGAGATGAAGGTGAGAGCAAGTGTAAAACCTATCTGCAATAAGTGCAAGATAATCAAGAGAAAAGGGGTGGTAAGAGTGATATGTGAAAACCCCAAACATAAGCAAAGACAAGGTTAAGGAGGATATTTGTGGCTCGTGTAGCTGGTGTAGACATCCCTAATAACAAAAAATTGGAAATAGGTCTGACTTACATTTACGGCATAGGTAGAAGTACTGCAAACAAACTGATCGACGAACTGAATCTCGACAGAAACAAGAAGATTGGTGATCTTACAGAGCAGGAGATCTCTTCTATCCGTAAATATATAGATGAGAATCTAAAGGTGGAAGGTGATCTTAGGAAGGATATCGCCCTTAACATAAAAAGACTCATCGAGATAAATTGCTATAGAGGACACAGACATAAAAATGGTCTCCCCGTAAGAGGTCAGAAAACAAGAAGCAATGCCCGTACCAGAAGAGGATTAGCTGGTAAACGCGGTATCAAGAGAAAGTAGTAGGTTTTAGGAGGAATAATGGCGACTAAGGTTAGAAAGAAAAGAGAGAAGAAGGTTGTTCCAAGGGGGATTGCACATATCCATTCAACTTTTAATAATACTATTGTAACTTTTACAGATCTTTCTGGAAATGTATTGTGTTGGTCTGCTGGTGGGACAGAAGGGTTTAAAAATTCAAGAAAGTCTACACCTTACGCGGCACAGATTGCTGCTGAAGCAGCTGCAAAGAAAGCAGTGGATTTCGGTGTTCGTGAAGTTGAGGTGAATGTAAAAGGTCCAGGAGCAGGAAGGGAGAGTGCCATCAGAGCAATTCAATCTGCTGGTATTAAGATAACTCTTATCAGAGATACGACTCCTATTCCACACAACGGTTGTAGACCAAGAAAGAAAAGAAGAGTTTAACGGAGGTTTAAATTGGCTAGATATACAGGACCATCATGCAAGCTTTGTAGAAGAGAAGGTATGAAGCTGTACCTTAAAGGTGAGCGTTGCTATAAAGATAAATGTGGTATTGAGAAAAAAGGTTATCCACCAGGACAGCATGGGCAGCTCAAGAAGAAACTCAGCGATTATGGTGTACAGCTCAGAGAGAAACAGAAGGTTAAAAGAATCTACGGTATATTAGAATCGCAATTTAGGCTCTATTTTGAAAGAGCTACAAACATGAAAGGTATCACCGGTGAGAACTTACTTCAGCTTTTAGAGAGAAGGTTGGACAATGCAGTTTATAGGGCTGGTTTTGCTTCAAGTAGAACTCAGGCAAGACAGCTTGTAAAGCACAACCATTTCACAGTAAATGGTAAAAAAGTGAATATTCCATCATACCTTTTGAAAGTAGGTGATGTGATTGAACTCAGAGAGAAAAGTCGAGACAACAAGTTGATAGTAGAAGCGTTAGAAACATCCGAAGGTAGAGGTACTGCGGATTGGATGAGTGTTGATAAATCTGCCTTTAAGGCTGTGGTAAATAGGTTGCCAGAAAGAAGTGATGTGGGTTACGATATCCAGGAGCACTTAATAGTAGAGCTTTACTCTAAATAATAGGCTCTTAGGAGGACTTTCATAATGATATTAATGAATTTTAAAAATTTGATAAAGCCAAAGAAGTTGGAAGCATCTCCAGAAAATACCGATAGATTTGGTATTTTTGTAGCAGAACCTCTGGAAAGAGGCTTTGGCATTACGATCGGCAACTCCCTCAGAAGGATTCTTCTTTCATCGATAGAGGGCACAGCTGTGGTTGCTGTGAAGATAAACGATGTTACCCACGAATATACCACAATACCTGGTGTTCTTGAGGATGTAGTGGAGATTATCCTCAATATCAAGATGCTCGAATTAAATCTCAATACCCATGAACAGAAGAAGGTATACATAAAAAAGAAGGGTGAGGGTGTAGTTAAGGCATCTGATATACAGGGTGATCCCCTTGTTCAGATCCTAAATCCTGACCAGCATATTGCCACAATAACTGATCCCAACACTGAGTTGAATATCGAGCTTTATGTGGAAAGAGGTATAGGATATGTCCCTTCTGAAGATATGAAGGGGAAATTCAACGATATACATATAATTCCTGTGGATGCTATCTTTACTCCAATCAAAAGGGCAAACTTCAGGGTGGAAAATGCTCGTGTAGGGCAAAGTACCGATTATGATAAATTGATCCTTGAAGTTGAGACTGACGGATCTATCGCTCCTGAAGATGCTATCGGGTTTTCTGCAAAGATCCTCAAAGACCATATGGATCTATTTATAAACTTTGAAGAGCCAGATTATACTGAGGAAACTGAGAGATCCGAAATCAGAAACGATCAGATATTAGAACTTCTCGATAAGAGTATCGAGGAATTGGAGCTTTCCGTGAGGGCTTATAACTGCTTGAAAAATGCAGAGATCAAAACCCTTGCAGAGCTTTGCAGTAAAACAGACAACGATATGTTGAAAACAAAGAATTTTGGTAGAAAATCCCTTGAGGAGATCAAAAAAGTCTTAAGTGAATTAGGTCTGAGCCTTGGCATGGACCTCGAGGCTTTGGGTTATAAAAAAATAGAGAGGGAAGACGATGCGTCATAAATCTGGTATTAAAAAATTAGGTAGGCCGACAGATCATAGATTGGCAATGCTAAGAAACTTAGCCATTTCATTGATAGAAAAAGGTAGAATCGAAACTACTGTAGATAGGGCTAAGGCTTTGAGATCTTTTGTTGAGCCTATTATTACCTTGGGCAAAAGGGGTGACCTATCTGCTATTAGGCTTGCATACAAAAAATTACACAACAAGGATGCTGTTAGAGCTGTTTTCAAAGAGTTGGCACCCAAGTATAAGGATAGACCTGGTGGTTATACCAGAGTGTTGAAAACAAGGATCCGTAGAGGTGATAACGCTACTATGGCGATTATCGAGTTTGTAGATGAAGAATCTCAAGAGGCTAAGGCTGAGTAATTAGTAGAGATAATATAATTTAAGGGGGAGTTTTCCCCCTTTTTTAGTTTATGCAGATGGAAGAGATAATAAAATTTGGTAAAAAGATTGTTGAGCAACAATTAGCAACATCATTTTTTGGTAATTTATCGATTAGGATAGGAGATGACATCTTTATCACTAAAACGGGATCGATGCTCGATGAATTATCAAATGATGATGTGGTAAAGGTACATATTTCAAATTCAAGCGAATGGGATCGTATAGCTTCATCCGAACTGATTGTTCACAGGATGGTTTATAAAAATACCGATGCCGCTGCCATAATGCATACCCATTCTTTATATTCCACACTTATGGGTAATACCGATCCCTACTATTTAGAGATCGATACTGGGGAAGTGCTCCCTTTTTTGAATAAAGTACCAATCGTTAGCGGTAAAAGTGGAAGTTTAGAACTTGCAATGGCAGTTTCAAAAGCACTTAAATGCTATAATCTCGTTATAGTGAAAGATCACGGTGTTTTTGCCAAGGGGAAAAATTTAAGGGAATGTTATGTTTATGTATCGGCATTGGAGCATTTCTGTAAGTACAACTTTTTGAAGAGAAGGATATTATGAAGATTTTCATTAGAACGAAGACTGATACTTTAGAACAATTTATCCCTTTAGCAAAAAAGTACAATGTTGGGTTGGAGTTGGCATTATCCTTTGAAGATCTAAACGGAAGCATCGATAGAGAGATTTTTAAAGGGTTGCCTCTAACGATTCATGCACCATTTTTCGATGTGAATATTGCAAGTTTCAATATATATGTTTCTGAAAAATCGATGGAGATAATGGCAAATACACTTGAGATCTGCAACAATTTGAAGGTGGAAAATGTAGTTTTTCATCACAATTATCAACCATTTCTCTACAACTTTGACGAGGATGGCTATTCTGAAAGATTTTGTAGGCGTTTTGAAAAGGTGCTTGAATCGAGAAAGGGTGATTATTTTATCTCCCTTGAAAATGTGTTTGAAACGGATAGTTCGATAGGGAAGAAGATCGTATCGGAGTTAAACAGAGATTTTGTAGGTTTTTGTTTTGATTGTGGGCATTTTAATCTTTTTACGGAGATAACCTTGGAGGAATGGTTGTCAGATTGGGGAGATAAGATCTTCGAGTTTCATCTGCACAACAATTACGGGTATAGAGATGATCATAATAGTTTGACTACTGGGAATATAGATATAAAAAAGATTCTATCTTTGAGGAAGGCTAAATTTTACACCATAGAAAATAGGAATGTGAAAGATACCGAAAATTCCATTACCTATCTAAAAGAGCTATGTCGGTAATATCACTCTTTTCAGTTTCAAAGTCTTATGGGGATAGGGTTATTCTAAAAGATGTAAACTTTTCCGTTATTAAAGGGAAAAAGGTTGCACTATTTGGGAATAACGGATCTGGTAAATCAACACTATTCAAGATTATTTCAGGAATGGAAGAAAAGGATTCTGGACAGATAATCATCTCGAATGACACAAAAGTAGGTTATCTCGAGCAGATCGTTGTTGAAAAGTCTACCATATTCGATTTTATGCTTCAGTCGAATAAAAGGATCCTCGAATTGGAATATCTGATAGAAAATACCACGGATCCAATAAAACTCAATAAATTATATGAAGAGTTTGACTTGTTGGGGGGCAATAGTTTTAGATCCGAGATAAGGGAGACGCTTACTGCGTTTGAATTTCCTAAAGAGATCTGGGATAAGGATATAACAGATCTTTCCGGTGGTGAATTGGAGAGACTGAAATTGGCTCGAATACTCGTTTCTGATGCCAATCTGCTGTTGTTGGATGAGCCGACGAATTATTTAGATATATTGATGATAGAATGGCTTGAGAATTTTTTGAAGAAGACTAATAAGACTATTATTTTTATTACTCATGATAGACGACTTTTAGAGAGTGTTGCTGAGGAGATTTTATATCTCAATAATTGTAAGATAGATCATTTCAGAATGGGGTTTAATAAGTTTTTGAGTGTTTATAGGAGTGAAGAGGAGAGATTAAAGGCGAGAAAAGAATCTCTTGAGGAAGAGAGAAAAAAGTTGTTGGAGTTTGTTGATAGATATAGGGCTGGAATAAAATCGAAACAGGTAAATTCAAGATTGAAACTTGTAAAAGAGATTGATGAAGAACTTGAAAAAATAAATTTTGAGGAAAGAAACCTAAATTTCTTTTTCAAAAAGAAGAAGGAAGAGGATTACGAGGTAATCTCTTTCGAAAATATTGTGTTGGGATATGATGGAGTTGCACTTACAAAACCATTCTCTTTTAAAGTGTATAAGGGTGAAAGGGTGGCATTTGTAGGGAGAAATGGATCGGGGAAAAGTTCTTTATTAAAAGGTGTTATGGGGGATAAGCGGGGTATTATTTCAGGGCGTATAGTTTTAGGTGCAAGGGTAGAAATTGGGTATTTCGAACAGATTATGCATTCAGATAGCAATAAAACTATTTTAGATGAGTTGTTGGATCTCGATTTAAATATTACTCTACAGGATATTTATAACCTGATACCCAAGTTTGGATTTACTTTTGATGATTTGGAGAAGAGACTTGATGTGCTAAGTGGTGGTGAATTGGCAAAGATATCTCTGATGAAGATATTCTTTGAAAGACCAAACCTTTTGATTTTGGATGAGCCTACAAATCATCTCGATTATGAAACAGTCGAAGTGTTGAAAAATGCACTTTTAAATTACAACGGCACCATTGTAATGGTATCCCATGATAGATACTTTATGGATGGATTGGTGGATAAATATATTTTTTTCAATGAAGGTATTGTAAGTGTAGAAAACTACCTGCCAACTATAACAAAAAATGAGACTAAGGTGGAAAGAGAAAAGATATTTACGAAAACAAAAAGTAAAAAGGTAGATAAGTATAAGGTTAACAAAATTCAGGATGATATTTTAGAACTTGAGAATTTATTGAATTCGTTGTATTTAGAAAGGGAGACAAACACCACAGATTGGCAGAGACTCAAAGAGTGTAATGAAAAAATAGATGAACTTGAATTGAAACTTCTAAGTAAGTATGACGAATTGGATAAACTAATTAAGGAGGATATATGAAAAACTTTTTTGAAGAGAGCAAGAAATATATACCTGGGGGGGTAAATAGCCCTGTGAGAGCTTTTGGTTCTGTTGGCGGGGAGCCTATTTTCATAGATAGAGGTAAGGGGTCAAAGATCTACGATGTAGATAACAACGAGTATATAGATTATGTTTGCTCTTGGGGTCCGTTGATACATGGGCATGCCGATGATGATATTATTACTGAGGTTGAAAAGGCATTAAAGAAAGGGACAACCTTTGGTGCACCAACGGTTATGGAGCTTGAGCTTGCCAAGATGGTAGTTGAGATGGTGCCTTCTATAGAGATGGTGAGAATGGTGAGCTCAGGTACAGAGGCAGTGATGAGTGCCATTAGACTTGCAAGGGGTTATACCGGTAGGGATAAGATCATCAAGTTTGAAGGTTGTTATCACGGGCATTCAGATAGCTTGCTTGTAAAGGCTGGTAGTGGTGCCCTTACCTTTGGTCAACCCAGCAGCCCTGGTGTACCAGCAGATTTGGCAAAGCATACATTAACTGCTGATTTTAACGATTTGGAGTCTGTAAAAAAACTTTTCTTAAATAATAAAAATCAGATCGCCTGCATAATTGTTGAACCTGTGGCGGGGAATATGGGGGTAGTGTTGCCCAAAGATGGATTCCTTGCTGGACTTAAAGATATATGTGAAAATGAAGGAGCATTACTTATTTTTGATGAAGTAATCACTGGATTTCGCCTGGCTCCCGGTGGCGCACAAGAGTATTACGGTGTGATGCCCCATTTAACAACTTTGGGTAAGATATTGGGTGGTGGTTTACCTGTGGGTGCCTATGGTGGTAAAAGGGAGATTATGGAGAAGATATCTCCGGTGGGACCTGTTTATCAGGCTGGGACTTTGAGCGGTAATCCACTTGCTATGGCTGCTGGGATTGCAAATTTGAGAAAACTTAATGATAAATTCTATAAAGATTTAAGAGAGAAGTCGAACTATCTGTGGGATGGTTTTAGAAATAATTGCAGAGAATTAAACCTCAATTATGCTTTCAACGAGATTGAGTCTATGGCTTGTATGTTTTTCACTGATAGGCCTGTAGAAAGCTTCAAAGATGCCCTTACAAGCGACACCAAAAAATATGCGGCATTTTTTCACGGTATGCTTAAAAAAGGTATCAATTTAGCACCCAGCCAATTTGAAGCAATGTTTGTCTCTGCTGCTCATACAAGGGAAGATTTAGATAAAACGATAAAAGCACACTATGAGGTTTTAAAAGAGGTAAAATGAAAGATAAAAAACAGATGAGATACTGGCTTAATGCCGGATCCATTGGGATATCGTTTGTATCAGCCATTGCGATCGGAACTCTCATAGGGTACTATTTGGATAGGTATTTCGGAACCAAGCCGTATCTCACGCTTTTTTTTATGGTTATGGGTATTGCTGCTGGTTTTAAAAATATGATCTATTTTATCAAAAGAACAGACGCTTACAAGGATGATGAAAAAAATTAAATTTTATCAAAAAATTTTAATATTCTCGTTGATTTTTTTTTCAATATTGTATACAGTATTCAATCTAATCTGTGAGAAGTCTTTTCTGCAGAATATGATAGTGGGTTATTTGATAAGTGTTGGTAATTTTTTAGGACTGGTGTTTAATCTGCAGAAAAGTTTTGCTGGCTCGTTTGTAGGTGTTGGGCTGGGAAACAGTTTTTTTAGACTGACTGTTGTTGGAGTGCTACTTTATATTTGGTTTAAGTATGGTAGGTTGAATATATGGGGATTGTTAGTTGGTCTATCGATATTGACCATAGCAATGCCGATATATGTGCTGATAGAAAATAGGAGGAAGATTGATGGAACATCCACTTAATATTTTTTCTTTTCTGCCTCACGAGGTACAGAATCAATTTCTTCATGTCTTTATGACAACTATTGTTGTGATCGTTACCTTTTTGCTGGGGAGTATGGCTTCAAAGATGAGAAATGAGATCCCAGGTAGAAGTCAGAACCTATTTGAGATGCTCGTTACAGCTATTGAGAAGATGTGCATCGATATCATGGGAGAAGAAGGTAGACCTTATATTCCCTTGATCTTTGGTATAGGTATCTATGTTTTTTTCTCTAATGTAATGGGGCTAATACCAGGGCTTGCATCCCCCACTGCAAACCTCAACACCACTGCTGCACCAGCTATCATCGTATTTTTAACATATCATTTCATAGGTATTAAAAAGCATGGTGCTCACTATATACATCATTTCATGGGTCCAGTGGCTTGGCTTGCTCCACTTATGATCATCATAGAATTGATAGGGCATCTTTCAAGACCGCTTTCCCTTTCTATGAGACTTTTTGGTAATATCTTTGGTGAAGATTTGGTTATTATGATTCTCTTCATCCTTGTGCCATTTTTGGTACCTCTACCCATGTATTTCATGGGGTTGTTTACCTCAGTATTACAGGCTTATGTGTTCATGATGCTTTCAATGATATACATTAGTGGTGCCTTAGAGGAAGCGCACTAAGAGATAAAAACAGGAGGACATTGATATGTCAAAAGTAGCTCGTATTTTAAGTTTGGTTGCTACAATTGTAGCAGTATTTTCTGTATCAGCTTTTGCTGCTGAAGGTGCAGCTGCTGGTAAATCTTGGGCAATCTATCTTGCTGCTGGTTTGGGAATGGGTATCGCAGCTTTCGGTACTGGTTTGGGACAGGGCAAGGCGGTTGCAAGCGCTGTTGAAGGTATTTCAAGAAACCCAGGAGCATCTGGTAAGATCATGACTCCTATGATCATCGGTCTTGCGATGATAGAGTCTCTTGCTATTTATGCTCTTGTTATCAGCTTGATACTTCTTTTTGTTGTCTAATATTAAAATATGGCGGTGGTAATACCACCGCTACCCTTTCTTGGAGGACGCTATGTGGGAGAAATTTAAACAGTTTGTAAAAAATGACCCAGTTGTATTTGTAATCGCTGTTATTGTTATTTTTGTAGGTTTTGTGTTTAGTCAAGTAGAGGTTTTACATTATACATCAAAATCTGAGTTTTGTGGTAAATGCCACCCCGAGCAAAAGGTAGGTCCACTGGGGGAATATTATACATGGTCTAAAAATGTTCATGCGGCTGCGAAGGTTGAATGTATAGATTGCCACGGTGAGCCTGGCTTTGTAGGGTATATGAAGGCTAAAATAGGTGGTCTTAGAGATGTTTATGGTGAATTCTTCAAGTCTAAAGAGCACAAATTAGAGATTTTGGCTAAGGGTGCATCCGATCCGAAGTATGCTGCTAAATTAGTTCCAAATACAACATGTTTGCATTGCCATTCCGATGAAATCAATGCGAAGAACAGAAAAGAGAAAGTAATGTCCATTGGTATAGATTTTAGACTAATAGATAATGTTGTAAATCCAAGATTTAGAGAAAGTTTTGGAAGGGTGGATGTTCTTAAAGATAAGATCATTGCTGGTGTAGATCCAAAACACAAAACTCATCTTGAAAAAGGTGTAAATTGTGTGGATTGTCACTTGGGTGTTGCTCATGGTGGAAACAAGCACAACCTTCCAAAAATGGAGACATGCTTCAAATGTCATGATGACATGAGAAGTGCTGGTAAGCAAGTTAAAGCACCTGCTAATGAGGATTGTCAAGCATGCCATACTCTACAGAAGTCCAATCAGCTTGGCACTACACTCAAGGGTGTTGATGAAGTTAAGTGGTACATGGCTGACCTTCAGTGCAGCGATTGCCATAAGAGTGCATTTTCTAAACCCAACACAGATTCATGTGTGAGTTGTCATGATGCAAGCTATGCTCAGATGATGATAGACACTCAGAAAGAGTTTAATGCTAAGTTAGCAGCAATTCAGAAGGTAAGAGATGAACTTGCATCTCATAGAACAACAATGGAACCTGGCCAGCTTGCACTTTACAACCAGTTTAATCTCATGGTTAGAGTACTTGAAAGAGATGGTTCGAAGGGTATACATAACCCAGACTATTTCAACAATATCTTCGACGCCGCTAATCAAATGGTGGATAAGATAAAGAACTACGAAGAACCAAAAACTGAAAAGGTTTCTGCTGGAAAAGCTGCTGGCAAGGCCGAAGCAGCAGCTGCTAAAGAGGAGGCTGCTCCAAAAGTATTCAAAGCGAACAATCCAAAAGAGTTGATGGATATAGCACCAGAAACCATCAATTTGGCTGAGAAGTATAAGATTAATGCTACGAAAAAACCTGTAGTTTTTGCCCACAAAAAGCACGCAGAGATGTTTGAGTGTGCAAAGTGTCATGAGAAGCCAGATGAAGGTACATTGAAAGTGAAGATCACAAAACTCGATGGAACAAATAACAGTTTCCACAACGAACTGTGCTTCCCATGTCATAAAGAGAACAAAGTCAAGAACGGCACAAGTTGTACAACCTGTCATAAATAATAAAAGGGGCGTTGAGCCCCTTTTTTCTTATCATATTTAGATAATTTCGATTGATAAATTCTATTTTATAATGTAAAAATCGATACAGGATTGAATACTAACATTCAACCAGAGCACCTAAATGGCTTTGTAGTGCTATTAAATTTATATAGTATTTGGGTATTACTATCTGTTTTGAAACACATAAGTTAGGTGCTCGGTGAACATTGAACAAATAAAAGGAGTTTTTATGTGTTTAGGCTTTCCTGGAAAGATTATTGAGATGGATGAGCTTACAGCTATTGTTGATATTGCTGGTACAAAAAGGGAAGTAAGTTTGGCGATGCTGCCTGATGAGGTTGCTATTGGTGATTATGTAATGGTACATGTTGGTTTTGCTATTGCGAAAATGGATGAAAAAGAGGCGGAAGAGACTCTAAAGACTCTGCTGGAGTATGCTAATGAACTTGATGAAGAGTCTTAGAGATAAAGAAAATGTAAATATACTTTTAAGACAGATTGAGAAGGAAATTTTAGCAGGTAAAAATTACACAATAATGGAGATATGTGGTACTCATACAGTTTCCATATCCAAGCATGGATTAAGAAAACTTCTTCCTAAGAATATAAAATTGATTTCAGGTCCCGGTTGCCCTGTGTGTGTTACATCTCAAGGGGAAATCGATCTTGTATTTGATTTACTAGAAAGATTCGATATAACCGTTGCAGTTTACGGTGATTTGATGAAGGTTCCTGGTAGTAATGGGGAGAGCTTGTCTTATCTTCGGGGGAAAGGTAAGAAGATAGCGATTGTAGGATCTGTTCTTGAAATTTTGAAGATGTGTGAGAAAAATGATGATGAAATTGTTTTCGTGAGTATAGGATTTGAGACTACAACACCGCAAACTGCATATCTAATCAAAGAAGCTAAAAGCAGAGGTATCAAAAATTTATCAGTGCTTCTTTTTAATAAAACGATGCCTAATGTATTGCAGTTATTATTGGATGATAAAAAATTATCGATAGACGGATTTATCGCACCTGGACATGTAAGTACTGTTACAGGTGAGGAATTGTATAAACCGATTATTGAAAGAAATAGAGCTGTAGCGATATCGGGGTTTGAACCTGTTGAGATTTTGCAGGGTGTCTTAGAAATAGTAAGGCAAGTGAATAGTGGACAATATGATGTAGTAAATAGTTATAAACGAGTTGTATCTGGGATGAAAAATTTAAAGGCTTATGGATTGATGGATACTGTTTTTGAAGAATCTGATGCGGTTTGGCGTGGTATAGGGGGAATCAAAGGTTCGGGGTTGAAAATAAAAGATGAGTATGCTGATTACGATGCCTTTAAAAGGTACAATCTAACCTCTTACGAATACAGTGAAAGAGAAGGCTGTAGGTGTGGAGAGGTTTTAAAGGGGTATATAAAACCAAAGGATTGCCCTCTTTTTGGTACAGTTTGTACCTCTGAAAATCCTTATGGTCCGTGTATGGTTTCAAGTGAAGGGACATGTGCTGCATATTTCATATTTGGAGATGATGATGAGTGATATTATTACACTATCAGTTGGTGGTGGAGGGAGAGAATTTCAAAAATTTCTTAAGAACGTAATCCTAAACAAGTTAGGAAACGAGATGTTAAATTTATTAGGTGATTCCTCATACTTTAGTATGCAGGGTGATCTTGCTTTTACAACAGATTCATTTGTTGTGGAACCGGAGTTTTTCAATGGAGGGGATATAGGGAAGTTGGCTGTGTATGGTACTTGCAACGATTTGGCTGTAAGTGGTGCTGTACCAATGTATTTGTCGTTGTCTTTTATTATTTCGGAAGGGTATAGCATAAACAAGTTAGAGAAGATCATTGAATCTATAAAGGAAGCAACAGAAGAGGTTGGAGCAAAGATCATCTGTGGTGATACAAAAGTAATTCCATACAATGAGAAGGGTCAGATATTTATAAATACATCAGGTATAGGTAAAGTTCTGAAGAAATTAAACGATTATAGTAGTATAAAAAAAGGAGATAGGGTTATATTTACCTCTGATATTGGTAGACATGGTATATCTGTGATGATGGCAAGGGAAGGGATTGAGTCGAATTTAGAGAGTGATTGTTGTTCACTTTACGGAGTTATGAAAGAACTCGATTACAGTAAGATACATTTTGCAAGAGATGCTACAAGAGGAGGGGTTGCCGCAGTACTGAATGAAATTGCATCGATGTCGGGATTAGGTTTTGAAATCGAAGAAGATAAAATATTCATAAAAGATACTGTGAGGTATTACTGTGAGTTTTTTGGGTATGATCCGTTGCACATAGCCAACGAGGGTGTGGCGGTATTGATAGTGGATAAAGATTATGCTGATGAAGCATTAGAACTGATTAGAAGCAATAAATATGGGCAAAATGCCAATGTTGTTGGAAGTGTTATAGAAAAGAATAAAGTGATACTTAATACGTCTATTGGTGGAAAAAGATATGTTGAAATGCCGTTGGGTGAGATTTTGCCTCGTATATGTTAATATCGTATGGGTGTTTGTGATGAATGGGTGTAGCAAACCTTATGATAAAGAGTTCGAACTTATAAAACATAAATGTGGGTTATGCCATTCTATAGAGGTCGCACTGAATAAGCATAGGGATTATGAAGAGTGGAGAAGGGTTATTCATGGAATGAAGGTGAGGGGCTTGAAGATCACTGAAAGAGAAGAGAAAGAAGTTTTGAGTTATTTGACAAAATATTATGGAAAATAAAAAAATGTTGCATTTTAAAAAAATATTGTTAATATGTAGTTATGGATAAGCTTGATTCTAATTTGATAAATTGGGAAAAGATCGGTGGATTGATTCCTGTGGTTGTGCAGGATGTCGATACTAAGGAAGTGCTTATGCAGGCTTATGCCAATGAAGAAGCGGTAAGACTCAGCATAGAAACAGGGTTTGCTCATTACTTTTCGAGAAGTAGAAAGTCTCTTTGGAAAAAAGGGGAGACATCAGGTAATATACAAAAAATAGTTAAAATATTGATTGATTGTGATGAAGATTGTCTGCTATACTTAATTAGACAGAATGGTGTTGCTTGTCATACAGGTGAATACAGCTGTTTTTTTAGGGAGATTTTTTCTTCGGAATAAAAAGTAATCTTGGAGCTATGATATGTTTGGTAAATCGAAGAACTTGGTGGGATTAGATATAGGGTCCAATGCAATCAAGGTAATTGTCTTGGAGGATGGGAAATCTGGATATATTTTGAAAAATATCGGTTATAAAGAGCTGCCGAGGGATGTAATTTCTGAAGGTTCGATTGTTGACATGGCTGAAATTGTAAATTCCATAAATGAAATAGTAAAGGAAAGAAAGGTTGATGGTAATAAGGCTGCAATAGCTCTTAAAGGGAATGCTGTCATAGCCAAGAGGGTGCATGTTCCCGGGGTAGAAGCATCACTGCTCGAAGAGGAGTTTAGGTATCAGGCTCAGCAGTTTATTCAGATGGATATTGAGGATGTAAATATAGATTACTCAGTGGTGGAGAGCAATCCTGAAAATAGTATGACAGATGTTATATTAGCAGTTGCAAGAAAGGATCTTATTACAAGCATGGTTTCCATCATTTCTGGGTCAAAATTGAAAGTTTCTGTTGTTGATCTCGAAGTATTTGCCCTTACAAACTGTTTTGAAGTATGCTATGGAGCTTTGCCAGGTATTACGGCTATTATCAACTTGGGGCACTCATCTTCTTTGATAGTTTTTGTCAAAGATGGGTTTTATGAGTTTTCGAGGGAGATCTCTATTGGGGGCAAAGATTGCATCGAATTGGTTCAGAGGAAACTTGGGCTTACCTATGATGATGCCAAGGTTATGATAATGGATAGCGAGGCAGTGGAGTTCAATGAGGATCTTCAAAGATCCATCAGTGAGTTTAACACACAGATCAGTTATGAAATAAAGCATTCCATCGATCTTTTTTACAGCAACAGTAGGTACAACACATCGAGGATATATGTTTGTGGTGGGTTGTCAAAACTATTCGATCTAAAAGCCTCAATACAAAGAACAACTGAGATAGAGGTAAACGATTTTAATCCATTTCTTAATATAGATATCAGCGGAATTACCGACTTTGAATTGCTAACAAGTAATCCTTATTTGTTCAATACAGCCTTAGGCTTAGCCCTAAGAAAGGTGAATGACAGATGATAAAGGTTAACCTGTTAGGTGTCAAAAAAAGGAAGAAATTGGATCCTATCTATTTTGAGATAGGTGCATTTTTTATAGTTTTGGTGGTCGTTGGGGTGGTAATATTTAATATTCATACCTCGATGCTTTCTCAGATCTCCCATTACAAGGATCAGATAACTGTGCTTCAGTCAGAATTGAATAGGTTGAACAAGATAAAGAGGGAGATAGATGCCTTTGAAAAGAAAAAACAGGAATTGCAGAAGAAGATAGATATTGTAAAAAATCTTAAAAAGGGTCAAAAGGGGTATGCTCCTATTTTTATAAACATCGAAAAATCTCTTCCTGATGATGTATGGGTGGGTAACCTCAATTACAATGGAACTACGATTACTATGAATGTTACATCTCTGAGAAGCTCTTCTGTTAATGAGTTTATAATGAACCTTTACAAAACTAAGATGTTTTCCAATATCGAACTCAAGGTTGTCAAGAAGGGTAATGTTGATAAGATCGATATAAATGACTTTAGCATAACGGCTAATGTCAATTTAGGTGGTTGATATGGCTGCGATTACTGCTAAACTTACAAGTATAAATAGGCTTTATAGACTCATTGCCTATGTTGTTGTTGTGGTTTTGATTGGAGCACTTTACTATTTTATGTTTTATACACCTCTTCAAGAGGAATTGGAGAAAACTAAAAAAGAGCATGAGAGATTGACTGGCGAAATAGAGAGAATAAAACCAAAAGTACAGAACTATGAACAGTTTAAAAAAGAGGTAGAGATCTTAGATAGACAATTTTCGATGCTCCTTGAGATTCTTCCAAATGAAAAAAGTTATAACCTCATATATGATCAATTAGTTGATATAGCTGAAAAAAATGGTTTGAAGGTCACTCTATTTCAACCGACAAACGAAACATCTATAGATGATTTTCATGCTAAAGTTAATTTTAATATGAATATTGAGGGTGGCTATTTAGAGTTTGTAAATTTCCTTCATAGCATTAGCTTTATAAATCGAGTTATCAATCTTAATAGCTTTACGATAACACCGAGAAAGGACCCTGATGGAAAGGTAGTAGTTTCTGTAAGTATGTCGATGAATTCTTACATGTTTAAGCAGGCTCAAGGCAAGGTAGAAGATAATAGTAGTAAGAAGACAGTTGGAGATAAAAAATGAAAAGGGTTGCCTTGTTAGTAATTTTGGCATTTTTATTCGGTTGTAACGAAGAGCCACCAAAACAGGAGATAAAACCTGTTGTGAAAAAAGATAATCCCGTGAAGGTTGATGTTCAGGAGCTGTTAAAGCAGGAAGATGAACTAAAAGAGCTATTCAGACAAAAAGGTGAACCTTTGAAATATAAACCAAAGAAAGATCCATTCCGTTCGGTAGTGGAGGTTTACAAGGAGAATTTGGCAAATCAGTTCAACGAAAATCCTTTAAGAAGCGCATCCCTTGATCAGATAAAACTTGTGGGTGTTTTGAACAGCAAAGTTGGAAATGTGGGAGTGGTGGAGATTTCAGGTCAGACATTTTATGTAAAAGTTGGTGATAAAATAGGTTTAAATGATGGGATAATAGTAGATATAAGTGATAAAAATTTGAGGATCAGGCAGATGGAAAAAGATATATTTGGTCATGTAAGAGCAGTAATAAAAGATGTAGCAATAACTGAGGGAGGTAAATTATGAAGAAAACATTTTTATACATAGGATTGTTGTTATTTATTATCGTTGGATGTGCAGAGAAGAAATCTGTGTTGCTTGATGAGCAGATGCAGGTTATGTCTAAATCTATGCTGACGAAAGTCGATATTTCAAAACAGGATAAAAAATATGAATTGAACTTAAAGATCAACAACCCCAAAGATGTTGCCGTTTATTATGGGAAAAATCCCTACAGTATGACGATTATAATTCCTGATATTAATGTTGACGCTGAGGCTCTCAAATTTAATTACAGCGACGATTTAGTAGAAAGAGTTTCAATTGTGCCAAGGCAAGAGCAGGTGGTGATTACCCTTCTCTTAAAAGATGATGTCGATTACTCTTATGGCACAAATGCTGATGGTATAAAGGTAAATTTTAAGTTGGACAAGGCAGATGTTAAAACAGTACTAAAAAGTAGCAGTTGGCTGGAAAATATAGAGATATTAAACATAAGACCAGCAACCTTTATTTCGGATATAGAAAATCTATCCAAAGCAAATGAATTGTTATTGACAGTGAATTCTGATGGAGTTTCTAAAATAGACTATGGGACGATAAGCAATGATGCTTTTTACATAGATTTCTATGATGTGAAACTTGTTGGTGATAAGACCGTTTATCCTGGTGTGGGTTTGGTGAAAGATATAAAGTTGACAAGTTCGCTATTTCCTCAGAAAGTCAGATTGGTAATAACCGTTGATAAACCTGTTGATATTTACATAGGGTACAAAGATGGCAAATATCTGATTAGTTCAAACAGGGAGAAACTTGCAGGTAGCTATCGATTTATCAATAAGATAGATTCAAGAATAGTTGGAAAAGTTCAGGGTCTTAGTATTTCGACAACAGGTAAGTTGAAGTATGAGAAAAAAGTGATTGAAGGCAACTTAGTATTGATATTTGATGAGGATGTTAGGTTTGCAAGGGATGTATCCCCAGTGATGTTTTTTGATGGGGCTCCTATAAAGTATGTAAAAGTTGGCAAGGTGCAGGGTAAACCCGCTATAGTGTTTGTGCCTAATGGTGATGTTTTCTCTAAAGTGGAGGATGAGAAGGGTAGTGTGATTGTTTATAGCAGTACCGATAAATTTACGAAAACCACAGATTTGGAGCAGAAAGCTACTCCAAAAGGGAAAGTTGATGTGTCAGATCTAATATCTTTGAGTATCAAAGATATGGATGTGAAGGAAGCGATAAAGCTGATCTATTTTGGACGGAATAAAAATATTATTTTTGGAAAAGAGGTACAGGGGAAAACTTCTCTATTTGTGAAGGATGTTCATTACAAAACTGCTCTTGCTGCAATTTATAGAGAAAACAATCTCGTAGAGGTGGAAGAGGACAATGTAGTTTGGGTAATCTCCAAAACGAGACAGGACGAGATAATGGCTGAAAAGGCTAAATTGCAAAAGATAGTGGAAGAGGAGAAGAAAACCGAGCCATTATTCACTGAGATCATACCAGTAAATTACTACAAAGCGTCGGATTTCGATGCAGTGGTCAAAGGTGTCCTTTCTCCAAGAGGTAAGGTGCAGGTGGAGTCGAAATCCAATAGTTTTGTTGTAACGGATACAAAAGACTCCATTGCTAAAGTCAAATCTGTGCTGAAAGAGGTCGATAAACCTACTCCGCAGGTGACAATCGAGGCAAGGATTGTGGAGGTAACAGATACCAATGATTTGGCTTATGGAATAAAATGGGGTGCGAATACTAATATTAATAGGACTTCAATTAATTTCCCGAATTCCATAGGAATCACCGGAGCTGCTGGTGGTTATATGGTTAACTTGCCAGTTGGAACTCCTACTGGTGCTTTAGCATTAACATTGGGAAATATCTCGAATACTTTTAATTTAGATTTAGCGATATCTGCGATGGAAACAAGGAACAAAGCTAAAACTATATCAAGCCCAAAAATAACTACATTGGATAACCAAGAGGCAGAAATAAAAAGTGGTGGTAAAGCTATAATTGTTCCTTCTGGAGATAACACTCAGTCGCAGACCATAGATGTTGGAATTAAACTAAAAGTGAAGCCGCATATAACAGCTAATAATATGATATTTATGGAGATTGAGGTAGAAAAGAGTTCTTTGGGTGCTGTATCTGGATCTACGGCAGAAACTCAAGAGAAGAAGGCTAAGACTCAAGTCCTTTTAGCAAACGGAGAAACAACCGTGATCGGTGGTATATTTGAAGATGAGCAGAATCAAATAAGAAATGAAGTTCCAGGTTTGGGTAAGATCCCTGTATTGGGTTGGTTATTTAAAAATACTACTGAAAAAAGAACAAAAAGAGAGTTGTTGGTATTTATCACGCCGAGAATTCAGAATCAATGACCAAGATCTTCCTTATTGCTGGAGAAGAGTCGGGGGATATACATGCCTCGAATATGATCCGTCAGCTTAGAAAGCTGGCGGATTTCTCTTTGTATGGGACAGGGGGGCATCGTCTAAAAGAATTAGGTCAGGAGCAGTATTTCGATATTTCTCAAATGACTATCATCGGACTCAATGAGGTTGTTGAAAAATTACCATTTATCTTTAAAATGTTTAAAATACTCAAGCAGAAACTGATCGAAGTAAATCCAGATATTGTAATTCTTGTTGATTATCCTGGCTTCAACCTCAGATTTGCTGAATTTGCAAAATCGAAAGGTTTTAAGGTGCTGTATTATATAGCTCCTCAGGTTTGGGCATGGCACTATTCGAGGGTTTACAAAATGAGAAAGTGTATAGATTTTCTTTACTGTATTCTTCCATTTGAAGAGGAGATTTTTAAGAAAGAGGGGGTAAATGCTCTATATGTGGGTAATCCGATAATTGACAACATAAAAGTAAAATTAGAATCGAAAAGTTTGTTCAATTCGAGTTTTGGTTTGGATGATAATAAATTGACAATCGGGCTTCTACCTGGGAGTAGAAAAAAAGAGGTTTTAAACACGATTCCTATTTTCTTAGAAGCGATAAAAGAAATGTCAGATAAATACAATTTTATTTTAGCTCAGGCAGGGTCTGTTGATGATGATTTATTACAGGGGATTAAAAGTGAAGTAAAAATAGTCAAAGGGTTTAATTACGATGTCATGAAATATTCTGATATCTTATGGTGTTGCTCTGGAACAGCTTCTTTAGAATCAGCTTTTTTGGGGACTCCGCCTATTATTGTTTACAAGGTTCCACCTTTTACTGAGTTTGTTGGGAGATATATTGTTAAAGTAAAAAGAATAGGTTTGCCCAATATCGTTCTCGATGAAAATATCTTCCCAGAACTGTTGAATAAAGATTTTAATTCAAATAACCTCATTACTTGGACAGAGAGGATCTTATCTGAAAGAAATATATATATAGAAAAAATATTGCAACTACAAAGTCTTTTCAAAGATAAAAATCCATCAATAATCACTGCTGAACATATCAAGAAGAATTTCCTTTCTTAGTATAGGAAAAAATTTCCTCCAAAATCTGGCATAACTCTTTCTCTAAAAGGTTAACGGAGGTGTAATATGATAAATTTTATCCCACTGAAACAATCAGAGGAGTTTCTGCCTAATATGGAACTTTTTACTAATAAGGGTCAAGATAAAAAGGGTATAAATTTTAAGGATGTCTTTGGTTCTGTATCTGCAAAAGCTACCTTGGGTAAAAATATCATTCAATCTAAGACAAACGAAGTAGGAGAATCACAAAAAAAGATTAATAATGAGATTTCTAACAAGAAAGAAACCGCTTTGAGTGTGAAAAGTGAAAAGATTACTTCTGATGAGATTAATCAGAAAATTGAAGCAATCCTTGAAGATGAGGAGATTACAGAAGAGGAACTAAAAAATATAGTTGCAATGTTGATGAGTTTTATAGAACAGCAAAAAAATTCCCATTTAGATCCAACCACACAAACGACTGATGAGTTTAAAAATATCAAAATGAAAATCGAGTTTACTTTTAATACGGAACGGATGGACAGGAAACAGCTAAAACAACTGCTTGTGGATATTAAAGAAACTTTGACAAACAACATGAGCAAGACGAAGAGCGATCTTTTTAAATTGGAATTGTTTGATAAGATAGTGGACAAATTGGATTCTGGAGATGTGAAGTTTACAGTACAAAACAATGTCTCTGAAGAGTTTTTGAAATTTAAGACATTTAAGGACACTTTAGATGTAGGAAAGGATGGAAAAGTAGAGTTAAAAGATCTTTCATCTGAAATAGCTTCTGATAATGAGTTGATACTTATCTCTAAGGTTGAGAATGAAGGGGATACTGATACAGAACAGCAATTTACAAATAACAACTTTGATAAACAGGTTGAAATGGTTGGGAAACAATCTGTCAATACCGAAAAGGTTGATGTAAAACATATAGAAATAAAAGATGTGAAGGATATTATAAAGATAGTGGACACCATTGAAATGGCAAAATCACAAGGTGTGAAGAAACTTACGGTTCAACTTCATCCAGAGAATTTAGGTAAATTAGAGATTCAGCTTGTGGAAACAGGTGGTAAGATCAATGCAAAAATATTTACCGATAATGAACAAGCAAGGTTCCTCTTAGCAAATAACTTAGAGCAAATGAGGAATCAGCTTCAGAGCAAGGGGATTCACATAGATAATATGGAATTCAGCTTCATGATGGCAAATGAGGATAAGGGTAAGCAACCTGAGAAGGAAGGGAAAGGTGGTTTCAAATTTGGTGGTGCTGTAATTGAGGATGAAGTTGAGAATAAACAGGTAAATGGTCTTTATGCGTGAGGTGAGTTATGTTGTCAACTATTGAAAGATACGGCAGTACCGCTGCTATGCTAACTACAAAGCCAAGGGAAGCTAAAAAGGAATTGGATAAGAATGATTTTTTAAACCTCATGGTGACACAGCTAAAAAATCAGGATCCATTAAACCCAATGAACAATAATGAGTTCATTGCTCAGACAACGCAGATGTCATCGCTGGAACAGTTGATAAATATAGCCAAATTGATAGAGAAACAGAGCACTACTTCAGTAGAAAGCCAACTTCTAAGCGGTGCTTCGTTCATAGGGAAAAATGTATCATATAATGGTGATAGTTTTGCTCTCAAGGATGGGATGGCTAACATAAAATTCTACTTGGATAACTCTGCTGAAAAGGTGTCTATTAATATTTACAACAGCAATGGAGCAGTGGTTGCTACTGGTGAATTCGAAAACTTAGATGCAGGTCTTAATACTATCCCTTGGAATGGTAAAGGGATAGATGGAAGTCAATTGCCAGACGGATACTACACATATACCTTGAAGGCAAAGGATAAATCTGGAAATGAGGTATCCGCAATACAAGTTTCTTCGGGTAAAGTCATGGGTGTGACCGTAAAGGATGGAAAACTTATGTTTAATGTAAACGGTTCACCTGTGAGTGCGGATACTGTGAAAGAAGTTTTTGAGAATTAGTTTAATAGGAGGTAGTTATGTTAAGATCATTATATTCAGCAGTAAGCGGTTTACAACAACATCAAAAGGCAATGGATGTTTTGGGAAATAATGTATCGAATGTTAATACAGTGGGTTATAAAGCGAGTAGACTTACTTTTAAGGATCTAATAAGTCAAACTGTTTCCATAGGTAAAGCACCTACAGGGAATATCGGTGGTATTAACCCATTACAAGTTGGTTTAGGAACAAATGTGGCATCCGTTGATAACATATTTCTTCAAGGGACTTTCCAAAATACTGGAGTAACCACAGATTTGGCGATAGATGGTAGAGGTTTCTTTGTTGTTCAAGGTGAAAATGAGGGTGAAAGGTATTTTACAAGAGCGGGTAATTTTGCTTTTGATAGAGAAGGTTATCTTGTTAATCCTCAAGGTTTTAGAGTACAGGGTTGGATGACAAATCTTAAAACAAATGAATTGAATACAGAACTTGAAAGTATCAGACTATCAGTTGATTACAAAACATTTGCACCAAAAGAGACATCAGAGGCTAAGATAGCTGGAAACCTTAGTACTAATGCTACACCATCAAAACTTGAATTTCTTGCTTTAACAGCAGTACCAAAACCTACTCTAAATTCAACCTACGGAGATGACAGATTGAAAATAGAGAATCTAATGGGTAAAAACGGTCAGAAGATGGATATCCAGAATGGAGAGAAGGTTAAAATAAAGGCTCATGCTACAGAGTTAACAAAACTAAACACTTTGTTTAATAACTATGATCAGTATATGAATGTGGTAGCTGGGGATACTATAAATATTACAATTAATGGAGTTTTACCTCCCCTTACCTATACGGTTAATTCAAATTCTTCAATTGGTGATATAGTTAACTTTGTTCAAAGTAATTTACCTGCTGGAGCTGTTTTTAGTTACAGTGATGGAAAGTTTCAACTGAAATCTAATACTGCTACTTTTTCAATCGATTTTAGTTCATCGAATAATTATTTAAATACCTTATTCAACGAACTGGATGATAAATATACTCCTAATAAAACAAATACAACAAAGGAGGTATATTATATCAGAGAGGTTGTGTATGGAACTGATTTCGATACAATCCAAGGATTTGTAAGTGAGATTCAGGATTCTATAAGAACGAATGTTTCCAATGGATTTACTGCATTATATAATGAAAATACTGGAAAAGTAGAGTATGTTAATCCAAATGTTTCTATTACCGCTGGAGCATCTTATAAAATTACAGCATTTTCTGTTGAAAAAGCATATTCTGGTGATGTATTTGAAACGAGTTTCGATCTGTTTGATACACTTGGTGTTTCTACTGCAGTTGTTACTTCTTCAGGTGGGCCAGATTTCCTGAGATACGCTAACAATTATGACAAAGTTTCAGATCTTTACGATATGACAGGTAACGATTTAGGTGTTAGTTCGGCAAATGGTACTGTTGAATTTTCTGGTGTGATAAATGGTCAACAGATTTCTAATGTAAGTCCAATTGTTAATGGTTCTGATACTCTTGAAAGTATGTTGATAAAATTAGAGGGTTTCTTAATGGGCAACAGAGATCCTAAAGATAACGCTTTGGATGGATTTGTGAAATTGGAGAATGGAAAGATTATTGTTCAAAGTGAAAAAGGTAAAAATAACAATATAGATTTACTAAAACTTTCAAGCAAGAATGGTCCAGATGATAATGTTACTTTTGAGAAATACTTACAACCACGGTACCTTCAAAAAGCCACAGGCGGAGAATTAATAACTAGCCAGACTATTTACGATAAACAGGGTAACTCCCATGTAGTAAATTACAAGTTTGAATTGTACGATGAAAAGAAGAATCTGTGGAAAATGACAATTTCTGTATCAAATCCTGGTGAAAGTGTATTCATAGATCAAGGAACCAAGAATCCTGATGGTAGTTATTCTGTTATGATACAGTTTAACGATAATGGTTCGCTGAATGCGATTTATAACTTTGAAGATTACCCAAAAACTCCCATCTCAGATCTTAAGTTTTTGATAAACACTACAAACGGTACCGCCACTACTTCACCTATAAGGTTGTTCTTGGGTGATCCAAATACCTTCAACGGTATGACTCTTTCTTCTGATCCTTCAACTATTACATACTCCGAACAGGATGGCTACACAAGGGGAGACTTGGATAGGATAAATATTAATGACATTGGAGAAATTATAGGTTCTTATGATAATGGACAGATCAAAAAATTGGGTCAGATTGCTATAGCGATATTCACTAACCAGGAAGGTTTGGCAAGAGTAGGAGGATCACTTTTCGCTGAAACACCAAACTCTGGATTGGCTGCAATAGGAGTTGCTGGACAGGGTGGTAGAGGAATTGTACAGTCTGGTGTAGTAGAAAACTCCAATGTTGATATTGCTCAGGAATTTGTAACAATGATCACAGTTCAAAGAGGTTATCAGACAAACTCGAGGGTGATTACTACAAGTGATGAGATGCTACAGGAGCTTTTGAATTTGAAGCGTTAGATGATATAAATACAAAGCCTGGAGTGGCTGCACTCCAGGTTTTTATTTCTGTCTCATATGGACCACTCTTTGTGGGAATGGAATTTCGATCTTCTCTTCTCTGAATTTTTTAAATACTGCTTTTCTTACTTCACTTTGGATAAGGAAATTGTACTTAAAATCTGAAGCATAGCAGATAAGTGTGAAATCGAGGGAGCTATCGGCAAATCCAGGGTTGAACCTAACCACAGGTTCTGGATCTGCAAGTAATCCTTCCACTTTACCTATTAGAGTTTTAGCTGTTTCGAGCAATACTTTTTCAACTTTATCAATATCTGATTCATAACTAACACTTATTTTTATTGGTACAGCGAGCTTTCTATCGTTTAGATCGAAGTTTGTAACTATACTCTGAACTAATTTCTCGTTTGGTACTATTACAAAATTATTTTGAATTGTTTTTATCCTTGTAGTTCTCCATGTGATATCTTCTACAAACCCCTCGATACCATTATCCATTCTGATGTAATCTCCAACTTTTATCGCTTTTTCCACGAGTATGTGAATACCTGAGAATAGGTTTGCAAGGGTATCTTTAAGAGCAAGGGCAACTGCAAGACCACCCACACCTAATGCGGTTATTATTGGGGTTATTGAAATCCCTAAATAGTTTAAAGCAATCAGTATTCCTACTATGTATATGGAAATTTTTATTATTGCCTGCAATAAACCAGTGTTGGGTATCGGTACAGAGGTTTCTCTCAATGATTGATTAAAAACCTTGCCAGCTAAATTTCCTGCAACAAAAGTTATTGATATAATTATAATAATATGAATAATCTTGCTTAAATTGTTGGAGTATTGTGTTGGTATTTTGGAAAAATTTATTGCGATATCTATGGAGAGTGCAAATATCCATAGAAGAGATGGTTTTCTAATTGCAGATAGTATAATGTCATCAAGTTTGGTTTCTGTTTTGCTTGTAAGTTTGTTGAATAGTTTTAGTAAACTTTTTCTAATTATTAAAAGCACAATAAAGGAGATAACAAAAACTGAAACAGGAATATAAAAAAGTTTAAAATACTCCATAATTTACACCTATAACAAGCTTAGTTTGTTGCTAAAATTGCATTTATACCATGTTCTTTCTGAAGTTTTTCTTTCAATTTTAGAGCTTCTTCTTTGGAGAGATTCTTACCATATCTTATCCTGTACCAGATACCCTTTTCTCCTAAATCAGCCTTTACGACATAGACATCTTTTAACTTACTTTTAAGTTTTTCTGCCTCTTTTTTTGTATGATCTTCATCTTTGAATGCCATAAGTTGTAGAGAATAATTACCTCCAGATCCTTTTGGGGAGACCTCAGCTTCTTTTTTGTGCTCTTCTTTCTTTGCTAAATCCTGCTTTTTGTTAGGTTCCTCTTTTTTGCCATTCTCTTTTTTATCCTGTTTTTGTTCTTTTGGTTTTTCTTTTACAGCTGTTTTAGTCTCAGTTTCTTTTGGTTGTGGTTTTGGTTTTTCTTCAGATTTTGCTACTGTTTTGTTGTCTGGGGTTTCTTTTTTGGGTTGAATTGGTTTAGCTTCCTCTTTTTTTACTACATTTTTATCTGCATCTATTACAACCTTCCCTTTTTCTTCGAGTGGTTTTTTGGGTTCAGGTTTCTGTTCTACCTTTTGTTCTGTTGGTTGAGGTGGTTTTTGTTCTATTTTGGGTTCGGTTTTAGTTTCAGTTTTAGGTTCTGCTTTTTTCTCTTCAACAGCGTACTTTGAAGGTTTATTGTCAGAGATAGCTTCATTTGCAGATTTTTTAAGTTCTTCTACCTTTATATTATCGGAATTCATGGTTATCTTTTTGCCATTATCAGGGGTAGTTGTTTGGGATGATTCTATAGCTTTCTTTTCAGAGAGCTGCTCTTTGAGGGAGAAATATTGGTTTGTAAGTTTCACGATACCATATACTATAAGTCCAAAGGCAACTAAAAATACAGCGCCAATTATGAATATTATCTTTACATCACCTTTGGAATCTTTTTCTCTAATCTTTCCAGAATCTTTCATTGAAACCCCCTACATCCTTTCAGGTGCTGATACACCTAAAATTTCAAGTCCCAAACTGATGGTTTTTGCTACTGCTTCAGCAAGGGATAATCTTGCATTGGTCATTTTTATATCATTTTCGTCAATAATTGTAGTGTTGTAGTAGTAATTATGAAACATTCCCGATAATTCTTGTAAATAGTAGCAAATTCTGTGAGGTTCTAAGTTTATTGTTGCTGTTTTGATCACATTTTTGAAGTCGTATATCTTCTTTATTAGTTCTATTTCTGAAGAGAGTGTGAGATTATCAAGGTCTTGATTTATGGAATATTTTATACCTTTCTCTTCAGCGTTTCTCTTCAGACTACATACTCGGGCATGGGCATATTGAATGTAGTATACGGGGTTGTCGTTGCTTTTACTTTTTGCTAAGTCTATATCAAAGTCGAATTGTGAGTTTATATCTCTCATGAGATAGAAATATCTTGCCGCATCAGAGCCTACCTCATCTAAGAGCCATCTAAGAGTTATGAATTCCCCAGCCCTCGTGGACATGGAAATCCTCTCTCCACCTTTTATGAGGCTAACCATCTGTATTAATTGAATTTTTAAATTTTCTGTGTCGATGCCGAGAGCTTTTACACCATTTTTTAATCTATTCACATAACCATGATGGTCTGCTCCCCAGACATTCACCAGAAACTCGAAACCTCTATCGTACTTATTTTTATGATATGCAATATCCGATGCAAAATATGTGTATTCTCCTGTACTTCTTTTAATTACTCTATCCTTATCGTCTCCAAATTGCTCAGATTTAAACCACAAAGCACCATCTTTTTCGTAGGCAAAACCGTTGTTAATGAGTGTTTGGACAGTTTTTTCCACATCGCCAGAGTCGTAGAGGGATTTTTCGCTGAACCAGTTGTCAAAAGTAACTCTAAAATCTCTTAGATCCTGTTCTATACCGTCTAAAATAGATTTAACGCCAATATCAAAACAGGTTTTAATACCTTTTTCCTCATCATTGAGAAGGGTATCTTTGTAGTTCTCAACGATCTCTTTTGCTATATCAACTATATAGTCGCCTCTATAGCCATCTGCTGGAAATGGGTAATTCTTCCCTAACAATTCGCAGTATCTCGAATAGATACTCAAGGCAAGATTGTTCATCTGATTGCCAGCGTCATTTATATAGTATTCCTTGTAAACATCGAAACCAGATATTTTAAGAAGTCGAGCTACGGTATCTCCATAGGCAGACCCCCTTCCATGTCCAATGTGAAGAGGCCCTGTAGGGTTTGCACTTACGAATTCCACCATTGCTTTTTTATTGTTTCCAATATTTTCGATGTTGCTATAAATATCATTTAGATGAATCTGTAAAAAATCGTGGTAAACAGATGGCGATAGAAAAAAGTTTATAAATCCAGGCTCTGCAACTTCTACTTTTGAAAAGTTTTTTTTGTCGATATATGATACTATCTCTTTTGCTATATCTGAAGGCTTTCTTTTTAATTGTTTACTCAAAACGAAGGCTAAATTTGTGGAAAAATCACCATTTTCTGTTTTTTTGGGTATCTCTATCACATAATTTATCTGTTTTACATCAAATTTTTGTAAAACTTCATCGATCACCGATTTAATTAAGTGTTCCATTATTCCTCCAATTATTTCGTATTTTTCATTTTATATCAAAATGATAATATTTTCAATAGATAAAAGATTCTTTCTTTTTATTTGACATTACAAAATTCCTTTAATAATATAAAAGTATGAAGAGAATGCTACCAGCAGAATGGTACAAACAGAGTTGTGTGCAGCTTACCTGGCCACATGAAAATACGGACTGGAGAGATTATCTCAATGAGGCTGATGAGTGTTTTTACAATATCGCAGGGGAGATCGTAAAACGAGAAAAATTGATCATAGTTTGTGAAGATATAGAGAGAGTCAAGCATATAACTAAATCTTTGGATCAGAGTAAAATAATTTATTGTGAGATTGAGAATAATGACACTTGGGCGAGGGATCATGGTGGAATTACTGTATTTGATGATAATCGGCCAATAATACTCAACTATCAATTTAATGGTTGGGGGATGAAATTTCCAGCAAACAAAGATAATCAGATCACGAGGAAACTACAAGAGATAGGCGTGTTTTCTAGTAAAGTTGTGTTAGAACACCATAAAGAATTTGTGCTTGAAGGTGGTAGTATAGAGTCGGATGGGTTGGGGACAATTTTGACAACTTCTCGGTGTCTTTTGTCTTACAATCGTAATGAATACCTCACAAAAGAGCAGATAGTAGATAAACTAAAGAAAGAATTAGGGGCTGAGAGGGTTCTATTTTTGGAACATGGATACCTTGAAGGGGATGATACGGATAGTCATATAGATACATTGGCAAGGTTTTGTGATCCTCATACAATATGCTATGTGAAATGCTATGATGAGAAAGATGTACATTTCAGTGAATTGAGCATGATGGAGGAAGAGCTTAAAAAATTGTGTGACATAAATGGTAATCCATACAACCTTGTCCCACTTCCTATGACGGAGCCCATTTACTATGATAGTGAGAGGTTACCAGCAACTTATGCTAATTTTCTGATTATAAATGATGCTGTTTTGGTTCCTGTTTACAATGTGTCTCAAGATGATGAGGCTATAGATACTTTTAAAAATCTTTTTAAAAATAGAGAGATCGTTCCTATAGATTGTTCTATTTTAATAAGACAGCATGGATCACTACATTGCGTGACGATGCAGTATCCCGAAGGGGTGTTAGATGGGTAGAGTAATAAGGGTAGGTTTTGTTCAGCAAGCCAATAGCAGTGATAGAGAATTGAATATCCAGAAACTTACCGAAAATATCAGATTCCTTGCAAAGAGAGAAGTGCAATTGATAGTTTTACAGGAGTTGCATAATACGCTTTATTTTTGTCAGCGGGAGTCTGTAGATTATTTCGATTTGGCAGAGCCAATTCCTGGTCCATCCACAGAATATTTTTCTAAATTGGCAAAAGAGTTGGAGATTGTCCTTGTCACATCTTTGTTCGAAAAAAGGATGCCAGGAGTGTATCACAATACCGCTGTGGTGTTTGAAAAAGATGGAAGTATTGCTGGGATATACAGAAAGATGCATATTCCGGATGATCCTGGATTTTATGAAAAGTTTTACTTCACTCCGGGGGATATCGGTTTTAAACCCATAGAAACATCTGTTGGAAAGTTAGGGGTGCTCGTTTGTTGGGACCAATGGTATCCCGAGGCGGCAAGATTGATGGCAATGGCTGGGGCTGAAATCCTCATTTACCCTACGGCAATCGGTTGGGATCCAAATGACCCTGAAGATGAGAAACAGAGACAACTACAAGCATGGATAATATCCCAAAGGGCTCATGCCATTGCAAATGGAGTGTTTGTTGTGTCTGTAAATAGGGTAGGGTTTGAGCAGGACCCTTGTAACGAAAAAAGTGGGATCGAATTTTGGGGGAATAGTTTTGTGGCAGGACCACAGGGTGAAATCCTTAGTTGTGCTTGTAATACTAATGAGGAGAATGCCTATGTGGATATATCCTTTTCAAGGATAGAAAAGGTCAGAAGGATATGGCCATTTTTCAGGGATAGAAGAATAGATGCTTACTGCGATATCTTAAAACGGGTCATCGACTAAAGGTATCAGATTAAATTGAAAAAAACTTTTTATTTCGTATAATTAAGTATAAACCATCAGGAGCCAAATATGAAAAAGCTTGGCGAAATCCTTGTAGAAAAAAAGATCTTAACCAAGGATGATCTTGATCAACTTTTGGCAAAACAGCAGATCACAAGGGAGAGGTTGGGTGATCTTGTTGTAAAATCTGGATTTTTAACCACTGAACAACTGCTGAATATAGTGGCAGAGCAGTACGGTCTTCAATATCTCAATCTAAAAGAGATCACCATACCTGTATCATTACAAAAGGAATTCAATTTTGAGATATTGAAGAAATACAGGGTAGTGCCCTTAAAGATGGAAGATAAAAAGGTTTTTTTAGGTATCAACGATGTTGCTCTCTTGAAGGATATAGATGAGATCGCCTTCAACTTAGGGAAAACGATAGTACCTGTTTTATTATCGGAGTTGTCGATAGAGAGGATGCTGGACGATCTGGAAAAATTACCCTATGGATCAAAGGACTATGTATTTAAGTCCCTTGAATCTATAATTCAAGGGGGCAAAGATTTTGACACGTTGGTATCAACTATTTTAAACTACGATAATAAGATAGAGCGTATTTTCATCAAGGAAAATTCTCCTCCCTTTATCAAAAAAGTCAATATTGTTGAAAAGATACCTTACGATCCCTTTACTAAGAACCAGATTTTAAATATTATAAAAGAGATATGTGATGAGAATGATAGAAAGATATTGATCACAAACGGATTTGTTAGTGTCAAGAGGGTCATTTCATCCAAGAGATTTACGATCAATTTTTACAAGGAGAGGAATACATTTTTCATCCTTGTGATAAACCATTCATCTTCATTGATAAATATAGTTAATTTCAAGTTGAGTAAGGATGTATTCAAGTACATTTTTGAACCAGCAAAGGGGATAATATTTCTAATTGCTCCATTTGGACATGGAAAATCATCCTTTGTTTCTTCTATTATCGATTACTTCAATTCTACAAGAAACTATAACATCTTATATGTGGTGGAGAGATTTAATGACGCATTGAGGAACAATAGGTCGAACATTATTCAGGTGGAGAAATCATCGATAAAAGATAAGCAGTATTTCAATGAACTGTTAAACGATTTTGATCCAAATATGCTTTTTGTGGATAATATTGAAACGGCTCAAATGCTCAATAATATTTATAAATTTGTTGAGGCTGGAAGACCAGCTTATGTATCTGTGGAATCCAATAGTATTCCATCATCGGTTGAAAGTTTGCTTTATATGGAATCAGAATCATCATACAAGTACCACTTGAATAGATTGGCAGATAATGTTAACTTTTTCATGAACTTTAGATTAGTACCGAGCAAAAATGGTGTTGATAAGTATTTTATTTATGAGTACTGTATGAACAATTTTAAGATGAAAAAGGTGATAAGGGACAACGCCTTCAATCTCATCCATACCCAGATGAGGGGTACTGGGGAGTATCTGCCTTTTGAGATTCAGATGGCAGAACTTTTTATGAAAAATATGATCTCTTATGAGGTAGCAGAGAGCTTTTCGTTGGATGTAGATCTCTTTAAAAGGCAGGCAAAAATTACTGGATAGTGGATGAATATAGAAAAATACTTTTATGAAGAGGAGTATCTCCCTAAAATAATAAAAAATTATAAATTTAGAAAACATCAGGCAGATTTTTCCTCTCAATTATTTACATTTCTCAATAATTATAAATCAGTGATAGCTGAAGCGCCTACAGGGTATGGAAAAACTATATCTTACCTTATCCCTATTTTCGAATTGGGTAGGAGAACCATTATTAGCACAAAAACAAAACAACTGATGAATCAGATTATTTTAAAGGATATTCCTATAGCCCAAGAAATTTTTAATAAAGAATTGAAAATTGCAAAATTATTGGGAAGGAAGAATTATTTTTGTCACTATAGATATTCTAAACATATAGTACCGTATGCTGATATCTATCCCGATGTTGTGGAATGGGCAAGTAGGATAATTGATGAGAAGATCGTTGAGGTTGTTGGTTTACCATTTGATAGTGATGTGATGAATAAGATAACTGCCGATAGTTATCAATGTGTTGGTGGAAAATGCCCTTACTATTTTCAATGTTCGTTTTACAATGCCAAAGACTTAGCAAACAGTTCCGATATAGTTATCACAAACCATCACATGCTTCTTGCAGACTTGGCAATGAGGGTAAAGTTTGATGGTAATTACAATTTCGATTTTGCTGAACATATAGTTTTCGATGAAGCTCATTCAATAGTTGATATCTTCCCTTCCTATTTAGGAGAGGAGATAAGTATTTATTCGATAACTAATTTTTTAAAGGAGAATAGACAATATTTAGGAGATAAATATTTCAAATATTTTTCAGGCAGATTAAGAGGGTTAAACGATAAATTCAAAGGTAAAATGATCATTTCTGATGAGATACAAAGTGAATGTAATGATATCGTTTATGAATTAGACAAAGTTTTATCTGATCGTATATCTGATGAGGAATATGAAATTTTTGAGAAATATAAAGATACCTTATCAAAGGTTTTCAAAAATGATGGTATAAAACTGATGGATGTAAACGGGGATTATTTTTCACTAAAAAATGTACCTGTTAGTTCTGGTGATTATTTTGCCGATGCTCTTTTTAAAAGCTGTTTGAGCAGTATATTGATAAGTGCTACAATTACCTTTAATGGGTCATTTGATTATGTTGTTAATGAATTGGGTCTTGAAGGTAATGTTGAGTTGATAAAACTCAACCCACCTGAAAATATGATTTCGCAGGGGAAGGTATATATTCACGATGACTATACAGATGATTTAGAAACCAAAAAGGCCTTCTATCTTGATTTTTTTTCTTGCCAAGAAGGTGCATCTCTCGTGATATTTAATAGTCTCTATCACATGAACAAAGTTGGTGAATATTTAATGAGAGAGTTGCCCTATAAAAGGATCTTTTTTCAAACGGATGATCTGCAGAACATAGAGATAGATGAGCATACGATAATCTTGGGTTGTTCAATACTTAGAGAGGGTATCGATTTTGGGGGTAAAGGGATAAAGTATCTAATTATCGATAAATTACCTTTTGAGAATGTCTCGGATCTCTATGTAAAGGCAAAATTTGACTATTATGAAGAGAAGTACGGAAATGCGTTTTTAAATTATTATCTTCCGAGAGCTGTAATATTCTTCAAACAAGCAGTGGGTAGACTCATCAGAAACGAAACAGACTCGGGGTATTGGATCATAATGGATGGAAGGATCTATTCAAAAAATTACGGGAAATATTTTTTGGAAGTATTAAATGGGGCTGAGAAAATAGAAAAGTTCTGGTAAAATATAAAGTATGGGGAAGATAAATTTGGAGGTAATGATGAGAAAGGTTTCTTTGGATTATAATTTTGTGATGAAGGAGCAGTTGTTTGATGGGTTGAGTAATGAAGAACTTTTAAAACATATCGAACTTGCCGATCAGGGGCTTAGCGATCTAAACAGGATGGTGGAATCGGGTGAGGTGGGGTTTCCAAAACTTGTGGATGCTGATAGTGATGATATATTTCAATATGCAAAATCTGTACAGGGCAAATTCGATGATATGATCCTTTTAGGGATCGGTGGTTCATCTCTGGGGTTTGAGGCTGTGGCAAACGCTCTATTACCCTTTTATTATAATAGTTTATCCCACGATAAAAGAGGGTATTTCCCAAGGTGTTGGGTGATGGATAATGTGGATCCGTTTAAAGTTTATTGGATATTAGAGCATTGTAATCCAGAAAAGACTATTGTACTCGTGATAAGTAAATCGGGTAGCACCGTTGAGACGGCGGCAAACTTCCTCATCGTTTTTGATTGGCTTAAAAAACACAGCATTAACCTAAAGGAACATCTCATTGCCATTACGGACCCAAAGAAAGGTGATCTGAGAAATATAGTAAATAGGTTTGGTTTAAAAGCCTTTGAAATACCTGAAAATGTTGGTGGTAGATTTTCCGTTCTCTCCCCTGTGGGGCTTTTGCCCCTTGCCCTTTTGGGTATCGATATCGAACAATTGAAAGCAGGTGGTAAGTATTTTATTCACAACGGTAAGAATCTGTATATAAAGATGACTGCCATATACAACGCTTTTTTGGAAAGAAAGAAGAATATAAATGTGTTGATGCCTTATACATCGAGGCTCAAAAGCTTTGCTGAATGGTTTGCTCAATTGTGGGGTGAAAGCTTAGGTAAGAAGTATGCTTTGGATGGAAAAGAGTTGTTCTTTGGTTCCACCCCTGTGTCTGCCATAGGCTCTATAGATCAGCATTCTCAACTACAATTATACAAAGAGGGACCATTCGACAAATTGATCACCTTTATTCAGATAGATAAGCATGACTTCAATCAGGAGCTAAATGGCGACTGGTATGAAAATTATAAATACCTGACAGGGGTTGACTTGAGTAGATTGTTGAATGTAGAACTTCAGGCAACAGAGGTAGCTCTCAAAAAAGCAAACAGAGTATCTATGAAGATAACGGTTGATTTTCTCGACGAATTTAGTTTAGGATATCTGATTATGCTCTACGAATATGTAGTTGCTACACTTGGAGTGATAAATAATATCAATCCTTTTGACCAGCCTGGTGTGGAAGAGGGGAAGGATTACGCTTACGGAATCCTCAATAGGAAAGGTTATGAAAATAAACGAAAAGAGTATGAAGAAGGTGGAAAGAGAGAGCAGGAATATATCGTTTGATGAGGCTTATCAGTATCTAAATATAGTAAAAAATAGTAAGATTCTCGTAGCATTCTCCGGAGGCAGGGACTCTGTGGCCCTGCTTCATTTTTTGTATTCAAAGAAGGATAAATTTCATTACGAACTATATGCCTGTCATGTAAACCACGGTATTAGAGGTGAGTTTGCAGATAGGGATGAGCGGTTCTGTATCGATTTTTGTGATAAATTAGGGGTACCTATTTTTGTAAAGAAAGTGGATGTGGCTGCATTTTTAAGTAAAAATAGATGTTCTGTGGAGGATGCGGCAAGAAGATTGCGATATGAGGCACTTTTTCAAACTTTAGAAGAGATAGGGGGAGACTATATAGTAACAGCTCATCATCTTGACGACATTGTAGAAACATTTTTTGTAAAAGTATTTACGGGTAGCGCCATATATAACCTACGGGGGTTTACAAAAGAGGATAAGATTTTAAGACCATTTATAGACATTGAGAGGAGTAGAATTGAGTTATACGTAAAGAGCAATGGACTCAGTTTTGTCGACGATGAAACAAATTTCTCTTCCGATTATGTGAGAAATTGGGTGAGAAATACAATAATTCCAGAGATAAAGTCTTATAACAAGGGGTATCTCAATAATGTTATCTCTATACAGGAGCAATCGAAGGAGTTAAAAACCTTTATCGAAAAGCAGTTATCGGATGCTCCTCTGATTTTTGGCGAAATGTTTGCAGAAATCGAAAAAGGGTATATATTATCAAAAACTGTATTCGAAAGGAGATACCTTTTATCGAAGATGTTTGAAAGATTTTTTAGGGTGGAAAGAAAGCATATAGAAAATGGACTTAAACTGATAAACGGCGAATCGAGAAGGATCAATATGCCCGATGGCTATATATTTGAGACTTCTTTTAGTAAGGTTATGATATTTCATAAGAATTTGATCGAACCATACATTTTTGATAAAAAAGAGTCAGATGATATTGTAATTTTGCCAAAAATATGTAAATATATAAAATTTAGCGGTAATTTGAAAAATACGCGACTTACCATACGAAATAGGAGACACGGTGATCGTGTGGGTGGCTGGAAATTGAAGGATCTTTTTATAGAGCAAAAAATAGATAAATTTGACAGGGATAGACTTGTCATTATCGAAAAAGATGGCGAGATTATATGGGTGGAAAAGGTTTGGGAAAGAAATGACGAGGTAAAGCTTTTAAAAATGGAGGTTTGATGGAAAAGCATACGCTTGAGGTTTTGATAAGTTATAATGAAATAATAGAAAGGGTAAAACTCCTTGCAGAGACCATTACAAAAGACTTCAAAGGTGAAGAATTGCTTGTGGTGGGTGTGTTAAAAGGTGCTTGGATCTTTATGGCGGATCTTGTTAAGTATATAGATCTTCCTATGGAGATCAGTTTTGTTTCCGTGTCGAGCTATGCAGGAGCAAGGACTACTTCCAGCGGTGTGGTTCGCTTGCTTTGCGATGTGGATAGACCTGTGGAGAAGAGGAATGTAATTCTTGTGGAAGATATTATCGATACAGGACTGACCATAAATTACCTAAAAAAGCTTTTCAGTGTACGAAATCCAAATAGTTTAAAGATATGTTCGCTCCTTGACAAGCCTTCGAGGAGATTAGCGGATATCAATCCCGATTACTGCGGATTTACCATACCTGACGAGTTTGTTGTGGGGTATGGATTGGATTACAACGGATATTATAGAAATCTAAAAGATATATCTATCTTAAAGATAAATGGTTAGGGGGTATGATGAAAGATAATTTTTATAAAAACATAACGCTGTGGTTTGTTATTGCACTGATAATGGTGGTGATGTTTAATACTTTTAATACTAGTCAGGGAACTAAAAAAAGGGTTTCATATACAGAATTTGTTGAACAGGTAAAACAGAACAATGTAAAAACCGTTATTATCAAAGAGAAATCGATTACGGGTGAATACAAGAACAATGAGCAGTTTGAAACATACGCTCCGGATGACCCTTCCCTTGTTCCCCTTTTGACGGAGCATGGCGTGAAGATCTACGCAAAACCACCCGATCAAAATCCTTGGTATCTACAGGTTCTGATATCATGGCTACCTATGATACTTCTCATAGCGGTATGGATATTCTTTATGAGGCAGATGCAGGGGGGTGGCAAAGCTTTTACCTTTGGAAAGAGTAGGGCAAGGCTCCTTACACCTGATCAGAAAAAGGTGACATTCAAGGATGTGGCAGGATGTGATGAAGCAAAGGAAGAGCTTGAGGAGATCATCGAATTTTTGAAAGACCCCCATAAGTTTCAGAGATTGGGTGGAAAGATACCAAAAGGTGTTCTCCTTGTAGGACCTCCGGGGACAGGTAAGACTCTACTTGCTAAGGCTGTAGCTGGAGAGGCGGGGGTGCCATTTTTTAGTATCAGTGGTTCAGACTTTGTGGAGATGTTCGTAGGTGTGGGTGCTTCGAGGGTAAGGGACCTCTTCGAACAGGGGAAAAAGAATGCTCCGTGTATCATTTTCATTGATGAGATCGATGCTGTGGGTAGGCATAGAGGGGCTGGTTTGGGTGGTGGCCATGACGAAAGGGAGCAGACCCTCAATCAGCTTTTAGTGGAGATGGATGGGTTTGAATCCTCAGAAGGGGTAATTCTTATTGCTGCTACCAATAGACCCGATGTCCTTGATCCCGCTCTTTTAAGACCCGGAAGATTCGATAGGCAGGTAGTAGTTCCAAGACCCGATGTAAAAGGTAGGTATGAGATTTTAAAGGTGCATGCTTCAAAGGTTCCTTTGGGGGATGATGTGGATTTAGAGGTGATTGCAAAATCCACTCCGGGCTTTGCTGGTGCCGAGCTTGCAAACCTTGTTAATGAGGCTGCTCTATTAGCTGCAAGGAAGAATAAAGAAAAGGTGAATATGGAGGATTTTGAAGAGGCAAAAGACAAGGTGATGATGGGTAAGGAGAGAAGATCTGTGGCCATCTCAGAAGAGGAAAAGAAGGTTACAGCTTATCACGAAGCAGGGCATGCCATTGTTGCGAGATTTACCCCATATTCAGATCCTGTGCACAAGGTGAGCATAATTCCAAGGGGTATGGCACTGGGTGTTACCCAGCAGCTTCCAAAGGATGATAAATATATCTATACAAAAGAGTATTTAAATTCGAGATTGGCAGTACTCATGGGTGGTAGAGCAGCAGAAGAGGTTGTCTTTGGCAGGATCTCCACCGGTGCTGGCAACGATATCGAAAGGGCAACGGAGATTGCGAGAAATATGGTTTGCTCATGGGGTATGAGCGAGGTTTTAGGACCTCTTGCTTTAGGGAAAAAGGATGAGGCTATCTTTTTAGGTAAAGAGCTTGCCACTCACAAGAATTACAGTGAAAAAACTGCAGAGATCATAGATGAAGAGATAGGAAAGATCGTCATTAGTGCTTACAAGCATGCAAAGGAAACATTGATTAATAATATGAAACTTCTTCATGCTATGGCAGATCTTCTTCTGGAAAAGGAGACTATTGAGAGCAAAGATATAGAGGAATTGATAGAAAAGATCAATGGAGAGGTAGCAACAGCTTAAGAGAGATGTTCAAAGAGGTAATTACCGCTGATAAAAGGCGGTTGGAATTTGAAATTGAGAAGTTAGGGGCACACCCTTATGCCAAGAAAGTTGCAGATAGGGGTGTGTCTTTTAATGTTAAATTTAAATCTATAAGTGCTGGGGCTGCCAATATACTTAAGCAGGAGGCTATTTCATCAGGGATCGATGCCGTTGTACATCAGGGGACGGTATCCTGTGATGTGAAATCCACAGATGTTTTAATATGTGGAGATATTAAAGGTTTAAAAAGGCTAATCTCTAAGCTTAAGATCCAGCCATTTGGGCTGAAAGAGTTGGCTGCCGAGTTAGAAAGATTATTAGAACAAAGAGATAAAATACTACGCTTCAGAGGAGAAAGGATAACCTTTGAAGATAAAAAAATCATGGCAATTATCAACATTACACCCGATTCTTTCAGCGATGGGGGCAGATTTTTAGAACTTAACGATGTGGAAGTCTATCTAAACAAACTGAAAGATTTGGGGATAGACATTGTTGATGTAGGTGGGGAGTCCACGAGACCTGGGTCAGAACCTGTGGAGGCAGATGAAGAGTTAAAAAGGGTACTGCCTGTAGTTGAGATGGCAGTAAAGATGGGGTTTGTGGTGTCGGTGGATACCTACAAATCTAAAGTGGCGAAGGAGTGTCTTGAAAAAGGTGCCCATATTGTCAATGATATCAGTGGGTTTAGTTTCGATGAGGATATGGCAAAGGTTTGTGCGGATTATGACGCAGGTGTGTGCCTGATGCATATAAAAGGGACCCCAAAAACAATGCAGCAAAACCCTAAATACGATAATCTGTTGGAAGAGATAAAATATTTTATCTACAATAGTATTGAAAAAGGTTTGAAAAGTGGTTTGTCTGAAGAGAATATAATGATCGATCCAGGCTTTGGATTTGGGAAAACCTTAGAGGACAACTATCTGATTTTGAAGTATTTGAAAGAATTTGAGGTATTTGGCAAGCCTATCTTGGTGGGGTTGTCTCGGAAATCTATGATCGGAAATATTGTAGATAAACCGGCAGATCAGAGGTTGATAGGTACTAAAGTAGTTGAAACGATGGCTCTTCTAAACGGTGCTGATATTATAAGGACACACGATGTTGTAGAAACTATCGATATGATGAAGATTTTTAATTTTTACAATAGGGTAGGGCTTGAATGTTAGAGGTATTCAAGTCTATCAATATTATAGATGTTCTCGACATCGCAATAATATCTTTTTTGATCTACAGGGTATTGTTGCTCATAAAGGGTACCATTGCCCTAAGGATGACTTTAGGGGTGGTATTCATCCTGATCTTTTCCTCTTTCTCCAATCTTTTCGGATTTAAGGCGACAAGCTGGGTGCTAAACAACCTCACCGGTTATCTCTTTTTGTCTATTATCATACTTTTTCAACCAGAGATGCGTAGAGCACTTGCAATTATAGGGGATACAAAGGTTTTCAACAAGCAGGACAGGATAAGTAGAGAGACAATTGATGAGATTGTAAAAGCGGTCACAATTTTGGCAAACAAGCAGATAGGTGCTCTAATAGTTATTCAGCGAGAAATAGATCTTTTGCCATATATACAAGTTGGAACTACGCTTAATTCAGAATTAAACAAAGATATATTAGTGAGTATATTTATCCCGTATTCACCTCTCCATGATGGTGCAGTTATAGTGATCGATGGAAAGATCGTGTATGCTGGGTCTATACTTCCTCTTACAAAAAGGGTCGATATAGATAAAAAGTTTGGTACAAGGCATAGGGCTGCATTGGGTATTACAGAGGAAACGGATTCAGTTTGTATTGTTGTCAGTGAGGAGAGGGGAACGATTACAGTCTCTTACAGAGGAAATTTTACTTCGGAATTGGATGCTGACTCATTAAAAGAGACACTCATCCATATTTTTAAACTTGACGATGCAAAAGATGCAGTGGAAAATGCTAAATAATTTGGCTTTGAAGATCATCAGTATTGTTATTGCCGTGATTGTTTGGTTTATTGTGGCAACTTCTGAGCAGCAGGAGGTAAGTTTTTATGTGCCGGTTAAGTTTAAAAATGAGGCTGAGGGTTTAAAGGCATTTACAGATACCAATCTGATTTCTGTCCTCGTTAAGGGGCCCAAGATATCTATGAAAAATTTTACCTTTAACGATATTAAGATAGAGATAGACCTATCAAATTTTCAGAGTGGTGAATACCTTTATCGTATAAAACCCACAGATGTGATGCTCCCTTCTGGGATACATTTGATAAGGGTGGAGCCTCAAGATGTGAGAATCATGATAGACAAATTAGGAAAGAAAACGGTGAAAGTTATCCCATCATTCATAGGTGAGGTAAAAGATGGGTATAAGATCTCTTCGGTTACCATTAGCCCAAACTTTGTGACGATTTTTGGGACGAATAAAAAGATAAAAGTTCTCGAAAGTGTCGAAACTTTGCCTATAAACATATCCGATTTAGACAAAAATATTAAGCAGAAGATAGGTATAAAATTGAATGAGATAATCTCAGACTCGAAACCCAAAGAGGTCGAGGTAGAAATAAAAGTTACTGAAAATATAATTACAAAGAATATAAGTAACTATGGACTTACCTTGCAAAATCTAAACCCTTCATTCAAAATCAAAAGTTTATCCCCCGATAAGGTAGATATCTCGATTAGGGGTAGAAGCGACAGACTAAATAACTTAGAGGGGCTAAAGCTATATGTCGATCTTTCAGGTATTACGAAGGAAGGTAAGTATGAGTTTCCCATATCTGCCTCAAAGGTAGAAGGTATCGAAGTGGTGGAGATTTATCCTAATAGGATTAAGATAGAGGTAAGGCGATGAGAAAGTATTTCGGAACAGATGGGGTAAGGGGTAAGGCAAATCAGCACCCGATGACTCCAGATTTTGCATTAAAGTTAGGTCAGGCTGCGGCCACGATTTTTAAGAGGGGATCAAAGAAACATAAGATCGTAATCGGAAAAGATACAAGAATATCTTCGTATATGTTCGAATATGCCATAGCATCAGGTATCTGTTCTATGGGGGTTGATGTAGTATTAGTTGGTGTTTTGCCTACACCAGCAATATCGTTTATAACAAGGAGTCTAAGGGCTGATGCTGGAATAGTTATTTC
The DNA here is from genome assembly GCA_964519265.1 of uncultured Deferribacterales bacterium. Classification (GTDB taxonomy): domain Bacteria; phylum Chrysiogenota; class Deferribacteres; order Deferribacterales; family Calditerrivibrionaceae; genus Calditerrivibrio. Next base: position 53,225 of record CAZFHX010000002.1, read on the forward strand.
TGCATCCCACAATCCTTATTACGATAATGGCATTAAGTTTTTCTCAAACGATGGGTACAAGCTACCCGATGAGGTCGAATTGGAGATGGAGAGGATCATTGATGATGGTGATTTTCAACTCGATCCCGTTGTGGGAAGGGTTACAAGAATAGAAACTGCCATCGGTAGATATGTAGAGTTTGCAAAAAGCTCTTTTGATAAAAATTACGATTTAAGTGGTCTAAAGATAGTGGTAGATTGTGCCAACGGTGCGATGTATAAGGTTGCTCCAATGGCATTTTCTGAGCTTGGTGCCGATGTCGTGGTGATCAATGACAAACCGAATGGATACAACATAAATGAGAATTGCGGTGCCGTTTATCCCGATGCTTTGGCTAAAAAAGTGATCGAAGTTGGTGCTGATTTAGGGGTTTCTTTTGATGGTGATGGAGATAGAGCAATCTTTGTAGATGAACATGGTGTAATCGTGGATGGTGACTACATTTTGGGGATTTGTGGTAAGTTTATGAAGGAAAGGGGTATTTTGAATAATGATACCCTTGTGGCAACTGTGATGAGTAATATAGGTTTTGAAAGGTCTTTAAACAAGATAGGGATAAATGTTGTTAGATGTGATGTAGGTGATAGGTATGTGATTGAAAAGATGAGGAATTTGGGACTAAACTTGGGTGGCGAACAGTCTGGGCATATAATCTTCAGTGATTACAATACAACGGGTGATGGACTGATAACTGCTTTACAACTCTTAAAGGTTATGGTTGTTAGTGGTAAGAGGTTAAGTGAACTTCAGGAATTCATCTCTGTTTATCCTCAGATTCTCAAAAATACAGCTGTTTCTCAGAAAATTCCTCTCGGAGAGCTTACGAATACTTCCAAACTGATAAAAGATTTTTCTGAACAGTTGGGAGACGATGGTAGGATCCTTGTGAGGTATTCAGGGACAGAAAATAAACTCAGAGTTATGGTGGAAGGAGCAGATTACACCAAGATAGAATACATAGCAAACTCAATAACTGCAACAGCAGTAAAAGAGATAAATAGTAGGAGCAATCTATGATTAGATTAGGTGTCAATATCGATCATGTTGCCACCGTTAGGCAAGCTCGAAGGGGTAAAGAACCTGACCCTGTTCATGCTGCGGTATTGGCAGAACTCGGCGGAGCCGATGGAATTACGATACATTTAAGAGAGGATAGAAGGCATATTCAAGATAGAGACCTTTTTCTATTAAGAGAGACTGTGAAGACAAAATTAAATTTAGAGATGGCTACCAACGATGAAATTGTGGATATCGCTTTATCTGTAAAACCTGATATGTGTACTCTTGTACCGGAGAAAAGGGAGGAGCTTACCACAGAGGGTGGACTTGATGTAATTCACAATTTCGATAAAGTTGCAAAAACTGTGGATATATTACAATCTAATGGTATCGATGTAAGTATTTTTATAGATGCAGATAAAAAGCAGATTGAAAAGGCTCTGGAAACAGGGGCAAAATATATCGAGATACACACTGGTCATTATGCTGACGCTAAAAATGAAGATGAGAGACTAAGTGAGTTGAAAAGGATCGAGTCGGCAGCCAAATACGCCGGAGAGATAGGTTTTGTGGTAAACGCAGGTCATGGATTGAATTATAAAAATGTGATAGACATCTGTAGGATATACCCTTTTTACGAACTCAACATAGGTCATTCCATAGTGTCCAAAGCTGTACTGATAGGTATGAAGGAGGCTGTGAGGGAGATGAAAGAGATTTTGAATAGATTTCATACAGAAGGGTGATCAATGTTGGGTTGCGATATTATCGAGATAGATAGAATAAAAACAGCACTGGAAAAGCATGGAGAAAGGTTTATAAAGAGGATACTTACCGATAGGGAAAAAGAGATCTTTTTAAAAAGAAATAGGTCCTTACAGTTCTTCTCAGGTAGATTTGCAGCAAAGGAATCTATTTCTAAAAGTTTCAAAACAGGTATTGGAAAGGATCTCTCATTCACCGATATTGAAATTCTAAATGGAGAGCGGGGTGAGCCTATTGTTTACCTTAAAGGTGAAAAGAGGGATGATATAGAGGTATCCATTTCTCATGGTCGAGATTATTCCATTGCTGTAAGTATAATAAAAGGTAAAGAGGTTTGATGTGAGTGCTGCGGTAGTAATTCCTGCAAGGTATGGTTCCACAAGGCTGGAAGGTAAGCCTTTGAAAGAGATTGCCGGTGTGCCGATGATCATATGGGTGGCCCAAAATTGTAAAAAAAGTAAAGCTGACAGGGTAATAGTGGTGACAGATGATCAAAGGATCTTCGATGAATGTGTTAAGGTTGATGGGTTGGAGGTCACCTTAAGCGATCCTGCTTTACCATCTGGAACGGATAGAGTGGCTAAGGTAGCTAACTATCTGAATAGCGATATAATTATAAATGTTCAGGGTGATGAACCTTTTATCGATCCGAAGCTGATCGATAGTTTAATAGATGACTTTGAAAATTCCGATGCTGTAATGAATACAGCCTGTGTCAGAATAGATGAAGAAACAGCACAAAATCCAAATGTGGTAAAGGTGGTGCGGGATAATCAGGGTTATGCCCTTTATTTTTCGAGATCTCCTATACCTTATTACAGGGATGAAAACGAAAAAAAGTATTACTATAAACATATAGGTATATATGGATATCGTAAGAGTTTTTTAAAGGTATTTACATCATTGGAACCATCGATTCATGAAAAGGTCGAAAAATTAGAGCAACTAAGAGCCCTTGACAATGGATATAAAATCAGAGTAATTGAAACAGATTACAATGGTATTTCTGTAGATACCGAAGAGGATTTGGTAAAGGCGAATAAATATGCGTTGGAGATATTAAATGGCTAAGTTTATTTTTGTGACAGGTGGTGTTTTATCATCATTGGGCAAAGGGATAACTGCTGCTTCCTTAGGTACACTTTTGGAACTTAGGGGTTATAGAGTTATCATAAAAAAGTTTGATCCATATCTCAATGTGGATCCAGGTACGATGAGCCCTTTCCAGCATGGAGAGGTGTATGTGACTGAGGATGGTGCAGAAACGGATCTCGATTTAGGGCATTATGAGAGGTTTCTCAATTCCAATACAAATAGAGACTGCAATATAACAACGGGTAAAATCTACCATCATGTGATCGAAAAGGAGAGAAAAGGTGACTATTTGGGTGCCACCGTACAGGTGATTCCCCACATTACCGATGAGATAAAGAACAATATCAGAAAATTATCAGGTGAATATGATATTGTGATAGTGGAAATCGGTGGGACGGTAGGTGATATCGAGAGTTTGCCATTTTTGGAAGCTATAAGACAGATCAGGTTCGATTTAGGTGATAACGATGTGTTGTACATCCATGTAACCCTTGTCCCTTATATCAAGAGCGCAGGGGAACTTAAAACAAAACCAACCCAGCACTCTGTGAAAGAATTAAGAGAAATCGGTATTCAGCCGGATATTCTTGTGTGTAGGTCTGAGTACCCTCTAAATGACAGTATCAGAAAGAAGATCGCCCTTTTCTGTAATATTTCGAAAGAGGGGGTTATAAATGCTATAGATGCTTCATCGATCTATCAAGTTCCTCTGCTTATGCATAATGAGGGGATAGATAAGATCGTTTTACAGAAATTAAGATTGCCTGAGAAGAGTTTGGATCTTTCGAGATGGGAGGAGATAGTTTTCAGATTAAATAATCCTGAAGATGAGGTTACCATTGGTGTGGTTGGTAAGTATGTAGACCTCAAAGATGCTTATATCAGTTTAAACGAGGCATTAATTCACGGCGGAATAAACAACAAACTAAAAGTGAATATAAAGTGGATCGATGCTGAGGATTTAGAAAAGATGCCGCCGGACAAGTTTTTCGAGGATGTGGATGGGATACTTGTTCCCGGAGGTTTTGGTGACAGAGGTGTTGAAGGGAAGATCAATGCCGTAAGTTTTGCAAGGTTAAAGAATATACCCTTCTTCGGGATATGTTTGGGGATGCAGTGTGCCGTTATCGAGTTTGCAAGAAATGTTTTGAAATTAAGTGGTGCCAATAGTGTGGAGTTTGACCAAAAAACGCCATATCCAGTGATCGACTATATGAACGAGCAGAAGAACATCAAAAAGATGGGTGGTACCATGAGGCTTGGTGGGTATAAATGTACGATAAAAGAGGATACTTTGGCATATAAATGCTACGGCAAGACGGAGATTGTTGAAAGGCATAGGCATAGATTGGAGTTCAACAATAGATTTAGAGATGATTTTGTAAAGGCTGGTGTGACTATTTCAGGTGTAAACACTGAAAGGGACCTTGTAGAGATAATTGAGCTTAAGTCCCACAGATGGTTTTTAGGTTGCCAGTTTCATCCCGAGTTTAAATCGAAGCCGATCAGCCCTCATCCACTTTTTAGCTCTTTCATATCAGCATCTTATAAGTATAAGAAGGAAAAGGATGAGAAGGTGGTGCCATAATGATACTTTTTGCTGGTCCTTGTGTTATTGAGAGTAAAGAGGTTTTGGATGAAACATGTAAGTTTTTAAAAAGAATGGTGGCAAAGTACGATGGGATTGAGTTTTACTTCAAATCGTCCTACGATAAGGCAAATAGATCATCGATAGATGGATTTAGGGGACCTGGTATAGATGCTGGTATAGAATTATTAAAGTGGGTAAAGGATCGTCATAATGTTGGCATAATCACCGATGTTCATCAAGTAGATGAAGTTGACAAGGCAAAAGAGGTAGTGGATGTCCTTCAGGTGCCAGCGTTTTTATCGAGGCAGACGGATCTTCTTGAGGCGGTAGCCAAAAGTGGACGGATCGTCAATGTGAAGAAGGGGCAGTTTTTGGCTCCGTGGGATATGGGGAATGTCAAGGAGAAGTTAAAACGATCAGGGGCAAAGAGGATTATCTTTACCGAGAGGGGAGCATCCTTTGGATACAACAATCTGGTGGTGGATTTTAGGTCTTTTCCCATAATGCGTAGTTTGGGTGTGGAAGTGGTTTTTGATGCGACACATTCTCTTCAATTACCGGGTGGGAAAGGCACCAGTTCCGATGGTCAGAGGGGTTTTATACCTTATTTGGCACGGGCTGCTGCTGCATGCGGTGTGGATGGATTCTTCTTCGAGGTTCATCCCGAACCGAATAAAGCTCTCTGCGATGGACCAAATATGGTGGATTTTAAGATGTTTGAGGATATATTGGATTCGATTATGAGGATCAGGGCGGTATTATGAATCTCATTGAGATAGCAAAAGAAACAATGAAGATAGAAGCGGAGGCTATTTTAAGATCCGCAGACAGGCTAAATGGTAATTTTGAAAAGGCAGTTGATATCATCCTTAAGTGTGAAGGTAGAGTGATCGTCACAGGTATGGGTAAATCGGGGATTATCGGTAAAAAGATCGCTGCCACAATGTCATCCACAGGTACCCCTTCTATCTTTCTCCACCCTGCAGAAGGTGTGCATGGAGATTTGGGGGTCATTACTAAAAAAGATTGCATAATTGCTATATCCAATAGTGGTGAGACGGACGAACTCATATCTATTCTCCCAGTTATCAAAATGTTGGGTGTCAAGATAATTGCTATGGTGGGTAGGACAGATTCCACATTGGCCAAGAAGTCTGATTGTGTTTTGGATGCCTCGGTGATCCGCGAGGCATGTCCATTAAATTTGGCCCCCACTGCTTCCACAACGGTTGCCCTTGCTTTGGGTGATGCTTTGGCGGTAGCCCTTTTAAACAAGAGGGGGTTCAAAAAAGAGGACTTTGCAATGTTTCACCCATCTGGGACCCTTGGGAAGAGATTGCTGATAAAGGTGGAGGACCTCTATCACACAGGTGATGAACTACCAGTGGTGAAGGGGGATATGAAGGTGGCTGATTCGATCTTTGAAATGACGAGCAAGGGATTTGGTTGTACCACTGTGGTGGATGACGAAGGTAAACTGATGGGGATACTCACCGATGGTGATCTAAGAAGAGGGATGCAGAAGTATAGGGATCTTTTTGAGAGAAAGGTTTCAGAAGTTTGCACCAAAAATCCTAAAACGATAGATAAGGATGCTCTGGCTGCTACCGCTTTGCAAGTGATGGAGGATAAGTCGATAACATCCCTAATTATAGTGGATAGCGATGGCAGACCAGAAGGGATTATTCATATACACGATATACTTAAAAAGGGGATCGTATGAATGTAAAGTTGCTCATAATGGATGTAGATGGTGTATTAACAGATGGTAAGATTACATACACTGCTTCGGGAGAAGAGATAAAGTCCTTCCATGTAAGGGATGGTCTTGGGATCAAACTTGCCAAAAAGGCAGGGATCGAGCTTGCGATAATATCTGCAAGGTTTTCCAAGATCACTGCATTGAGAGCCCAAGAGCTGGGGATAGAGCATGTTTATCAAGGGCATTTTGAAAAACTTGATATATATGAAGAGATCAAGAATAAATTGGACATCACCGATGAAAAAATAGCATTCATAGGTGATGATCTAAACGATATCCCTCTTTTAAAAAGGGTTGGTTTGCCTGCAACGGTTTCTGATGCCCCAGATGTGGTAAAAAGATTTGCCCAGATTGTGACACCTCAATCCGGTGGACAGGGAGCTGTAAGACATCTCATTGAGATTATTTTAAAGAGAAATGGTAAGTGGGAAGAAATAGTAAACGCATACTCTATATAATCCTCTTAATTGCTTGCGCCGCTTTTGCGATGTTTGTAATAAAGGATTTAAGCCATCCGAGGGTTTACGAAAAGGTAAAAGAAAGATCATATATCGAGGGTTTCTCCTTTAAAAGTAATATTGATAATCTCTCTTTTTATAAGATCTATGCCAAAAGAGCTGAGTTGATGTTTGAGGATGAGAGTATAAACTTTGATAATTGCACATTTTACTACAAGGATCCGGCCAAAGAGGTAAAGGGATCATCAAAAATATGTAGGTTTGTGAAGGATAGATCTGTTAGTATGGAAGAGGAGATACAAGGATTTTATAATACCGTTGAGTTGAAGGGTGGTGAGAAAAGTCGATTCTACTACGATTTGATAAAGTATGAAGGTGAAATGGTTGGTGGTGTAATTGCAAAAGATGGAACAAACTCCATAAAATCGGAGAAGATGAGGTTTAACAGAAACGATATGTTTGTGGAGTTCTTAGGAAAGGTAGAGGTGGTTTATGCGAGGTAGATTATTGGTTTTATTGTTTGTATTGTTTTTTATCTCATTTCTATATGCTGAGGAGAAATTTCCAGTCAATATTGAGGCGGATAGTGTCAAATATTTTGGCAAAGAACAGTATTCGATTTTTTCAGGCAATGTAAGGGCAACATACAAGGATATGAAGGTATTTTCCGAAAATATGAGGGTGGTATTTAACAATAAGCGTGAGGTTGAAACGATCTTCTGTACAGGGAATGTGAAGATGGTAAAAGAGGGGATGTATTCCCTTTCAAAGGAAGCTGAAATGAAGGTAAAGGATAATATCCTTATACTTAAAGGTGATGCAAAGGTTTGGCAGGGAGAAAATTATCTTGAAGGGGAAGAGGTAATAGTATATAATAATGATAACAGGGTAGTGATAAATAGAGCAGAAAACAAAAGGGTAAAGGTGATTTTCTACCCCGACAACAAAACAGAAGGAAGCCTTGGTGGGAATAAAGACAAAGAACCTAAAAAAGATATACAAAAAAAGAACAGTAGTAAATGATGTATCTATAGAAGTTAACAAAGGTGAGGTTGTTGGCCTTTTAGGTCCCAATGGAGCTGGTAAAACTACGACCTTCTATATGGTTGTGGGGATTGTTAATCCGGATGGTGGAGATATCTACTTTGATGAGGAGAATATCACAGATATACCCATCTATGTGAGAGCTAAAAAAGGGATCAGTTATCTTCCCCAAGAATCTTCCATATTTAGAAAGATGACGGTTTACGATAACATTTATGCATCCCTTGAGATAAATTTCAAGGATAAAACATACATCAACGAAAGGGTAGAACAGTTGATCTCAGATTTTAATTTGGACAAGGTTAGAGACAGTATGGGGTATTCCCTCAGTGGTGGTGAGAGAAGAAGGGTTGAGATAGCAAGGTGCTTGGCCACGAATCCTAAGGTAATCCTCCTCGATGAGCCTTTTGCGGGTATTGATCCGATTTCAGTGGTGGAGATACAGAAGATGATCCATAAACTCAAAAATATGGGGATAGGTATCTTGATCACAGATCACAATGTGAGGGAAACATTGAAGATCACCGAGAGGGCTTATATCCTTACCGATGGATCTGTGCTTGCTGAGGGTGATCCGATGTCTATAGTAAAAAACGAAGAGGTTGTAAGACGATACTTAGGGGAAGATTTTAGTCTATGAAAGGGGCAAAACTCAATTTAGGTATACAAACAAAATTAGGACAGAAGTTGCTCATCACTCCCCAGATGAAGCAGTCTCTAAACATATTACAGATGACTGTTACAGAGTTAAGCACAGAGCTGACAAACATTTTGCAGGAAAATCCAGTTTTAGAGATTGTTGAAAATAAGCAAGACGCAGATTTTTCAACCCAAGAGATAGATCAATATATCGAAAATCTGAAGAAAATTGAATGGGAAGATTTCTTTTCTGACAAGGATGATTTTAGATATGTCTCTTCTGATGATGAGGAAGTAGATTTTGAAAAGTTTGTATCAAGGCAGGTCTCCCTTGAGGATCATCTCATGTTTCAACTCAAGATACTTGGGCTACCCGAAGATGAAGAGGAGATAGGTGCTTATATCATAGGTAATATCGATGATAACGGTTATCTTACCACACCTGTAGATGATATTGCCAAAGATCTCAATGTGGAAAAAGAGAAGGTTCAAAAAGTCCTCAGAATGATTCAGGATTTTGAGCCATCTGGAGTGGGTGCTACATCTCTACTTGAGTGTATTGTGAAACAGTTAGAAGACATGAATGTCGTGCCGGATGATATAGAACTTATTAAAAAAATCTTCAGTGAACACTATGGCTTACTTGAAAAGAAGGATATCAAAGGTTTGAGTGAATCTCTCGAGATCTCCACCGAGTATGTGGAGGATCTACTGGAGATGATCAAAAGGACAGATCCTAAGCCTGGACTCAAGTATTATAATCAAACGAAGTATATAGTGCCTGATGTGTATGTGGTGAAAAAAGGTGATCAGATAGAGGTGATCCCAAATGATGAATCGATCCCATCGATAAAGATCAATGGATATTATATTAAGATGCTCAAGGATAAAAATTTGGATAAGAACACCTACGATTATATATCAGATAAGGTAAAAAGTGCATTATGGGTACTCAAAAGTCTCAACCAGAGAAAATCAACCATAGTGTCTGTGATGGAAAGTATCGTAAAATTCCAAAGGGACTTTTTCTACAAAGGGTTTGATGCTTTAAAGCCCCTTCGTCTAAAGGATATCGCTGAGGATATAGGTATTCACGAATCCACCATAAGTAGGGTCACATCGGGTAAATATGCAATGACAGAAATGGGTGTAATTGAGATTAAAACATTCTTTGTAAAAGGTATACAGACAGATAGTGGAAATGTCACAACAGATTCGGTGAAATCTATGATAAAGGCTCTCATAGATGATGAGGATAAGGCAAAACCTTTGAGTGATCAGAAGATTTCAGAGATATTGGCTAAAAAGGGTGTCAATATTGCAAGGCGAACTGTAGCTAAATACAGGGAAGAGATGAATATTCCTGCTGCGGCAGATAGGAAAAATAGATAAAAACACAATAAATAGGAGGAAGTATGAATATTCAAATTACTGGGAAAAACATTGAGCTTACTGATGCCATCAGAAGCTATGTAGAGAAAAAGGTTTCAAGATTGAAAAAGTACTTTGATCAGGTACTTGATGTACAGGTTATCCTTGATGTACAGAAAAATGTTCATTTGGCGGAGATTCTTGTTAACGCTAAAGGTGTATTTCTAAAGGGGCTTGAAAAGTCCGAAGATCTCTATGCTTCCATCGATTTGGCAGTGGATAAGATCGAAAGACAGCTTGTGAAGTACAAGGAGAAGCTTAAAACTAAGAAGTTGATGGAGAAGGAGTTTGAAAAACCTCTTACGCTTAATATTTATGAACATTCAAGTGTAGTTGAAAAGGATGCACCCCAGATCATCGTGAGCAAACAGATCCCTGTGAAACCTATGGATGTGGAAGAGGCTGTAATGCAGATGGATCTCTTGAATAAAAACTTCTTTGTATTTAGAAACTCCTCTACAACTGAGGTGAATGTAGTTTATAGAAGAGATGATGGCAATATCGGTCTCATAGAGCCTTAGAGGGGTAGATGAATAAAATTTTTGATGATCTAAAGTCTGTTTTCATACTCGAAGGCTCGTTTGATAAATCGAAGCTTATAGAGCAGTTGGTGGAGTATGCTTTTAACATAGGCATTGTAAAGGATTTATCCGGTACATATCAGGCGATTCTGAAAAGGGAGTCTCTTGGTAGTACAGGAATAGGTGATGGGGTAGCGATACCCCACACCAAATTGGACTCTGTGGAGGGTGTCAATGTAGTATTTTTCTATCTGCCCAATGGGGTTGATTTTGACGCAGTCGATAATAACAAAGTTTATTATATCTTTTTGATACTCAGTCACGAGAAAGAAACGGTGTTACATCTAAAAGTACTTGCTTCCATAGCAAAATTGGTGAAAAATACAGACTTTTTAAGTAGTATAAAACCCGAATCTACGGCTTCTCAGATTCACTCTGTTTTAAATAGATGCTGGAGTGAAGTAGTATGAAAAAGGTAATGGTTTCTGAGCTCCTCTCGGAGGAGATCAGTGATTTAAAGCTTAGACTTATATATGGCAAAGAGTTTCTAAAAGAACGGTATATTTCAAATTTCAGAATACAGAAACCGGGGCTTGCTCTGGCAGGATTTACCGAGCATATCCATCCCGAAAGGGTTCAGATATTGGGCAATACTGAGATATCCTATGTGAATACCTTGAGTTCTGAGCAGAGGATCGTAGCTTTTGAGAATTTTTGTAAAAAGAAGGTATGTGCAATTGTAGTTACCAAAAATCTCAAAATCCCTAAAGAGCTTGTCTATGCGGTGAAAAAGTATGAGATACCTCTGTTTCGTACTGAGGTTGTAAGCTCCAAAGTGATACAGGAGATTATGTATTTTCTCGAGGATAAGTTAGCTCCAGAGACAGTCATACACGGGGTACTTGTGGATGTGTATGGGGTAGGGGTTGTTATATTGGGTAGGAGTGGTATAGGGAAAAGTGAATGTGCTCTTGAGTTGGTAAAAAGGGGGCATCGCCTTGTGGCGGATGATGCCATTCATATAAAGAGAAAACAGGATATATTAATAGGGACAAGCAACGACCTTTTGACTTACAATATCGAATTACGGGGGCTTGGGATACTCAACATCAAAGATATGTTTGGCGTAAGTGCCATTAGAATGAGAAAGAGGATTGAGATAGTAGTGAGTTTTGTTGACTGGAACAATGAGGAGTCTTACGACCGTACAGGTCTTGATAAAGAATATTACGATATTATGGGGATTGGACTTCCACACATTATCCTCCCCGTATCACCTGGTAGAAATATGGCTGTGATCATCGAAGCGGCCGCAAGAAATCATCTTTTGAAACTTATGGGGTATGATGCTGCTCAGGAGTTCCAAGATAAGTTGATGAAAAAGATGGAAGAGAATAGAAAATTGGAGATAAATAGGATCATGATGAATCAGGGGGTAGAGTAGGGTGCATAATTCCCAGCTTGTGATATTGACCGGTTATTCTGGGGCTGGAAAATCCACAGCATCTAAGGCACTCGAAGATTTGGGTTATTACACTGTGGACAATATGCCACTCCAACTGGTGGAGAAGTTTGTTCAGGTGGTATTTGATTACAATTCAGAAATTCAGAAGATCGCCCTTGTTATCGATGCAAGGAGTAAAGATATCCCGAAGATATCCGAGATCATCAAACTTCTCAAAGAAAAGTATTTTGCAGATGTGATCTTTTTAGATGCCTCTGAGGATGTTTTAGTTAGAAGATATAAAGAGACAAGGAGAAAACATCCTTTGGGGGATAATGTAGTAGATTCCATAAAATTGGAAAAAAGACTCATGGAGGAGATAAAGGAGATCTCCGATCTCGTTATTGATACATCGGGGATGACAGTTCATGATCTCACGAAGCTATTTGAGGAGAAGTTTAAAGAACCTGATAGCTCAAGAATGTCTATTACTGTTCAATCCTTTGGGTTCAAATACGGAATACCTCAAGATTCGGATATGGTTGTTGATGTTAGGTTTTTAAAAAACCCCCACTTTGTGGATGAATTAAGAGGGAAGACTGGTCTTGATAAAGAGGTTTACAGTTATGTCTTTTCTGACGAGAGAAGTGTTCAGTTCTTAAGAAAACTTAAGTCTTTACTTCAGTTTTTAATTCCAAATTATGTAAAAGAGGGTAAAAAGTTTTTTACTCTTTCCATCGGTTGCACTGGTGGCAAACATAGATCTGTGGCACTTACTCAGTTTATAGGTGAGTATTTGAAAAAGCATTATGACAATAAGATATATATCAAGCATAGAGATATAGAAAGGGGTTAAGTTATGATTGCTGTGATTTTGCTGACCCATAGCAGTTTGGGTCTGGAACTTTTAAAAACAACGGAGATGATCATCGGAAAACAGGATCTGGTAGAGGTTTTATCTATACATAGTGGGACGACATTGAGTAGTCTCGTTGAAAAGTTGGATCAACTTGTGGACAAATATAAAGACGGTGGAGTAGTTATTGCGACAGATATGTTTGGTGGAAGCCCTTCAAATATCGCTATGGCATACCTTGTTCATGAGGGGGTAGAGGTTATCACTGGGGTAAATTTGCCAATGCTTATTAAGATATTTTCTGATAGAAAGAATATAGACTCTCCTCAGGAGCTTTGTAAAATTGCAGCTGAATCTGCTAAGAAAAGTATAATCATAGCAGGCGAGATAATGAGAAGATGAAGAGACACAAGATATTTCGTGTGGATGATCGCCTGATACATGGACAGGTGATCGAGGGGTGGATAAAGTATTTTAAGATAGATAATGTAGCAATTGTAAATGATCGAGTTTTTTCCGATCCAATTCAACAGATGATTTATAGAAGTGTGGTCCCTAAGGGTGTTAGTATCTTAATATCAGGACTTAATAATTTCGAACAGGAGTTTTCAAAGATTAAAGACAAAGATTTTCTCGTATTGTTTGAGTCTGTATCCGATTTGTATAGATTTAGAAATTTGATCGTTCATCCCATAGAAGTAAACATAGGTTGTATAGCCAATAGACCTCACAAATACCAGATCTCTGATACAGTTTTTCTCGATCTTTCCGAAATCAAACTGCTATGTGAGTTGAGGGAGTTTCATCCTTTGACAGTCAAAAAGCTCCCTTGGGAGACATCGATAGAGATACTGAATTTTAATAAACTGTTAGATGGAGAGATATGAGTTTTCCTCTTATCCTTTATGCCTTTCTTGTTTCCATAGATAGATTCTCTGCCCTACACTTGATGATCTCAAGACCTATAGTGATTGCCACTGTTGTAGGATTAATGACCTCTAATCTGCAACATACTTTTTATATTGGGATAATGCTCGAGATTTTTGGTCTCATCGATGTTCAGGTTGGTACGCGGATTCCAAGAGAGGATTCTTTTGTGGCATTTGTAATGTCGGTTCTTGTGGGGAATGGGTATTTTACTACTGTTTCCAAAATGCTTTTGATACTCATAGTACTTCTGATTTTGATGTATGCTGCAAATTACACAGAAGAGGTTGTAAGAAAGATCAACCAAAAGATTTTTACAAAATACCCATCTGCAAATTGGCCAATTTTTGCAGGGATCATGATGACTGGGTTTAGAGGTGTAGTTGTTTATACTGCTGGGGTTTACATATCCATAGCAATATTAGAATATTTGGGTGGTTTGTTTAGGTATGGGTACAATTTAAAAGTTTATGCTGTTTTCTTATCGATACTTTTGAGTGGCTATCTATTGAGATTTCTATCTTTTAAATCTGTGTTAAAATACACAATTTTCATTGTGGGGTTATTTGTTGGATGGCTAATCGCATAAATAGATTTTCATTGTTACTTAGAAGTCTGTTTTACACTGGTAATTATAATATTGAAAATATGCAAGGGACTGGTTATCGCTGGCTTGTGGATTATGTCGGTAAAAAAGGTGATTACGGATTATCCAACGAAACCTTAGAAAAAGAGGGGGAGTATTTTAATACGCATCCATTTTTCATTACCTTTATTTTAGGAGTCTGGTTTAAAGAGTTGAATACAACAGAAGGACCTGACTATTGGAAGAAGGTTTACTCTTCTGCATTCGCGGCAGTGGGGGATAGCTTTTTTTGGCATAGTTTCAAAGTTTTCTGTTTCCTTGTTATGGCTCTTATAGGTATCTATTCCCCAATGTTTGGTTTGATAGCGTATCTTGTGATTTATAACGGGTTTCACTTTTATCTACTTTTCTCGGGATTTAAGATCGGTTTTGAGTATGGTAGAGGGTTGATAAACTGGTTTAATCTTTTCAGAGTTAATCAGTGGGGGCAGATGGTGGACATCGTGTCTGTATTTTTGTTGGGGGTCTTGATGTCCTTTTTGATTAAATCTACAGGGTTTGTAACCTATTGGCACTATTTTTTAGGTGCGATGATGTTATTATCAGGTCTTTTCTTCGCTAAGATCTTGAATGTAACGGTAAGTTTCATTATAGCAATCTTCGGTTGCGGAGTTCTACTTTTTTTTAGGGGGTTATGAATGGAAGATTTAAAGGTAGAGGTGGAGATAATAAATGAATTGGGGCTACATGCAAGGGCAGCGGCACAGTTTGTGAAGGTTGCCTCGAAATATAAATCTGAGATCAATCTGTACAAAGATGGGTTATCTGCAAACGGAAAAAGTATCATGGGTGTGATGATGCTTGCTGCACCAAAGGGTAGTAAGATTACATTGCAAGTAAAAGGTGTTGATGCTAAAAATGCCTTAGATGATCTTGTGGGGCTTATACAAAATAAGTTTGGTGAAGAGAGATGAATAGATACAAAGGGGTAGCTGCATCTGAAGGGATTGCAATAGGAAAGGCTTTTGTTTTTGAGAATAGCAAACCTAAGGTAGAAAAAAGGCACATTCGACCTTCGATGGTAGTAAATGAAGTTGAGAAATTTAGAAATGCCATCGCAAAAACGGAAGAGTATGTCCAATATACAAAAGAATTGTCGATGAATAACTTAGATGCAGATTACTCTTTTATATTCGATGTGTATCTATTATTTCTAAAAGATACCATGCTTGTTGACGAGACTATAAAGTTAATAGAAAATAATCTCTATACAGCGGAATATGCTCTGACGAGAGTTTCAAGGAATATCATTGCATCATTTGAAGCTTCGAAAGATGAATATTTGAGAGAAAGAAAGAATGATATAGAACATATCACTAATAAATTACTAGTTTTCATGGGGGGAGATGACTTTTTAGGCTATGATATAGATACCGATTCTATAGTGATTGCAAGGGATCTCTCACCATCACAGTTGGTTCATCTGATCCACAAAGGTATCGCTGGATTTGCCACAGATATGGGTAGCAAGGTTACCCACACCTCAATTATTGCAAGAGCGGTAAATATCCCTGCTGTGGTAGGTTTGAGTAATATCTCTGAGAAGTTAGATACCGGTGATATGGTCATACTGGATGCCTTTAATGGGTTTGTCATTGTAAATCCAACTGAAGAGGAGTTAGAAAATTACAAGAAGAAGAAGGAGAAATACCTCAATTATGTCGAGGGTCTTAAATGTGATCTTCACCTGCCTGAGATCAAAACCCTCGATGGAGAAAAGGTTAATCTACTTTTGAATGTTGAGATAAATGAGGAATTGAAAACAAATATACTCGATATTTCAAATGGCATAGGGCTTTACCGAACAGAATTTATCTACCTTACGAGAGGGGATGTGAAAGAGGATGAGCAGTTTGAGATACTCAGAGAGGCTGTGTTGGCTGCAAAAGGAAAACCTGTGGTTATAAGAACCTTCGATTTGGGTGGAGAAAAATTGAGTTCTCTACTTCCCCATCCCGAAGAGATAAACCCTGCATTGGGTCTTAGGGCTATACGATATTCTTTGCGATTTAAAGATTTTTTCACCAAGCAGTTAAGGGCGATCTATAGGGCTTCGTATTATGGAAATGTATCAATAATGTTTCCAATGGTAAGTTCTCTCAGTGAGATAAAGAGGGTAAAGAGTATATTAAACGAGGTGAGAATCAATTTAGAAAAAGAGGGCATGGAGATAGGTAGTGTAAAAACAGGGATAATGGTGGAGCTTCCATCCGCTGCTATAATGGCGGATGAGTTTGGTAAGTATGTGGATTTTTTTAGTGTGGGTACAAACGATCTCACCCAATACACCTTAGGTGTGGATAGAAACAACGAGTATGTGGCAGATATTTTTGATCCTATTCATCCATCGGTGCTGTTTCTTCTTAAGATGATCAAAAAGGCTGCTGACAACAACGGTATAGAGGCAACGATATGTGGTGAAATGGCTGGAGATCCCCTTTTTATACCGGTGCTTTTGGGGCTGGGTTATCGAAATTTGAGTATGAGCCCAACAAACATACTGAAGGCAAGGTATGTTATATCCCATCTCACGGTGGAAAAATGTGAAAATCTTGTGAGTGAGATAGAAGAGGCATCTTTAGAAAACAGGCATTACGATCTTTTGAGAGAGTTCCTAAATGAAAATTACAGAGAGGTATACTTTTATGACTAAATACATAAAACACACAATTTTTATTTTACTATTTGTATTGTCTATATTAAATTTTGCTTTTGCTGAGATGCTCAAAGGCAAAGTTGTCGGTGTATCTGATGGTGATACGATTACGATACTTTTGGAAGGGAATAAACCTGTGAAGGTTCGTTTAGCCCAGATCGATGCACCAGAGAAACATCAGGATTTCGGTCAAAAATCTAAACAGTCTCTCTCAGATATGATCTATCAGAAAGAGGTTACCGTAAAGGTTTGGGATACGGATCGTTATGGTAGAATCGTTGGGCAGATTTTTCACAACGGTACAGATATCAATCTGGAGCAGGTAAAAAGAGGTATGGCTTGGGTTTACACAAGATATGCAAAAGATCCCGAATATTTTAAAGCAATGGAGATTGCAAAAAGCAAAAAGATAGGTCTGTGGTCGATGTCAAACCCTGTACCACCGTGGGAGTTTAGGAAGAGGAAGTGAAATATTAATGTTGAATTTTGAATGTTTAATGTTGAATGGGATATAACTTTAATAGTTGAAAAATTGCTGAAGAAATTGATATTTTTCTAAGATAGGTTTTAGTAAAGATTTGAGTTGTTCTGGTATAGAATTGTATCCGTATATTCCACCTGCAATTGCACCTGTAATGGCTGCAATGGTGTCGGCATCCCCACCTAAATAGACTGCTTTTAATACTGCTTCTTCAAAGGATTTTGATTCCAAATTTAGCCATAGTGCAGTTTGTAGAGTGGAAACAGCATACCCCGAGACATGGTAATGTATAGGTTCGAAAAATATATCGTTTATATCTTCGATTACATTGTAGTAATTTTGGTAAGCATAATTCATTGCTGTTTCTAAACTATTACCCAAAATAAGATCCCTCAAAATTATATTGTAGATAATGTTAGTAAATATCGATACAGGGTGAGCATGGGTGACAGAGGCAGATTCGGCAGATGCTCTTTCTACGAACTCTTTAGACCTGTTGTAAAATACACACGAAATTATCGATGACCTCATCAATGCACCGTTGCCATTGTCGGTACGCTGTGTGCCGGGTGTTTCCTCTACGATGGCATATTTTACAGTTTTACCATAACCAAAGGCTTTCCCTTCTGGAGTATACTTACCTTTGAAAAACCATTCTTGATATTTTTTTAGTTCATTCACTCTGTCAATTGCACCTTTTTCTAAAATAGAATCTGTCAGTGCTAAGAGCATTGAGGTATCGTCGGTGTAAATAGTGCAGTTATACTGTTTAAGATGTTTTTTTAGTAATTTATCGGGTGGTTCGGGAAGAATAAATGGTCTTGCCCTGTTTTCGATGTTTTTCCCCTCAAAGGGTGCTCCCAGCATATCTCCCAAGATATTTCCAGCTATGATACCTGCGATGCGATCTTTTATATTGTAGCTTATCTCATCAAAAGCTTTAAGTGTGTTTGCAGAATGTAGGCAATCTGATACTGCATCTTTATTGTTCAACTGCCACCTCACCATCTTTAAAAGAAAGTTTCTTGTTCATCAATGAGATCGTTGGCAATTTGATCCCTGTGTAGATCGTTTTCTCATGTATGGTGAGAAACTCCATCAGAAGTGAAAATAAAGGTATATTCTGGGCAATGACGGCATCTTTATCTTTGAAATCTTCGAGGTAGTAAAGGGACGGTTTTTCCAAGATAGAGTAAATTTCGATTTTATGTTTATAAAATAGTGTGAGGGATTTGAAAGTAGTTGTAGATTTTGCTTTATCATAAATCTTTTTTGCTATCTCTTCAACATTGTCAAGATCCTTTTCGTATATCTCTGATGGTGTTTGCTGGATTTTAAATCGCTCTAATTGAGCTTTTCTAAAATATATGTTGAATGCGATATTTCCGTAGAAATTGTTTTCCTTGATCTGCTTTATTTCGTCGATTTCGAGAAAATGTATATCCTCTTTTCTTTTGATCTGCATATTAGAGATCAACTCATCTGCTAATTTTTCTACAGCATGTTTTATTTTTTCTACTAAATTTTGAGTAAATATAAATAACCTGTCTCTTATGTCGAGGTAATTATGTATTTGAGTAATTGCTGCTATTATCCTCTTTTCATTGAGAAGTTTTTTTATCTTGGGAAGTTGGGAAATAAAATCTTTTATCTCTTTGGTTGGTACTTTTTCGAAGGTAATTGTTTTCGAGTCGGCATCGATATCTAAATATTTGTAAATAGTGATTTTATTTCCTTTAGCTAGTGATTGTGTCCGTGTTTGATAGATCATTTTCAGAGTGAAATTTAGGTCCTGATGTATATTGTAAAGGTCTAAAAAATGCTCCATCAGGAATAGATGTAGCATCTCAAGTGCCATTACATAGAGGGAGATGAAGTTGCTGAATTCTTCTGATAAAATGAAATTTTCATCAATTTTAGCTATGGATTCTTCCAATTCTTTGACTATGTCGATAAATTCTCCGTGATCTAAATTCAACAATTTCATCTTCGGTTGTAGAATTTTTTTGTAGTTCTCTTTTAGATAAAGATATTGAGCGTAATTTAAGTTGAAATAAAAACTATCTATGTCAAGGGTGGTTGACCAGATATTTATGTTGTTTAGATTTAAGTATGGCTTGTTGAAAACGGTTTTTATAGATGGTGAGTAGGTCTTAAAGTTTGAATACATAAATAATGGATTAAAAATATCGGGTAGTTTTTTTATTATGCTATTTGTAAAGTATGATAAGGTTTCTGGGATGTATCCGCTGAATATCGTTTTAGTATATAGATTCTTATCTGAGGAGTCTTTGAAAAGGTTGTATTCCACTTTTGTAAGGGGGAAAGGGATTTCAAATGGTTCCACTTTATCAGATTCAATTTTGTCCTCTTGTAAGTTTGTGATGAAAATTTCATCATCCTTCAAATAAAACTTTATAGTTAAAGGTGTATCGTAATTTTTTTCTATGTTGGCAATGAAGTCGGATATCTTGGACAGGGTTCTCTGCTCTAAATCTAATTCGCCATTTAATATCCTTATAAAGTCTTTATGAATGCTTTTTAGAAGTAGAATAGAAAATCTATCCGATTGTAGGTGAAAAAATCCCCTATTACCTTTGTAGTGCATCTTTGCGGTTAAAACTTCTCCATCGTAGGTTGGGTCGAAATTTAGGTTTAGCGTGTTTATTAATTGCTCAAAATTGTTCATAGTCTATTTATAAAGTGATTGAGATTAAAAATCAAGTGTGATTGGAGGAGTTCATGATCATAAATGACTTGAAAGAAGGATTTATAAATGTTATCTGTTTTAAAAGTGAAATTTTGTATGGTGATAATGATGAGTGAGTTTTTTGATTTGTTATATGAAGATGACGATATAGTTGTGGTAAACAAATCTCATGGTTTATTGGTGATCCCTGATCGGTATGATGAGAATTTGCCAACACTAAAGGGGCTTTTGTCGGAGAAATATGGAAAGATTTTGGTTGTGCATCGGTTGGATTATGGTACGGGTGGGGTGATGGTGTTTGCAAGGAATGAGTTGTCCCACAAAAAGTTATGCTTTCAGTTTGAAAATGGGGGAGTGAGGAAGTTGTATTACGCCATTTGTAGGGGGATTTTTCCTACCGATCTTACATGTCTTTTACCCATTTCTAAGGTGAACTATCACGGTAAGTATAAGATAAATTTCAAAAGTGGCAGAAAATCGATTACATCTTTCTATGTGGTGGAGAGGTTTTCAGATAGGACGCTTTTGAAGGTGGAACCCCACACAGGCAGGTCTCATCAGATAAGGGTGCATCTTAAAGCATTGAAATATCCATTGATTCAGGATTTTTTGTACAATGAAAAGATCGATGATAAAAGGCTCTCCCTTCAGGCTTATTTTCTCGAATTTAAGCATCCTAAGAGTGATAAAAAGATGGTATTTGAACTACCTTTGAGTGAATTTATGAAAAATTTTCTAAAAAATTCTAAAGTTTAACTAAAAAGAGACGATATACTGCCTAAGACGCAAGGAAGCGTCAAGAAAATAGAGCAACCCTCTATTGAAAGAATCAAGGAGGATAATATGGCAGTGTCAATTTACAACAACC
Source organism: uncultured Deferribacterales bacterium (assembly GCA_964519265.1). Classification (GTDB taxonomy): domain Bacteria; phylum Chrysiogenota; class Deferribacteres; order Deferribacterales; family Calditerrivibrionaceae; genus Calditerrivibrio. Next base: position 74,158 of record CAZFHX010000002.1, read on the forward strand.
TTATGTCTTTGAACGCCCAAAGACATATCACGGCTACCAACAACATGTTGGGTAAGTCTCTTGAGAGGCTTTCTTCAGGCCTCAGGATCAATCATGCATCAGATGATGCGTCTGGTATGGCAATTTCTGAAAAATTAAGAGGGCAGATCAACGGTCTTAAAAGATCTATCATGAACGCCCAAGATGGCATTTCTATGCTTCAGACCGCTGAAGGTGCGTTAGAGGAAGTTTCCTCTATGCTTCAGAGGATGAGAGAGCTTGCTGTGCAAGCGGCAAACGGTACCTATACCTCAAACGACAGGGTAGAACTGCAGAAAGAGGTAGAACAGCTAAAATCAGAGATCAACAGGATCTCTGCAGCCACAGAATTCAACACTAAAAAGCTTCTAAACGGTGATGGCACAGCCCTTTGGTCTGCCAGCAGCAACAAAATCAGTGCCCTCATCAGAGGCAATGTAGCAGAAGGTAATTACGAAATCTCCCTCGAAGCAAACAAGATCGGACAAAACCAAGTGTTTAAGACTGACATTATGACACTGAGGGAAGGGGTAATAGCTGCGGAGATAGTTGCTACATCCAATGATACAAATATATCTAAAATTTCAGATCCTATCACTATGCCGCCTACAGGAACATCCTACTTTACTGTACAAGTAGGTAACTCAGCTGCAACGACAACTACATCTATGGCAACAATTGGGACATATTTACAACCAGGATCTGCCTGGTCTGTAGATACAGGAGGAGTCACCTTGAATTCTGTTAGTAGGGGCGGCTATGCTTTAATAGAAATTACATCAACTACTGGTAATGGATCTGCAGTAATTAAGTATTATGATGGTAGTACTGGGCAATTGATAGATAGTTTTACTGATGACGATATTTCAAATGGAATATCCGCAGATATAACAAATGGAGTTAGTTTTGAAGGGTTAGGTATTTTAGGGACATATCAGGTTGGGGATAAGATTTTGCTTTCATTTGTAGATGGAGATGACTCTGGTGTGACTGGAGGTGGTGCATTAACATTGAGTGGTGGTCCAGATTCAGCCAATTTACAAATGAGGTATGTATTTACAAGTAGTATAACATCGAGTGCTGCTGATACTACGGTTAGCCTTGCTTATGCAAGTCTTGATTCTAAGAATGGTAATCTTAATATAGGTAAATTTTCTTTAACCTTTGCAATGCAGACAACAGGGGAGGTTGTTGAAGGTAGTGTCGATTTTATGATTAATGGAGCAGGAGATGCAGCTACAACTTCAACAAAACTAAAAGATATTGCGAGATTCATAGATGCTGATGGAAATAACCTTTTTGAAAACAAGCAAGAGCTAACAATATGGGGGGGTGGTAAGAGTGCCGTTATATACTTGGAAGCTGATGACACTATTGCAGATTTTGAAGCAAAATTGACAGATGCGATAGTTAAACAACTTGGTTTAGGTTCTGATGATGCGACTGTTAATTCTCATTTAGTAGATTATATTTCTATACCAGATAGCAAAGGCAACAGAACCGTCAAAGGCACCTTTATAATCCAGACTGCCCTTGCAGGTGAGCAGGGTGAGATCGCTTTTAGTGGTGATCAGAGACTTCTCAATGCTCTTTCATTGGCTGAGATTCAAAAGGCAGTAAATAACACTACGCTTGTGACAGTGAAAAATGCCCATACAGGCGACCTCATCGGTACAGATGAAACAGGAAACGATAGGGTAAATGGTGTAATAAAGGGGATAGAGCTTGTTATCGACTCCAGAGCAAATGTATCTGCTAAATGGGATGCTGTTAATAATATACTGAAGTTTGAAGAGAATGCCAATGCTTCCACACAGAAGTATTTCCTCCATGTAGTTGACAATTCGACTAATTTGCAGATTGGTCCAAATCAGGGGCAAACATTGGCTGTATCCATTCCGCAGCTTGATGTAAAAGGTTTGGGGATAGAAAATGTTTACCTTGTATCTCAGACATTGGCTCAAAGGGCGATCCCAGATATCGACAACGCATTGAGTCAAGTGGTAACAATTAGAGCTACGATAGGTGCTCAGATCAATAGACTTGAGCATACTATTAAAAACTTGACAGTTGCCAAAGAGAATATGACAGCATCTGAGTCAAGGATCAGAGACTTGGATGTGGCTGAAGAGATGGCTACTTTTACAAGATTTCAGATTCTTGGTCAGTCTGGTATGGCTATGCTTGCTCAGGCAAACCAGATACCACAGATGGCTCTTCAGCTTCTTAAGTAATTTTAAGAATTAAAAAAAACTACTATGGAGGATACTATGGCAGCGGTAGTAAGAAAAAATGAAGCTAACAATATAAATACAGAAAAATCCCAACTGACAAAACTTTATGAGATGCTGAGAGAGATGTTTAGCACTCAGTATTACGGCTCTCTTGAGATAAAGTTTGAGGCAGGTAAAGTGACAATAGTCAAGAAAACTGAGAGTATCAAAGTTTAAGATGCTCAAAAACTCAGAACAGGGTGGGGTCTCCCACCCTTTTTTATTTACTCTTGAAAATTTACGCATTTGTATTATAATAATCTAAAAACGAAAAAAGGTTTACATGTTTGTTGACAGAGAGAATGAACTTAGTTTGCTCGAGAGTGAGTTTGCTCAAGAAAAGTTTAGATTTTGCGTTATTTACGGCAGGCGTAGAGTGGGTAAAACCACTCTCATCAAGGAATTCATTAAAAATAAAAAGCATATCTATTTCTTAGCTACCCTTGAGAGTGAAAAGATCCTTTTGGAAAAATTTAAATCGATAGTTTCAGATATTTACAATGATGATTTTCTAAGAAAAGTAGAAGTTAAATCGTTTGAAGAAATCTTTAGATATTTAGCTTCAAAGAATGAAAAGATCGTTGTTGTCATTGATGAATTTCAGTATTTAGCTCGAGTAAACCCTGCAATCTCTTCAATATTCCAAAATATTATCGATAATTTATTGAAAAATACGAAAATATTTTTGATTCTTTGTGGTTCGATTATATCTCTGATGTATAAAGAGACTTTATCTTATTCATCACCTCTATACGGTCGTCGAACGAGTAATATAAAATTAAAGTCCCTCGATTTCGAAAATATTAAATATTTTTTTAAAAATAGAACTAAAAAAGAGTTGGTTGAGTTTTATGCAGTTTTTTATGGTATTCCAAAATATTTAGAAACGGCATCCCCTCAAAAGAGTATTTTCGACACTATAAGGAGTAATATTCTTGATAAAAATTCTTTTTTGTACAATGAACCTTACTTTCTCTTGAATGATGAGATCAGTGAGTCAATAACCTATTTTTCTATATTAGAGTTGATTGCTTTGGGATCGAGAAAGATAGGTGAGATAGCCTCGAAGATGGGTAAAAAGGAAAATAATATAACATCGTTTCTTCAAAAACTTATGGATTTAGAATTGGTTTACAAAGAGGTCCCTATTACAGAAGACAATCCTGCTAAAAGCAGAAAAGGTCTTTATTACATTAGAGACAATTTTATAGCATTTTGGTTTAGGTATGTTTTCCCTTACAGGTCACAGCTTGAGATAGGTAATGTAGATTATGTGATGGATAAATTGAGAATTAGTTTTTCTGAATATGTGTCCAAAACCTTTGAAGATCTCGCTATCGAATTTACATTGAAGAGATTTGGGTTGAAAAAGTGTGGTAGATGGTGGGATAAAAACACTGAGATAGACTTAGTGGGTTTTTCAGACGAATTTATAATTTTTGGTGAGTGTAAGTGGTCAGATAACAAGGTTGGGATAAATGTTTATGAAGAACTTGTGAAAAAGTCGTCTAAAATCAATACTAACCTACCAAAAAAATATATTCTTTTCTCCAAGAGCGGTTGGAGTAGCGAGCTTTTGAATGTTGCCGATAAAAATGATCTATATTTAGTGACCGTTGATGAGATATAATGACAGGGTGGGTTAGCCCACCCTTTTATCAATTTTCTTCTACTGTAAATTCCTGAGTATCAAACCAGAAACCATCTTGGCTCATGAAATCGATTTCGGCCTTAATAATGTCAAAATGCTTTTTTTCCACTTCAGCTAATTTTTGGAAGAAATCTTTTACCTTTGGATCTGTGGCCTTCTCTGCTTCTTCAGTGTAAAACTTCATAGCTTTTTCTTCATGAGCAAGAGCTACTTTCAGTGCCTCTTCATCTCCAAGACCAGATTTTTCAGCGAATTTCAGGTCTTTGGTGGAAGGCATAAATTTTGAAAGTCTACCCTTTGGGATGTTTACATGCTCGATAGGCTGACCAGCCAAAGTTTTTTCCATAAACTTTTCTATTAGATCCATGTGATCAATTTCATCTAATGCCAATTGAATAAACATATTTTTACCAGTAGCAACCTTTGTTTGTTTTGCATACTTCAAGTATGATCTCAACCCCTCTTTTTCAGCTTCGTAAGCTGTTTTCAGTGCTTTCATCAGTTCTGTAGGCATCTTTAACCTCCTTTAATTTATATAATTATGTTTTAAGGTAATTATATTATAAACGGAAAATTCCTTTTTTCAATAAAATATTGCATATTTGTTCAAATTATTTTAATATGATATAAAATCTTTTGGAGGTTTAAAATGAACCCATTAGCCAAAGAATTAAACGATATCATAATCTCTGAAAATCCAGCAGTTTACGAAATGCTCTCCGATTTAGGCAAAAATCTTTTCTTTCCAAAAGGGATTTTGACCCAGTCTGCAGAGGCAAAAGAGAAGGCTTACAAGTACAATGCTACAATCGGTATAGCCACAGAGAAAGGTGGACCTATGTATTTAGATTGCATCTATGAACCACTTAAAACATTCAAACCCGCCGATCTTTTCCCTTATGCACCTGCTACAGGTAGGGCTGATCTTCGTAAGAAATGGAGAGAGAAGCAGATAGAAGAAAACCCTTCTATGAAAGGTAAATTCTTCGGCACTCCAATAGTTACAAATGCGCTTACTCATGGACTAAGTATTATTGCAGATATGTTTGTGGATGCTGGTGATTATGTCCTTATGCCAGATATGTTCTGGGGAAACTATAGATTAACTTATACAACAAGAAGGGGTGGCGAACTTGTTACTTTTAATACATTCACTCCTCAGGGTGGCTTTGATGTAGATGCAATGCTTGCCAAAACAAAGGAACTTGGCGAGAAGAAAGGTAAAGTTGTTTTGATACTAAACTTCCCAAACAACCCATCTGGCTATATGCCTACTGTAGAAGAAGGTAAAAAGATGGCAGATGGGCTTGTGGCAATTGCAGAGTCTGGTATAAAACTTGTGGTAGTGACAGATGATGCTTATTTTGGACTTTTCTTTGAAGACACCATGACAGAGTCTTTATTCGGACAGATTATAAATAGATCAAAAAATCTTTTGGCAATTAAACTTGATGGCGCTACAAAAGAGGAATATGTGTGGGGCTTCCGTGTGGGATTTATCACTTTTGGTGGCACTGATACTAAAGATCAGCCAGGTATTTTCACTGCCCTTGAGAAAAAGGTTGCAGGTATCATAAGGGGTACCATTTCAAACTGCCCACATCCATCTCAAACATTTGTTCTTTACGGTCTTAACCATCCCGATTTCAAGAAGCAGAAGGAAGAAAAATATCAAATCATGAAGGCAAGGGCAAATAAGGTTAAAGAAGTTCTCGATTCTGGTAAATATAACGATGAGTTTGTTTACTATCCATTCAATTCTGGATACTTTATGTGCTTGAAACTAAAAAATGTAGATGCTGAAGCTTTGAGGGTTCATCTTCTTGATAAGTATGGTGTGGGAACGATCTCTGTAAATAAAACAGACCTCAGAATAGCATTTTCATGTATGGAGATCGAAGATATAGAGGATCTGTTTAACATTATTTATCAAGGTTGTAAGGATCTCAGAAAATAGAAAAAAAGGGCAGGGCGACCTGCTCTTTTCATTTTAGGAGAAGTGGATATGATCATTGATGCACGTGGTAAACCTTGTCCAACACCTGTTTTGATGACAAAAAAGCATTTGGAAAGCATAAAGGAAGGTGTGTTTTCTGTAATAGTAGATAGTGAAGTATCGAAGATTAATGTGACAAAGTTTTTAGAAAGTCAGGGTGTTAAGTTTGATGTTGAGCAGATAGGAAAAGATTATATGTTTCACATTACTAAAGGTTTTACTTGTGAATTACCTAAAAATCTGGAGATTAAGTCATCTAATTCCAACATAGTAATTTTTGTATCCTCAGAAACAATTGGGCATGAAAATCTTGAACTTGGGAAAATGCTTATGGGTGGGTTTTTAAAGAATTTGAAAGAGCAATCACCTCTGCCGAAAACTATCATATTTGTTAATACAGGAGTGTTTATCACCACCAAGAGTTCTGATGTTATTGATGCCCTAAAAGATTTAGAAAATAAAGGTGTGGAGATTTTAAACTGTGGCACATGTCTAAATTTTTTCAAAATCGATTCAAAGGATCTACTCGTTGGTTCAGTTACGGATGCTTATACTGTAGCAAAAAGGCTTTTTGAAGCTGATAAGGTGATAAGGTTGTAAAATGGTTAAGCTTACACATCTTGCAAAAGCAGCAGGCTGAGCCGCCAAGATAAGCCCGGAGGGCTTGCAGAAGGCATTGAGTGGCTTGAATATATTTAGAGATGACAGAGTGCTTGTGTCTTTCGAAACAAACGATGATGCAGGTGTGTACAAACTCGGTGATAATCTATATCTCATTCATACGGTAGATTTTATCACCCCTGTATGCGATGATCCCTACACCTTCGGGCGAATTTCTGCCATCAATTCGATGAGTGATGTTTTTGCTATGGGGGGTGAGCCGATCAATGCACTTTCTGTTTTGATGTACAACTGCGATATAGATGAAAGTATAATTTCCGCAATGATGCAAGGGGCTTGCGATGAATTTGCAAAGGTAAAATGCTCTCTCATCGGTGGTCATACGGTGGATGATAAAGAGGTAAAGCTGGGTTTTGCCATCACAGGAGTCGCAACTGATGGTATGTTCTATAGGAACATTGGATTGAGGGAAGGAGATTTATTGATCTATACAAAGCCACTTGGTATTGGAATTCTCACCACAGCGGTAAAAGGTGAAATCGCATCGGAAGAGGACGAAAAAAATGTAAACGATGTGATGCTTAAATCGAATTACGATGCATCTCGGTTACTAAGAAATTATGATGTGTCTGCACTTACAGATGTTACAGGTTTTGGGCTTGCTGGGCATGCTTTTGAAATGGCATTTGGTTCGGATAAAATTGTAGAAATATATGTAGATAAATTGAATTTTATAGACAGAGCAGTCGAATATGCAAATATGGGGATCATACCCGCAGGTGCTTATTACAACAAACAGTTTCTTGCTGGTAAATATGATTTCTTACATAAAGATAGTTCTTTAGAGATATTGATGTTTGACCCTCAAACATCTGGGGGGTTGCTTATTGGTGTATCTGAGAAAGATGCTGTGAGACTGAATTTAGAGTTGATCGAAATTGGTTATCAATCTGCAATTATTGGTAGAGTTGGTGCTATCGAGGAAGATAAATACATTAAGTTTATTTGACAAGATTACCATACAAAGTTCTTGACAAATTAAAAAAATCAAGTCATACTAAACCATAATAACTCTCAGAGGTTTTTATGGAGGAATTCAACATAAATATTGGGGAAAGGATCAAAAGACTAAGGCATCTCAGAAATCTTACTCTTCAAGATGTTGCAAATTTTACAGGGTTTTCAAAGGCTCTCATTTCTCAGATAGAAAATAATGTGGTAACCCCCCCTATTTCTACTCTTGCCAAGATTGCAAAAGTTTTGAATGTTAAAATGGTGTATTTTTTCGAGGAGGACTTGGACTTTAAAGATTACTATCTTGTAAAGAAAGAGGATAGAAAGATCGCGTATAGAGAGGGAGCAAAACACGGATATATCTATGAGGAACTTGCCCATATAAAAAACAATGATATATTTGAATCTTTCGTAGTTACCATCAAGCCTGAGCCGAGAGAAAAAAAACTCTTTAGTCATGATGGTTATGAATTTATGTATATTTTAGAGGGGGGGATAAGAATGTATCTAAACAATGATATTGTAACCCTCGATGAAGGGGATTCCATATCTTTCAGTTCTAAAATTCCTCACTATGCAGAGACACTATACGACAGAGATGCAAAAATTCTAAGCATCAGGATGAAGTCTATCGATATCAAGGCATTGATAAGTCAGGCTAATAAAGAAAAATAGAGATCAACTTCATTTTTTGATTTTGCAGTTTTATAATTTATTGTATAATTTAATTAGGTCAATTGTATTCTTCATAGTTTATCGAAGGTGGAAATATGAAGCTAATTTTCAAGATCGTAGGTATCTTCTTGCTAATAAGCCTTGTTCTCTTCTTGATATATAGAGAGAAATTTACTGTTCAATTCAAACCTTACAATGCTCCAAAGGTTAAAATAGATGGGGTTATTGTAAGTACTTCAACAGGTGAATACAAAAGTGCAAATATCAATCTCTATCTCGAAATTTCTGATGAAAAATCAGCTATACTAATAGATGAAGATAGGAAAAGGGTTGCTGCTATGATTTCTGAAGCACTTACCGATTCGAAAGAGATTAAGACTCAAGCAGGAAAAGAAGAAATGAAACTCAAGATAAAAAGGACACTAAATAATTACTACGGCAAGGATATTGTAAAAGATGTCTATTTCACTTATTTCATGGTTTACGATTGAGATATAAAAACTGTATATTGTATACAAAAAAACTCTTTACAAATTTCAAAAAATGGTTATTATAAGAAAAAAATGGTTGAGGTCATATGTTGATTTCAGATATGAAAGATACCAAGTGGATTGATGAAAGTGCTGGGCAGGATCTTTTGGAGTATATGGAGTATTTGTCAAGTACTTCTGCCTATCTTTCCCTTCTATTTAGGTATCCCACCGAAGAGGTTTATAAGTCGGTAAAAGAATACTATTCGGAGTTCCAATCTCTCACGGACGACGAGTATGGTGTAAATTTTTCCGAACTACCTGAAAAAGAGATAATGGAAATAGAGTATGTTAGGTTGTTCCAAGCATCCCTTCATGGTGTTGTAGCTCCTCTATATTCATCAGTATATACCTCTGAAGAGAGACTTGTTTTAAGGGATAGCACGCTTGAGTTGAAAGACATGATGCACGAATGTGGATTTTCGCTTCGTGATGATATAAAAGAGATAGAGGACAATCTCTATGTGATGCTTGAATTTTTGAGTGTATTGCTAAAAAGGATGTCTGAAGGTGATGCAGATTCTATGCCATACGCTTTTAGAGTAATTCAAGATTACATCATGCCGATGAAGGATGAGTTTTGCAAAAAATTAGAAGATGGAGCAAAGCTTGCATTTTATAGATCTTTAGCACAGTTTTTTTCTCTTTTTAGTGAAGAATTAAATGAGTTTTGCGACTTTTTTTGTGATAAGAATATTTGATAATTTGAATATAACAGATAAACAATAAAAAGGCTCAAGAATAGCCGATAAAAGGAGGTAGCTTTATGAAAAAACTTGTTGCAATAGCTTTGATAGCTGCATTTGCAGTATCAGCTGCATTCGCTGCTGGCGATGCAAGAAAAGGTAAGAGAGAGTGGAAAGGTGAGTGTAGAACTGTTTGCCATGACGGTTCTAAAGCTGGCGTACCAGCTCTTAGCCCAACTTCTAAAACTCAGAAGCAGTGGGATGCTCTTAAAGGTAAAATAGCTGATTGCGTGAAGAAAAATGGTAAGAAAGCTAACGCTGACAATATCTTCCAGTATCTTCGTGATCACGCAATGGATTCTGACCAGCCAGAAACTTGCGGTTAAAATTTTATAAAAGGGCAGGTTTATCCTGCTCTTTTTTTAAGATATAAGCATATTTGATTACTATGCTTTGCTGGTTTTGGTTGAAAAGTTTGTTGGTTATATAAAAAATATTGTTTTATTGGAATATATAGAAACATTTTTGTTTCTTAGTTAGCAAAAGAAAGGTTAGCCCTTTCTAAATAAAAGGTGGTTTATTATAAAAAACTTTTAGGAGGCATTATGAAAAAGATCGTAGCACTTATGGCAGCAGGACTCCTCTGTGGAGCAACATTGGCTTCAGCACAAGAAGTAGACTTAGCAGCACTCAAAGCCCAAATTGCTGAGCTTCAATCCAAAGTGGACGCTATGTCCAAAGATATGTCCAAAATGCAGCAGCACACAGTGACAGACAAGGTAAGCCTTGGTATCGAATTTATGACAAGACTGGATAGCACTCAGTATAAGGATGTGAGGGGATTGCCAGCATTTGCAAGCGATATGATGAGTTTGTGGCTTGGGGATAGTTTGGCGGGTTCTGGTGCAGGAACCTGGGATCAATTTAATATGATAACTATGTCAACAGGCCAGGATGGGTGGAATGATGCATTCATGATGAATTACGGTGCAGGATTAATGCAAATGATGGGCATTAACCCTATGGACGGTATGGATTCAACTGAATCAAATACAATGAATTATTGGACAAGTTTATTTTCAAGTAGAACATTATCTACTTCTCAAGCTCAAAATGTTGCTGCTATGTTTAAATCTGTTCCTTCACATAAATACAACACCAACAACGACTATATGCTCACTCAAAAATTACGCGTAAGAATGAGCAGCAAAGTAAATGAAAATCTTTCATTTACTGGTAGACTTGTGATGTACAAGACTTTTGGTGATACCACCCCATTCCATTTCTTTAATGGAACAATGGGTAGTATGAATATGGATGCAAATTCTGCTCAGGTGCCCACGGATGATGGTCTGCATGTAGAAAGAGCATACTTTGTATATAGCAACAATATAGGCTCTGTGCCATGGCATTTTTCTCTCGGTAGAAGACCAGCTGCATATGGACCAGGTATGGAAAACCATGAAAATTCAGTATTGGGTGGTTCCCCAGTAGCATCTATTATCCAGATGAACTTTGATGGTGCATCTTTGGGGTTTGACCTTGAAGAACTTACAGGTATTCCAGGATTAAACTTGAAATTCTGCTATGGTCAGGGTTATGAAGGTCAGTACGGTACACTCAACTCCCTTAATGCTGCAAATGATGTAAATGATGTGCATTTCTGGGGATTGATACTCAAAGCATTTGATAATGATGATTATAAAGTTTGGTACAACTATGCAAATGGTATCGGTTTAACAGATGGATTCATTGGAACAGTTGTAATGCCATTCTATATAACTGGTATGGACTACAATTTAGATGGTAAGTATGATACTTACACACTTAATCCAAATTATGGTGGATTTGTTTCAAGAGTAGAACCAATGAGCAAAGTTGGTGATATCCAGCTTCATACTGTCATGGTTCAGGGTAAAACATTCGGATTTAGCTGGTTTGGCTCATACTCTCTGAGTAAAACAGATCCAAAAGGACAGTCTAAAAACCCAATGTACCAGTTTATGGGTCAGGACAAGATGTTTGATGGAACAGGTCATATGGTATGGCTTGGCGTAATGACCCCAGAACTTCCATTTACAAAGGGTAAACTTGGAGTAGAATACAACCATGGTAGCAAATACTGGCAGCCATTCATGATGACTACAGACTCTATGAAGCTTGCTACTCGTGGTGATGTGTATGAAGTATACTATCATCAGCCAATAGTAGGGGATAACTTCTTTGCTACATTTGGTATGATGTATCAAGATTACAAATACACAAATAGCGGTAGTTTCTTGGGCGAGCCTGTTGAAATCGACAAAGCTACAGCCTTCAACACTATGATGCCTGTAGTAGACAAAGTAACAAACTACTATGTCAAATTGACTTACAGATATTAATATAAGTTCGTACTGTCAGAGGGATTCGCTCCCTCTGACTTTTATAAGCAGTTTTAATCATAGATTACTTTACTTAGTTCGTAATGATTAAAGTAGTCTAAACTGCTTTGTTATGAAATATACTAGTTTTAAGGTGTGTTTTGAATGCTTAGATTCTAAAGATGTTCAAATCCTAACTTAGAAATATCTATTAATTCTGAATTTTCTTTTTTCAAAAAAACGCCAAATCCATCTGAAACATATCCAATCCTGTGTATTTGGGTGTGTTCTGACATAATATTTTCAAATTTTGATATATGGTTTCTATCGACGGTAAAAGCGAGGGCGTATTCCTCTCCAGATGTCAATATATAATCGATTGGATTGCCCAAGTTAAACTTTTCGATGTGTTTAGTATATAATAGGTTTTCTTCAACAACTATTTTTACATTGCTGTTTTCAGATATGTGAGACAAGTCCTTACCCAAGCCAT
>CAZFHX010000002.1:86487-121492 GCA_964519265.1 uncultured Deferribacterales bacterium
CTTATATCTATACAGGATGTTATAAAATCCAGAGTTCCAAGCATTCTTCCCAACTCCACCTCTGCAATCTGAGTGTAATGTATATATGGGTCTATTGGGTGATATTTAATGTTGAGTTCTCTTTCGAGGGAGAGTTTTGATAATCCAACAGGTCGTGATAAAAAAAGAACATCTCCCGGCTTTGCACCGGATCTTTTTAAAACGAAATCGTTTCTATGACCAATTATCGTAAAAGAGAGAAAAATCCCAGACTTTGATCCTGTGGTATCACCACCTATTAAGTCTATTTCATAGAAACTCAGAATATTTTTTAGTGCAGTTGCGAAATTTGTTAAGTCCATACTTCCATCTGTAGATATACCGAGTAGTCCATAAAATGGGTGTTTTCCCCCCATTGATGCAATGTCGCTTACATTTGAAGTAATCAATTTGAAAAGGATATTTTCCCAACCTGCAGTTCGTTTGAAATGAACATCAGATACGATCAAGTCTTTTGCTATCAAAAGATCCCCAATCAGTGCGGCATCATCGCCAATACCGAGATCTCTATTGGTTAGGTTAAAATTTTTTAGGTTTGTTAAAGTTTTTATGAAGTCAAATTCTTTCATTATGGAAAAAACTCTCTAAATTTTTTTGCCGTCTCGTAGGGGTTTGTGCTCATACAAAGCTCGGAACTCACTGCCACACCTTTTACACCGATATTTGTGAGTAAATGGCAGTTGTCCAGCTTTATCCCGCCTATTGCAACGGCAGGTATGTTTGTTTGGCTCACGATCTCTTTTATCCCCATGGGTCCTATGAGAGTTCTTAAATCCTCTTTTGTGGATGTATCAAATGCAGGTCCAACACCTATATAGTTGACATTGCTCTTTATTGCCACTTCGAGATCTTCAAAATTATTGCACGAATACCCCACAACCATATCAGGATAAAGCTCTTTTATAGCGTAAGGGGGGATATCTTTTACCCCCACATGAATAACATCTATTCCAAGCGTCAATGCTAAATCTAAGCGATCATTCATTGCGATCATCACATCTTTATCTTTAAGTATCTCTTTTATTTTTAACCCATTCTCGTATCGCTGTTTTGCCGTGAGTTTTTTATCCCTCAGTTGAATCGCCGTAACTCCACCTTCTACCACTTGAAGTATGAACTCTTCGAGGGGCAATTTAAGAAGATTCGTTTCGAGGATCAGGTACAGTTTTAAATAGTTGGCAATTTCTTGTCTATATTGACTGCGCATAGTTTACCACACATTGTGCAAGAGTTTACATCGTTGTTTTTCTTAAACTTCTCCCTTGCTTTTACAGGGTCTATTGCAAGGGAAAACATCCCTTCCCAATTTAGTTCTTTGCGGTACTTACTCATCAGGTAATCTTTTTCGATGGCACCGGGATACCCTTTTGCAATGTCTGCAATGTGAGCTGCAATCTTGGATGCAATTACACCTTCTCTTACATCATTTACATCGGGTAAGCACAAATGCTCCGCAGGGGTAACATAGCATAAAAAGTCAGCACCAGCAGCCCCAGCTATTGCTCCACCTATTGCACTTGTGATATGGTCGTATCCGGGTGCTATATCGGTGGGGAGAGGTCCTAAAATATAGAATGGTGCTTCGTTGCACAATCTTTTTTGTAGGATCATGTTTGCCTGAATCTGATTGAGTGGGACATGACCTGGACCTTCTATCATAGCCTGTACATTTCTCTGCCATGCTCTCTCTGCCAATTCCCCTAAAATGATAAGTTCGTCGATCTGAGCTCTATCTGTGGCATCTGCGATTGCACCTGGCCTGAATCCATCACCTAAGCTCAATGTAACATCGTATTTGTATGCGATATCGAGGAGATCATCATAGAATTCATAAAGGGGATTCTCTTTACCATTTCTTCTAATCCAATCTGCGAGGATAGAACCGCCTCGACTTACAATACCGCATACTCTATTTGTTCTATCCATACGGGTAACAGATTCTTTTGTGACACCACAGTGAACAGTGATATAGTCTATCCCTTGCTTACATTGCTCTTCTATCGATCTTAAGAGCTTTTCACCATCCATTTTGTGGGTTGGTATATTTTGCTCTGCTAATCGTGCAGCCACAGCATATATAGGAACTGCCCCTACCATCACTGATGAGTTTTCGAGGATCATCTCTCTTATCTTTTCGAGATCTCCCCCTGTGGATAGATCCATTACACTATCGGCACCTGCTTCAATGGCTACTTTTAGTTTCTCTTTTTCGAGTTCCAATGTGGGGCAATCACCACTTGTACCTATGTTTGCATTGATTTTTGTTCTGAGCCCCTTTCCGATCCCCATCACCTTTTCAAAGTTTCTATTTTTGTTTTTGGGGATGACGATCTTACCTTCTGCGATGTTTTTCAGGAGTGTTTTCTCATCGATGGACTCATCCTTCAAGATGAGCTTCATTTCTGGAGTAATGATTCCTTTTTTTGCTGCTTCGAGTTGGGTCATAATTCCTCCGTATTTTTTTTATTTCATCCGGAAGGTGGCTCTGTTGTAAACAAAAAAGCCACCCGACGAATGGTCGGATGGCTTTTTACTCACCCGTTCCCTTCGCCGGCATTACCCGGATCAGGTTCGAGGGGTATTTCTCAGCCCTTTTTCATAAAAGAGCACCCCCACGGATAGGTTTAAATATAACTATTTTAAAATAAAAATCAAGGTTTTTGTTGACATTGTTGTCCGTTGAAAGTATTTTTTTGAAAAAATATGGGGGTTTTTATGCCGAAGTATAGATCTGCGACATCCACATCTGGTAGGAATATGGCAGGGGCAAGGGCTCTGTGGAGAGCTACCGGTGTGAAAGAGGAAGATTTTAATAAAAAGCCGATTATTGCTGTGGTGAATTCGTTTACCCAATTTGTTCCCGGTCATGTACATCTGAGAGAGATAGGTAAAATGATGGTGGAGGAGATAGAGAAGGCTGGTGGAATAGCAAAAGAGATGAATACCATTGCCATAGATGATGGGATTGCGATGGGGCATAATGGAATGCTCTATTCTCTTCCTTCGAGGGAGTTGATTGCTGATTCTGTGGAGTATATGATAAATGCCCACTGTGCAGATGCAATGGTGTGTATATCAAACTGTGATAAGATCACCCCCGGTATGCTCATGGCAGCAATGAGGCTGAATATCCCTGCTATCTTCGTTTCTGGTGGACCGATGGAGGCTGGTAAGATTTTTCTGAAAAATCAACATAAGAAGATGGACCTTGTTGATGCCATGGTGGCTGCTGTAAATAAAGACTATACTGATGAGGAGACCCTTATCATAGAGCGTTCTGCTTGCCCTACTTGCGGTTCATGCTCAGGGATGTTTACTGCAAACTCAATGAACTGTTTAGCAGAGGCGTTGGGACTTGCACTTCCCGGCAATGGAACACTTTTGGCAACTCATAAATTAAGGAAGAATCTCTTTATTACCGCAGCGAAAAAGATCGTTGAGATGTGCAAGCAGTATTATGAAAATGATGATGAATCGATACTACCAAGATCGATAGCTACCTTTGAGGTATTTGAGAATGCGATGACTCTTGATATTGCGATGGGTGGTTCTACCAATACCGTTTTACACATACTTGCCATAGCAAATGAGGCAAAGGTAAACTTTACGATGAGCGATATAGATAGACTATCGAGAAAAACACCGAATTTGTGCAAGGTTGCACCCTCCACTGATAAATATCATATCGAGGATGTTCACAGAGCTGGGGGTATTTTTGGTATTTTAGGGGAATTGGATAGGGCAGGGTTGATCCACACAGATGTGAAAACTGTGCATAGTAAAACATTGAGAGAAGCAATACAAAAATGGGATGTAAGAAATGGTGACCCTGAGGCTTTAAAATTCTTTTCTGCAGCACCCGGCAATGTCCCTACTCTTGAGGCATTTTCCCAAGAGAAGTATTGGGATCTCGATCTCGACAGGCAGAATGGATGTATAAGAAGCGTAGAGTATGCATATAGTAAAGATGGTGGTCTGGCTGTGCTATTTGGAAATATTGCTGAGGATGGGTGTATTGTAAAGACTGCTGGTGTGGATGAATCGATTTGGAAGTTTAAGGGTAGGGCAAGGGTGTTTGAAAGTCAGGAAGATGCTGTGGATGCAATTTTGTCTGACAAAATCGTACCCGGGGATGTGGTGGTGATAAGGTATGAGGGACCGAAAGGTGGGCCTGGTATGCAGGAGATGCTTTATCCTACAAGTTATTTAAAATCGAAAGGGCTTGGTAAGGTATGTGCTCTGATTACCGATGGGAGGTTCTCCGGTGGTACTTCTGGTTTGTCAATTGGTCATATATCACCTGAGGCTGCAGAAGGGGGTAATATCGCAATCATAGAAGAGGGTGATGAAATACTGATAGATATCCCTAAAAGAAGAATAGAACTTCTCGTATCAGATGAAGAGATAAAAAGACGCAGGGAAAATTTGATAAATACGAATGGATTTAAACCAAAAAATAGAAAAAGGGAGATCTCTACTGCCCTAAAAGCCTATGCTTTACTTACCACAAGTGCCGCAAAAGGTGCCGTGAGGGATATATCAAAGTTTGAGAAATAAATTGGTTGGGGTGATAATCACCCCATTTTTTTGTATTTGTTTTTAGACTACTTCGGCACTTTTCAAGTGCCTCGCAGTGACATCTTGAGTAGTCATTGCGAGCGTAGCGTGGCAATCCAGAAGAAACTATGGACTGCTTCGGTATTCTTTCGAATACCTCGCAGTGACCTATTAAACCGTCATTGCGAGGGACACAGTCCCGAAGCAATATATAAATTTTGTTATTCAGAAAAGTATTGATTATTTTAGTTTAATGCATTAGACTAAAATATGAGGATTAAGTCTAATGGAATGGACGATGGATAGGTTGATCGAAAAATCACACCAAATGACAGCTTTAAAGTTGTCTAAGCGAACCCCTGTTTATAAAAGATTTATCTTTGATGATGTCAAGAAAAGCCCCGCCAAGATTGTTGGTCTTTATGGTGCAAGGGGTGTTGGAAAAACTACCCTGATGACCCAAATGCTCAAGGAATTAGACTTATTGCTATCTGAATGTTTATTTATCTCTTGCGATCACCCTTTGTTTACAAATATCGGTTTATACGATTTTGCTGAAAGTTTTTATAAACGAGGTGGTAAGATTTTATTCATAGATGAAGTTCACAAGATTGAGGGTTTTCAAGAGGAATTAAAGGCTATTTATGATTTTCTGGAGCTAAAAGTTATATTTTCTGGGTCATCGGCTTTAGCGATAACAAATCCAGATTTCATTAGAAGATTTTCTATGTTTTATCTGCCAATACTATCTTTAAGAGAGTATGTAAGGATTGCTTATGATCTTGATATCGATAGTTTTGAATTGAAAGAATTACTTGATGAGCATGAAAGGCTTGCTATTGAGATCATTAAAAAACTACCAGATAAAATTTTAAAGATCTTTAATTTTTACTTAGAAAAAGCTGCTTACCCATTCTATTTTGAAGATCCAGAGAAATATATCGATAAACTTACAGATACGATCAATGCTTCACTTTATTATGATATAGCAGAGATCTACAATATTCCTACTGATAAAATGCATTCATTAAAAAAATTGCTAACTACGATATGTACATCTAAACCGTTAGAGTTATCAATAGAAAATCTTTCTAATACGATAGGTATAACTAAAACTACTTTGTATAAATATTTAGAATACCTCTCTCGTGCAGATCTATTAATTCATATACACCATGAAGCAAAAAGGTTTAAATCGATTCGAAAACCGGATAAATTGTATCTTGCAAATACCAATCTTCTTACCGCTTTGTGTATGGAAAAAGAGATTGGAACTATAAGGGAAACATTTTTTGCTTCTATGTTGAAATATAAATACAAACTGAATTACTTAGATCATGGGGATTTTTTGGTGGATGAAAAATATGTGTTTGAAATAGGTGGTCAGAGTAAAGATTTCTCTCAGATAAAGTCTATAAAAGAATCATACATCGCTGCCGATAATATCGAGATCGGTTTTGGCAATAAGATACCTTTGTGGTTGTTTGGGTTTTTGTATTGAAACAAAATTTAGGTTTAACCCACCTTATTCTTCAACCTGTAAACCATAGCCAATATCTCTGCTACGGCTCGATAGAGATTTTCAGGTATCTCTTCTCCGATTTCTACCGAAGAAAAAAGTGTTCTCGCTAAAGGTGGGTCTTCGTGAATAATTACATTGTTTTTCATTGCTATTTCTCGAATTTTAAGAGCGATTAACCTCTGACCTTTTGCCACAACCTTTGGTGCCCTGTCCTTATTCATATCATACTTTATCGCTACGGCATAATGGGTGGGGTTTGTGATGACAACATCGGCTTTGGGCACTTCTTCCATCATCCTTTTTCTTGCCATCTCCCTCTGCATGCTCCTAATTCTTTGCTTTATAAGTGGGTCTCCCTCCATCTGCTTGAACTCTTCTTTTACCTCCTGCTTGGTCATCTTTAGATCTTCGTTGTATTGCCACCTTTGGTATAGAAAATCTATGAGGGCTATTATCATTATTATGATTGCAAGCTTGAACGAGACTTCGTAGATTAGCTTACCCAAAAAATGGATGGATGTAATAGGGTCTGCATCTGCTAATACGAGTATGGTTGGGATTTTAGATTTTATTATGAAAAAAGCCGCAACGCCGATGAATGCTATTTTCATTATGGATTTAGCCAATTCAAAGAGAGCTTTTTTGGAAAATATCCTCCCAAAGCCAGCAATTGGGTCGATTCTATCCCACTTGAAAGCCAAGCTCTTGCTGGAAAATATCACACCGAATTGAACGATATTTGAAAGTATCGCCACAAAAACGAGGACAAAAAGAAGCGGTATTGTTACTTTTGCCATCGATTTTAATACCTCTATGAGGAGAAGTTGGGTACTTTCTTTGTTTAATCTGAAATTATGAAGGGAAAAGTATTTAATAAAGTCTTTCTGGAATTCATCAACCATCGTAGGCATATAAAAGTATAATACAAGAACTGCCACAAGAAAGGTAATTCCGGTGGCAAGCTCCCTACTTTTGGGGACATTCCCCTCCTCTATAGCCTGTTGTCTTCGCCGGGGCGTCGCTTCCTCGGTCCTATCTCCATCATTCTCTGGCATTATCCACCTAAGTATCTAAAGAGTCTTAAGACATTGTTTAGATAATCGTACATCAGCGATTCAAACATAGTGAAGAAAAAGCTCATACTTGCTATGATCACAAACAATCCACCTGCAATCTGAATAGGGAAACCTATGATAAGAATGTTTAATTGTGGTACAAGCCTACCCATTATCCCTAAAACGATCTGAGATACAAGTAGCGTTACAAATATTGGGGCTGTGATCTTGAGGGCAGTGAGAAATATCTTAGAGAAGATCGTAACGATGAAGATGTAAGATTCTCTATTAAACACAAAAACACCAAGCGGGATCATCTCAAAGGATTTGGCAATGGCTTGTATCACATAAAGATGTCCACCAATTGTGAGAAAAAAAAGGATCATCACGATATTTTGAAATTGTGCTACAAGGGACACTTGTGTATTACTCTGGGGATCAAGGACATTTACAATGCCAAATCCCATCTGTGTACCTATTATCTGCCCGCCAAATTGAACCCCTACAAAGAGGAACCTTGCAATTAATCCTGTTGCAATACCTATTAGGAGTTCCTTTATTATGATTAATATTATCAATAAATTATTTGCCTTTGTGAGGTCTACAAGGGGGACAAATGGGAAGATCAAAATTGCCATGAGAATTGACAAAAACAATTTTATTCTTGCTGAAATAATTTCGCTACCAAAAACGGGTGCGGTAAATATAATGCCACTTATTCTTATAACGGTTAAAAAAAATACAACTATCCTATTGGTATCGTAGAGGAATTCAAACATTCACTCTAATACCTGTCTCCTGCATATTTCATGTATTGAATTCGTTCGAAGGCTTTAAAACCGCCATCAAATTTAGATGCAATACCGATTATATCGTTTACAGTTTTAAAATTCTTTCTGTCTAAGTATTCATTTATATCTTTTATGATCTCCGGAATGATACCGAAGCCTTTTTTATAGATTGCAGATACAACTTGAAAAGTTTTCGCTCCTGCCATAAGGTGCTGTAAAGCTATGTTAGAGTTGTGTATTCCTGTGCTTGATGATATATCTATCTTTACCTGATTACTACAAACTGCTACATATCTAAGTACCTGATAAGTTTCTTCGATGCAACTATAAACTTCTAACCCCTGAAACTTCATATGTTCAACATCGATTGCCATTCTGAAAAATTTGTTGAACATGGTGATACCGTTTGCACCAGCATCTTTAAGCTCCTTTACCATCAATGGGACAGATGTAAAATAGTATCCGATTTTCACAGCAATAGGCATTTTGATGGCATTTCGCACCGAATGAACGATATCAACATACTTTTTCTCAATGTCTCTTGGGTTTTCGTTTACACTAAAAGGTATGTAAGCAATGTTAAGTTCTAATGCATCAGCACCGGCATCTTCGATCTGTTTTGCGTAATCTACCCACCATTTACCACCCAAGCAGTTTACACTTGCGATGACAGGTATGAAAAGCTCCTTTTTGGCATCTTTAATAAAATCTAAGTATTTTGTGGAACCGTAAAGTTTACTTGTATCGTTTAAAAAGTATTCAAAAGCTTCGGGGTGGTAGTCATCGGCAAAGGCTATCTCAGTTGACAACTCTTCTTCAAAAAGGGATTTAAGTACAACGGCACCTGCTCCAGCCTCTTCGGATTTTTTTAAGCCTTCTATATGTTTTGTCATAGTGGAGCTTCCTACAATCAAAGGGTTTTTTAGCTTGAGCCCCATAAAGTCAACTTTTAAATCAGCCATACATACTCCCTAAAGAATTTTTCTGTATTTTAATATGATAGAGAAAGAATTTCAAGAAAAATGTTGCTTTTGAGTGGAAATTTTGGTTGGTTAGAAGAAAGCGGGTGGCGGGACTCGAACCCGTGACCTCAACCTTGGCAAGGTCGCGCTCTACCAGCTGAGCTACACCCGCGAGGGATGAATTCATTACAAAATTTTTAGATAAATGTCAATAACTTTTTTATTGCTTTATTGTCATCAATTATAAGTAGTTAATAAATAATAGAAAATCTGGGGCATATACCCCAGATTTGTCTTATTTTAGGAAAGTGTACTGATGTTCTGTGTGGTCTTTGTAAGTGCCATTTAATATTGCCACAACATCTTCTATGAACACTAATTCTTCGTTTGTAGGTATTACGAATACTTTTACTTTTGAATCAGGAGTGGATATCTCTGTTTCCCCTGATTTGCTGTATGTCTTTTTGTTCTTTTCAAAGTCTATGACAATTCCTAAATTCTCAAGCCCTTGTAGTGCTTTTTCCCTGATCAACCAAGCATTTTCACCAACCCCTGCCGTAAATACGATGGCATCCACTCTTCCTAAAACAGCATAGTATGCACCTATATACTTTTTTAGTCTGTAGGCCTCTATTTCGAGGGCAAGTTGACATCTTTTGTCACCCTGTTCGCTGCCAGCAATTACATCTCTTCTATCGGTGTATTTGCCTGTGATACCCAAAATACCGGATTTTTTGTTGAGCAGGTTGTCCATCTCTTTTGGTCCGAGACTGAGTTGTTGCTGCATAAAAAGTGGTACGGCTGGGTCCAAATCGCCGCATCTTGTCCCCATCACTGCACCCTCAAGAGGGGTGAGCCCCATGGAAGTATCCACAGACACCCCATTTTTGATTGCGGTATGAGATACGCCGTTACCTATGTGCATCGTGATGATGTTGCATTCTTTGGCAGGTTTACCCAACAACGCTGCGGCTCTTTTTGACACATAAAGATGGCTTGTACCGTGGAACCCGTATCTTCTTACGCCATATTTCTCATACCATTCGTAGGGTACTGCGTATAAATAGGCATGCTCTGGCATGGTTTGATGAAAAGCTGTGTCGAATATTGCTACATGTGGTACATTGGGAAGTACCTTTTGGGCTCCTCTGATCCCTGCTAAGTTTGGTGGGTTGTGAAGGGGTGCAAGGTGCTGTACCTCCTCGATCGCTTTTATTACCTCATCATTGATGAGAACACTTCTTTTAAATTTCTCCCCACCGTGAACCACTCTGTGACCAACAGCGGAAATTTCTGAAATTTGAGATATAACTCCTTTGGTGGGGTTTTCAAGGGTATTAACTACAAGATTTATTGCAGTACTGTGATCGTGACACTCGTATTCTTCTCTTAAAGTTTCTCTACCTGGTACTTCATGTACTATAAACGAGTCTCCAATACCGATTCTTTCTACGATCCCTTTTGCTACAACTTTATGGTTTTCCCAGTCGTAAAGTTGGTACTTTACAGATGAACTTCCACAGTTTAACGCTAATATTTTCATATCGCCTCCTACGCCTGAACTGCTGTAATAGCAGCAACATTTACGATGTCCATGTATTTGCAGCCCCTCGACAAGTCGTTTACAGGTTTTCTAAGCCCCTGTATGATAGGACCGATCGCCTCTGCTCCTGCAATCCTTTCGACAAGTTTGTATGCTATATTTCCGGCATCCAAGTCGGGGAAGATCAGCACATTTGCCTTTCCTGCTACATTGCTACCGGGTGCCTTCTTTTCCCCTACAGCTTTTATGAGGGCTGCATCCGCCTGCATTTCACCATCTATGTTTAGCTCTGGTGAGATCTCTTTCGCTATCTTTAGTGCTTCTAATACCTTGTCGATGTCGGGATGCTGGGCACTTCCTTTTGTGGAGAAAGATAGCATAGCTACCCTTGGTTCTTCCTCTAAGAAAGATCTACAACTATCGGCAGTCGCTATGGCTATTTCCGCAAGTTGTCTTGGATCTGGATTGGGATTTACTGCACAGTCTGCGAAAAGTATTGCCCCATCTTTTCCAAACTCTTTTTTATTAGTGACCATAATGAAGCAGCTTGATACTGTATTGATTCCGGGCTTTGTTCCGATAACCCTAATGGCGGCTCTTAAAACATCTGCTGTTGTATTGCATGCTCCGGTGACACAACCCTGGGCGATATCCTGTTCTACCAGCATAGCACCAAAATAGAGGATATCTTTCATGGAGTTTAATGCTTCCTCTTCTGTCATCCCTTTGGATTTCCTCTTATTGTAATATATATTTGCAAAGTCGGTTAGGTATTTGCTCGTGGTTGGGTTTATTATTTGACAAGCAATAGGGTAACCCTTAGATTTAAAAAGTGATTCTATTTTTTGCTCATCCCCTAAAACTATTACATTGGCCAACTTGTTTTGAACGATTGTGTGGGCGGCATCGATGGTTCTTTCATCGTGCCCTTCTGGAAGTACGATTGTTTTTTGTCTTTGTTTTGCCATTTCCCAAAATTTTTCCATGAGTGACATAGGACACCTCTTAAATAGAATTATTTTTTATTTTAATTGAAAAAAAGTGTCTTGTCAAGTTCATATTAAAATAGTTTAATTAGGCGGAACATCTGTTAATGCTAAAATTGTCCTTTAAAGTATTTTATACTGAGATTAAGCAGTTTCGATATCGAACCGAGAGCATTCTTTAATCTGTTTTGATTGAAAACCGAAAGTTCATTTGGGTTTATATACTTGTTTATAGGTTTACCGTTTTCTGCATCTTTTATCTCTTTTGTAAGAGCAAGGTCTACAATGGTTTCGTAAGCAGAAATTATCTTGCTCACCGTTTCTTCCGATAAAATTTCGTTGAATTGTAGTTTCTTTGCTCTTTCTACGGTGTTTAATTCAAAAATCTTATTGCTAAGACTAAATGCCCTAACGATATCAGTGATAAATGTTAAAGCCGAATTTTTCAAATTCAACATCCCTTGATATTCCCCATCTTTCTCTACGATGAAATTTCCAAAAAAAGTTATAGGAATTTTAAAATGAGTTTCCCTTTCTAACATCTGAATTAGAAATAATGGGCGGGATGATACTATTTTTATGATGTAATCTCGAAGTTGTTCTACAAGATTGCCATTGCCATAAAACAGATCCATATCAAAAATTATGTTAGACCATGTGAACCCTTTATCTCCAGCATTGAGTGTTATTTCGTCGATCTGTTTTTTCCAACGGGAGAGTTTTTGAGACATCTCTGGATTTGTTACCATTACATTCCCTTTGCATTTTTCGTAGCCGACATAGTGCAATTTTTCAGTGAAAAGTTTACCAAACTCCATGAGGTCAGCAATAGATGACTCGTCGAGATCGTCACTGAAAATATATCCATTGTCTTGATCCGGATTGAGCATCATCTCTTTTCGTGCTCCGCTACCCATTATGATTATGGCGTAGTTTAAATCTGCTATTCTTTTACCAGTGGAGTTTTGATATTCGATGAGGCAAAGTTTGTGGATTTTTCTTTGTATGCTGAGGTGGATCGATGAAATTGTTGGAAGTATATCTGATGTCATTCGGCTGTTGTCGAGGAGGTTTTTAATTACAATGTGGAGGTTATTTTTAATGTTCTTTAACTCATCGTAGGATGTTGCATTCTCTATATTTAAACTGAAAGTACTTGTTGTGGCATAGAATATTTTTAATAGATCCTTGTTTGATATAATTCCTATGGGTTTGTCTTTTTCTACGACGATAGCGTAATCTTTATTTTTTGATTGCATCTCAGATAAAACTTCAATCGATGGGAAATCTTTAGGCACTTTTATGGGGTTTGTATCCATTATATCTGACACTTTTATCGATGGATTGATTTCGTCTTGGGAGAGGAATTTGTGAACTATATGCTTGCTCGTGATCAGTCCTTTTACTGTATTTTTCTTATCTAACACCACGAGAGAGCCGATGCTTTTTTTGCTCATGAGTTTTGCGGCGCTTAAGACTGTTTCATCCATATTTGTAGTTTGAACATTTTTTGTCATGAATGTGGAGATCGGTTTATAGGTGATAGGTGCTGATTTTATTGTGTCTTCACCTTGAAGAAGGTAAAGTCTTTCGGTTACGAGAGCGTAAAAGCGATTCTTGAACTCTTCAAAATCACCTATCAGTTTGTAGATGCAGATTTCGGGTAAAAATATCAATTTTACATGATCTTTTGCGATAGCATCTACCATGTAGCTGGATTTTCCTAAAAAAGTCGTTATACCTAAAACTGAACCTTCTGTCATTTCAGAGATAACTTTTTCATTGTTAATAAACAAGATAGCGCCTTCGAGTATAAGATAAACACCTTTATGGTATGTTTCGTTTTTTTCAAAAAGTTTTTCATTTTTGCTTAGTTCAACTATAAATGAATTAGAAAGAACAGTATGTAGGTTTTTTTCTGGAATAGATTGGAAAAGGTAATGCGATTTGAGATTAACTATCAGTTTTTCTATATTATCAATTGTTAACTTATTCATAATCAACTCCTAATATCAAGATTAATATATTTTTATATCAATTTCAAGTAAAATTATTGTTTTGATTGTGTATCGAAATTGGTTCAGGATCTTTGTTTGGTGATTTAGTATGGGTTTTTGTTTGCGATATTTCTTTATGGTGAGTAGTTTTAAAATTTAAATAAGTAATTTTGTTTATAATTTATTTTTAAATATTAAGAAAAAATTTTTTGTTAAAAAGATGTTGACTTTTTTATGTAAATGTATATATTTTGAACAAACAATGTTATATAAATTTAAGATTAAGTTTTACACTCTGGGTTAATTTAATGGTCGGCAGAGTGAAAGCTTAGAATGTCTTAAGTTATATTTTAAAAACAAAATATTTGTGAGGTGTTTTATGGACAAAAAAACGAGAGAGGTTCTCGAATCTCAGAAATTTAAATCCCTCGTTGCTAAGAAGTGGACTATTAGTTATATTTTGCTTGTACTGCTTTTTATCGTTTACTACGGGTACATATTTCTTATTGCGGCAAACAAGGCTGCATTGGCTGTGAAAGTGGGAGAATATACTAATGTTGGAATTATCTTAGGTGTATTGGTTATTGTGGCTGCTTGGGTGTTGACTGCTATTTATGTTTGGTGGGCAAACAACACCTACGATAAAGAAGTCGATGAACTTAAAAAGATGTTATAAGAGTTAGGAGGATCGGAAATGGATAATGTTACAAATGCAGTACAGCAGTTTTCTTTTGGAAAGCCTAATGCGTCTTCTATTACTTTCTTCTTTTTAGTAGTTGCAGTCACATTAGCGGCAACATATTTTGCAGCCAAAAAATCACAAAAAACAGCAAGCTCTTATTATACGGGTGGTGGTGGAATTAGTGGATTTCAGAATGGTTTAGCCCTTGCTGGTGATTACATGTCTGCTGCATCATTCCTTGGTATATCGGGTATGGTTGCTTTAAAAGGTTATGATGGGGTAATATATGCAGTTGGTTGGCTTGTGGGATGGCCTGCGCTTCTTTTCTTAATTGCAGAGCCTCTTAGAAACTTAGGTAAATACAGCTTTGCAGATGTTGTGGCTTTTAGATTGAATCCAAAGCCGATTAAGACTGCTGCTGCTGTGGGTGGTTTGCTTGTTTTACTTTCATATACTACTGCTCAAATGGTTGGTTCTGGTTCACTTATCAAACTACTTTTTGGTATGTCATATGAAATGGCTGTTGTAGTTGTTGGTATTGCAATGCTTATCTACCTTCTTTTGGGTGGAATGCTTGCTACTACATGGGTACAGATCATTAAAGCAACTCTTCTTTTGGGTGGTGTTACCCTTATTACGATTTTGGTTTTAGCAAAATTTAATTTCAATCCTGGTAATCTTTATGGTGCAGTGGCACAGAAGTATGGTCAAGCGGCTCTTGAACCTGGTGGATTTATAAAGAGTGCTGCAGATGCTTTTTCTCTTGGTCTTGCCCTCATGTTGGGTCTTTTGGGATTGCCACATATCCTTATGAGATTCTTTACAGTGCCAAATGCCAAAGAGGCGAGAAAATCAGTTGTTTGGGCGACAACTTGGATCGGTTATTTCTACATAATTATCCCAATAGTTGGCTATGGTGCTGCTGTGCTTGTAACAAGAGAAACAATTACCAAGATCGATAAAGGTGGTAACATGGCAGCAGTTATGTTGTCTGAAGTAATGGGTGGATCTCCTCTTATGGGATTCATTTCCGCTGTTGCTTTTGCTACCATCCTTGCAGTTGTGGCTGGTCTTACAATTGCTGCTTCTGCTGCTCTTGCCAATGACCTCTGGATAGGTGTTGTAAAAGGTGGTCAAGCAACCGAATCTGAGAAATACAAATCGGCAAAAATTGCTACATTTATATATGGTATAATTGCTATATTCTTAGGTATCGCGTTCAAGGGGCAGAATGTTGCTTTCCTTGTTGCTCTTGCTTTTGCTGTTGCTGCAAGTGCAAACTTTCCAGCACTTTTCCTATCCATCGTTTGGAAGAAATTCTCTACAACCGGTGCTGTTCTTTCGATCTTGGTGGGTGGAATATCTGCAATGGTATTGATAGTGCTTGGGCCTACTGTATGGGTTGATGTATTGAAGAACCCAACCGCTATCTTCCCATATAAGTTCCCAACAATATTTTCTCTTCCACTTGCTTTCATCGCAGGTTGGATTGGTTCCATCATTGCTCCAGATCCAAGAGCTCAGGAACTCTTCGAAAATGAAAAGATCAGAACTTACTTAGGTGTTGGTGTAGAAGAGGCTCACGATCATTAAAAAATAAAAGGTGGAGAGTAGATCTCCACCTTTTTTATATCAGATCGATTATCTTTAGATCAGGGTTCAATCTCTCTAAAATCTCTATACTTTTAATAAATATGATTGCTGTGGCAAAGACATCAAAAGTAGCTCTGTGTCTATGATCTACCTCCAAGATATGTTCGATACCGAAGTATTGGATCAAACTGTCGAGGTTGTACCTTTTGAGATTGGGAGCTATTCTTTTTGTTAAGTTTATCGTATCAATCAAAATATTATCTTTAAAATTGTACTGATGTTTTTGGGCATGGTGCTGTAAAAATCGGTAATCAAAAGATATATTCTGTCCAACGATGACAGGAGTGTCCGCAAATGATAAAAACTCTGGAAACACCTCTTCAAAAGTTGGTGCGTTTTTGACTAAATCATCGGAGATTCTATGTACTCTGTAGGCAGAGTATGGTATTGGAACAAGTGGGTTTATTAAAGAATGGAATGTGTTTTTTGTGTCCAATTTTAAACCTTTTTTGATTTTGATGGCGGCTATTTCTACGATCCTTGCCCCTTTTTCAGGGGAGATGCCGGTAGTCTCGATGTCTAAAACTATTAACTCTGTTTCGTATATGCTTTTATTCAGCATTTTTCAAGAATTGAAAAAAAGTCAAAAAATCTTCCAGAGAAAGCTCTTCTGCCCTCACATTATCCCTTTTGAAAAACTCTACGATAAGTTTTGTATCTATCATTCCATTTAGATTATTTTTAAGCATCTTCCGTTTTGATGTGAAGCTTGCCTTGATCAGTTTCAAGAATTCTTTTTCGTAGTGTTCTGGTAAAGTCCTACATTTAGGGGTGAAATGCAGGACCGTCGATTCTACCTTTGTTGTTGGCCAAAAATTTCCACCAGAAATGTGGATGATTTTTTTGATATCAAAAAAGTACTGACAAAATATAGATAATGACGAATAGGTTTTTTTCGATGGTGAAGAGATTATCCTATCTGCCACCTCTTTTTGAAACATGAAAGTCATAGAATTGATGTGATCGATCAATTCAGTGCACTTTTCTAAAATTTGTACAGATATGTAGTAGGGTAAATTACCGATAAAATTATACTTTCCCTGTAGAATAGAGATGTCGAGTTTTGTGAAATCTGAATTTACAATTTTGAAATTTGGATAGAAATGAAGGTATCGTTTTAGGAAGTCTACAAGATTTGAATCTATCTCTACGGCAAGGAGATTTGCACCTCTATCTAAAATTTTCTGTGTGAGGGCACCACATCCTGGACCTATCTCGAGTATATTAGCATCTTTAACTACACCTGCAGTGTCGAGTATTTTTTCAATATAGTGATGATTTATGAGAAAATGTTGCCCCAACGATTTTTTTGTTTTCAAAAATTCTTGCTTATATATTTCTAATAGATTTAGCATTATTGACCATCATATTAGCTATTTTTACAGCTCTTAATAGGCTCATTTCTGAGGCTAAATTTTTACCAGCTATGTCGAAGGCTGTGCCGTGATCCACAGATGTTCTGATTATTGGAAGATTTAATGTTACATTCACTGCATTACCGAAGCTTTCCATTTTTACAGGTATTAGCCCCTGATCATGATACATAACCACGGCAAAGTCACAAAAACCTTTTAACATCTTTGCAAAAAGTGAATCAGCAGGGTGTGGTCCTGTAGCGTTGATCCCTAATTCTTGGGCAATCTGAATGGCTGGTTTTATATAGATATCCTCTTCATTACCTATTGCACCATTGTCTCCTGCGTGGGGGTTTAACCCACACACTGCTATATGAGGTTCTTTTTTCCCAAAGAATCTCCCAGCATTGTGGGCATTTTTGATAGCTTTTAGCACAGACTCTGTGTTTATGCTCTCTACCAATCTTCTCATTGGTAAGTGTGTGGTGACCAATACGGTTTTTATCTTGTCTCCCATAAGCATCATGGAATAATCAAAGCAGTTTGTAATCTCTGCTAAAAATTCTGTATGGCCAGGGAAGTTATAGCCCGCAAGAAGTATAGATTTTTTATTTATGGGTGCAGTTACTATAGCATCTGCTTCATTTTTTAACACCATCCTGACCGCATGCTCCACCGATAGCATCGATATTTTGCCACTATTTGGATCTAACTTGCCGACAGGGAATTCTTTTGGTCCTTTATAATCGGGTTCGATGATATCAAAGTTGATATCTCCGAATCTTGAAAATGGTTCTTTTAATCCGACTACTTTTAGATCTATCCCATCAAAGTTGTGATTTTTGAATAACTTATAAATAATCTCTGGACCTATTCCAGAGGGGTCTCCCATAGTGATTAATATTCTATTTTTCATGGGTAGATAATATAGAAATAACAGGATAATTTCAAGATGATTTTATTTTATGGTAGTTTTTCAATTTTTACAAAAGTATCGTATAGGGCAATCCCTGTGTAAGAGTCTGTAGGGGTAAAGGTTGTAAGGATATTTGGGTGACCATCTATAAGTTCCTGACATTTATAACAGTATAGATACCCTTTTGAGCATAGATCTGAGATCTTTGCTTTACCGACTATTCTACCATTCTCATTGAACAATGATACGGTATCTCCATCTTTTACCCCATACTCATCTGCATCAGTTTGGGATATATGGATAAAGTTTTCACCGAAATTGTCAAATCTCTGGGAGTTTAGATAACTGTAATGGGAACCTGTGATAAGTCTTAAACCTTTTGAGGGTGATTCTACAAGTTGTAGCGTTTTTGTTTTGTATATTTTGGTAGTATAGTTTTGGGGAGATGGGATGCTTGGTATTGATGGATTAATTTTAATGTTTAGGTAATCTGCCAAAGATTTTATTATGTCTATATCAGATGGTTTATCAAATATCTTATCTCTTACCTGTAGCCTGTTGTCGTAAAAATAGCTTCCACAGATATCTTCCTGAGCAAACATCCCACCTACTTTGATAAAATGCGTGGCTATCGATGCAGTTTCTGTTATCTGTGTGTCAACCACGAATAAAAAATTAAGTTTGTTAAAAGCTTCTTTTAGTTTGTGGAAGGATGGATAGGAGATAAGTGGGTTTGCGGCTACGATTATTGCCCCTTTGAAGAAATCTTTTTCAAGTCGAGAGAGTATTTCTGATATATTGATTGTTGGGTTAGTTATATTCGGTTTTGGTAAACCCTCTTTGGAACTGCGAACATAGTAGAGATAATCTAAGTTATCAGTAAGGTAAGAGAGTCTATTGATCCATTGTACGATATTCTTGCCATTGACATATCTTTGAAGTCCATAACCGGTAATGATTCCATTTTTTGCTGATCTAAAAATATCCGATAGATAGTTAAGTTCGTCTGTATTAATTCCACATTTTGAAAGTAGTTCATCTATGCTATATTCTATCTCATCTTTTCCTAAGTTTTTAAGTATTGCAGCACATAAAAAGTTGTCTGATGCTGGTTTTACTCTTATGAATTTATCAGCAAGTTGAGCTGTTTTTCTATAAATCGGGTCGATATAGATGATCTTTTTACCATCTTTTTTTAATTTTTTTAGAAAAGCGTATAGGTGCGGGGAAATATTGTGGGCATCTCTGCCGAATAGAATTATATTGTCCACTTTTTTTAGATTTTCTATGGGTGGGTTTGTGTATTCTCCAAAATCTTCTAAATGTGCCGATTGCCCAGTTCCAAGACATAGGGATCCTTCGACGAAGTGTATATTGGGAAAATGGGAGAACAGGATGTCCCAGTAGTTCATCATATATCCTAAACTACCCGAACCTCTGATGTAAAGGATGTTTTGATCTTTAGAATTTGTCAATATGTCTGCAATAGATTTTATGATGGAAGGGTCATCTAAGGTCCTTTTTTTGCCGTCAATCGATATGAAGCTTTTATCTGGAGAGTAGATCTCTTTTTGGATGAATTTGTAAAGTTTTGAACATACGAATTTTCCACTATGATTTCTATTCTCTGGGAGAATATTGTAGTTTTCATCGATGAATGCTGAGCAGGCTTCAATACAATCTTTAGTGCAGACAAATTTTTTCATCAAAGTTTATGATCTGGGGATCTTGATGGTTTGACCTGGTTTGAGGGTTTTGATATTATTGAGTTTGATTATACTCTGGGGTTGAGTATCATATTTGCTTGCCAATTTGTAAATAGTATCACCTTTTTTTACTTTGTAAGTGATGTAAGAGGTTTTTGAGATACTCACAGTTTTATTAGCTGTTTTTTTGGATGATTTGATAGATTGCTTTACAGGGATTTCGATGTTCATGCCAACTTTTATATTTTTGATGCTGTTTGTTGATTGAATAGATTTTACTGTAGTTTTGAATTTTTTAGCGATTTTCTGAAGGGTATCACCTTTCTGAACCTTGTAAGTGATGGTAGGTGTTTCTCTGATGTCAGATATTTTAGTCATCTCTTCCAATTGTTTTTGTGTGATTTCAATGTTGCCGGTTTCAGATGGTATGAGCACTGGGAAGCCTGCTCTTACCACAGGTTTTTTAAATCCGTTCATCGCTATGATCTGATTGGTGGAAACTTTGTATTTCTTTGCTATGTCAGATACTTTTTCCTTTTTGGAAGGTGTATATATTCTTACTTGTAGCAATTCCTCTGGAGAGTAATTGTTTAGCACTGCAAGAACCTTATCCTTGTATCCTGTGGGTATTTTTAGTTCAAATGTATCGTTTGGAGGTGTTATCCATCTTCTCAATGAAGGATTTAGATCTATAATCTGACTCATTTCGATACCGATGAGTTTACTCAAAATAAATAGGTTAACAGGGTAATCTAATTCGACTTTTTCGTAGGTGATAGGTTCTATATCGGGATATTCAAAACCGTATTGAAGAAGGTTTTTGTGGATAATCATCAGGGCAGTGTATTTCGGTACATAATCTTTAGTCTCTTCTGCAAGATGTCTATAACTGGATAATTCAAAATAATCTTCAGTGTTAAATTTATCTATTGCCCTTTGAATCCTACCTGCCCCTGCATTGTAGGCCGCAAGAGCAAGGTTCCAATCGTTGAATTTTTCGTAAAGGTCTCTTAGATGCCTTGCAGCGGCATCGGTGGATTTTTCAAAATCTTTTCTTTCATCCAACCAGTAGTTTACCCTTAATCCGTATAGTTTTCCAGTGTGCTCCATAAATTGCCACATACCCACTGCACCTGCTCTGGATCTGACAATAGGATCAAAACCGCTCTCCGCTAAAGGTAGATAGGCCAGATCTGTGGGTAGACCATAATTCTGGAACACATCTTTGATGTAAAATATATATTTAAATGAGTTGTTTATCCATCTCTGCATTACACCCCTTGAGGTAGATGTAAACCTGTCAAGGTACTTTTTTACTCTATCGTTTATGGTTACAGGTACATTAAACGAATCTGTGATGTTATCCAAGTTGTTGTAGTTTAGTTTTAATTTTTTTTCTTCTTGAAAGATAAATGATGTGTCAAACTCAGGTTGGTATGCTTGACTTATTTTTTCTGACTTTATCACTACTTTATTTTCTATTTTGTTGGTTGACTTATTATCTGATTTTTTAGCTACTACCTCTTTTATCTCAATAGATGTGATCTTTTCGTTGTTTTGTATCTCTGATGTATAGATGTAATTGGGAGAAGCAACTTTGGTGACTTCTATATCCAAATTTTTTACTTTTAAGGATTTTGGGATTGTAGAGTTGTTTGTGTTGTTTGGTTTGGTATTCTTTGTTAAACCTGCGCAGCCAAACAACGCAGTTGTCAAAAATAGAATTAATATCTTTTTCATGATGTGTTTTATAATAGCGTTTTAATGGTATGTCAAGAGGAAATTGGTAACTGCTTGTTGTATATGCATGAAAAATGTTTTTTAAAATAGGATTGATTTTTGTTAAAATTCTGCTATATTAAGTTTAACTAAACAAGGAGGATGATATGATTGTGGTTGCAATCGATCCAGGTTCTACTTCCACAAAAATAGGTGTATTAAAAGGGAATGAGATAACGAAAAGATCTATTTCTCATGATAGGAAAGAGATAGATGCTTGTAATAGTATATATGAACAGAAGGGGTTTAGGTTTAATGTAATTAAACAGACTATCGGAGAGTTGTTAAATCCTGTTGAAAAGATCGATGCTGTTGTTGGAAGGGGTGGTTTGATGAAGCCTATCAAGGGTGGTGTTTATAGGGTTAATGATAGGATGATTGAGGATCTTAAGGTAGGGGTAATGGGACAGCATGCTGCCAATTTAGGTGGGATTATAGCTAAAGAGCTTGCCGATATATATGGATGTGAAGCTTTTATAACAAATCCACCCGTCATAGATGAAATGGAGCCGATAGCAAAGGTTTCAGGTTTGAAAGGTGTTGAGAGAAAGAGTATGTTTCATGCTCTAAATCAGAAAGCAACAGCATTGAAGGTGGCTGAAAAGATTGGAAAGTCTTATGATGAATTAAATCTCATCGTGGCTCACCTTGGTGGTGGGATCTCAATCGGAATACATTCAAAGGGGAGAGTCATCGATGTAAATAATGCCCTTGATGGTGATGGCCCTTTTTCCCCCGAAAGAGCTGGTGGATTGCCTGTGGATGGGGTTCTTGAACTATTGAAAAAGGGGGTCTACAGTATAGATGAATTAAAGATGATTGTTTCGAGGAAAGCAGGTCTTTATTCTTATCTCGGTACTGTTGATCTAAGAGAAGTAGAAAAAATGATAGACAACGGCGATGAAAATGCTAAACTGTATTATGAAGCGATGGCGTATCAGGTTGCAAAGGAGATCGGTGCTCTTGCCACTGTGGTAAGTGGCAATGTGGATGGGATTGTATTGACAGGTGGGCTTGCGTTTAGCGAGAGATTCCTAAAATTGATAACTGACAAAGTTGCTTTCATCGGTAAAATTATCATCGAACCAGGTGAAAATGAGATCGAGGCCCTTATCGATGCTGGTGTAAGGGTATTGACAGGTAAAGAGCAGCCTAAGGAATATATTTGAGGTGATTATATGTTGGAAATTGGCACTAATATTAGAAAGATTATAGAATCTGAAAATATAGATATCGATTTTTTATTGAAGCAGATCAACCTCTCGGAGGATGAGTTTCGTACTATTTTATCAAACGAGGTTAAGCCATCTGTTTCTTTACTTCTCAAATTATCAAGGGCATTAAACAAGGATGTGTCCATTCTGATCTATGGAAATGAGTTCAAACCGAGAAAAGCAGTGGCAACAAGGCGTGATGAAAGGATACCTGTGAGGAGGAGAAGGGGGTACGATTACGAAAGTTTGGCACCTTTTTTTTCTGGTAGAAGTATGGAGCCTCTCTTGGTTGAGGTGCGAAGGGATGAAAAACAGGAATTTAGCTCCCATAAAGGTGAAGAGTTTCACTATGTCATGAGTGGTAAGATAAGGACGATAGTAGGTGATGAGGAGTTCATACTTGAGGATGGAGACACACTTTATTTCGATTCATCCATACCCCATTGTATAAATTCGATTACGGATACATCAAAACTTCTCGTTGTAGTATTTAATTCAGAGTCGATGGTTCATCAGGTAAAGGGTAAGAGGATGAGGGATATGGTGCAGGCTGCTAAGCTTTTACCCAAGAAAAATATCTCTCTGATATGTCCTGATGATTCCTCTTTGGGAGCGGTAAATAGAGCTATTGAGGAGGGGATTGTTGATAAAGTATTCCTTGTGGGGAATATCTCAAAGACGGAGGAGTATTGCAAAGGTTTTCTCAACTACAAAAACCATTATGAATTTGTAGATGTAGATCTATCTGAAAACTATGAACTTGATGCGGCTCGTAAAGGTGTAGAGATCGTTAGGAAAGGTGATGCTCAGCTAATAATGAAGGGGAAGATCAATACACAGAATTTTGTAAAAGCGATTCTGGATAAAGAGAAGGGATTGAATATTGGTAGGAGATTGTCCCTTGTGAGTATATTCGAACTACCTTCTGTGGATAGACTCATTTTCTTAACAGATCCAGCGATAAATCCATCTCTTTTCATCGATGACAAGTTAGAATCGAGTTTTGATATTTTAAAAAATGCCATAGAAGCGGCTAAAAGCTTAGGAATTGATAAACCTCGTGTGGCTCTTTTGGATGCCAATGAAGTTCCATCTTCCAAAATTCCGACGAGTATTTTGGAGAAACAGCTTTCTGAGATGGAATGGGAGGATGCTTTCGTATATGGTCCTCTTTCGTACGATTTGGCATTATATCAAGACTCTGTAGAGAAAAAAGGTTTGAAGGATAATCCTGTGGCTGGAAAAGCAGATATTCTTGTTGTACCCCACATAGAGGGAGGAAATTTTCTCTACAAGGCATGGGTAATGACGATGGGTGTTGAGGTAGCAAATCTTGTGCTCGGTGCCGCTTGCCCTGTGATACTCACATCGAGGAGTGATGGTGAGATGACCAAGTTTCTTACTATTTGTGCAAGTTCGATATTCAGCTCTCATCAGGGAAGGTAAAATTTAATTTTTGTTATTTGATTGATAAATCCCTTGACATTTTGCAACTGAGTTGCAATATTATTTTTTGAAACTGAGTTGCAATTTGGAGGACCCATGAAAAATATTATTTTCAGTTTGGTTTTGCTCTTTTTCTCGGTTTTTGCTTATGCTGCTGATAGGGTTGTAGCTGTTACCATTTTGCCTCAAAAGTATATTACCGAAAAGATTGCTGGTAATTTATGGACGGTGATATCTGTGATACCTGAAGGTGCAAACCCTCACACATACGAACCTAAACCTGACATTTTAAAACAGATGAGCAGAGCATCTGCATATTTTAGCTTAGAGCAGGTATTGGATGAGATTTGGCTCAAGAAGATACTTCAATTAAACAGAGATATGAAGTTATATAGGGTGGACAAAGGTATAGATAAGATCGAAATGAGGGATCACGACCATCAGCATGGTAAAAAACTTTTCTACGATCCCCATATATGGCTATCCATAGAAAATATGAAAAAGGTGGTTTTAAATACCAGAGATGCTTTTATCGATATGGATCCATCGAACAAAAATATTTACGAAAAAAATAGCAACGAGTTGATCAAAGAGATAGACAATATAAAAAATGAGATAACAAACAGAATTAAGGATAAAAAAAATAAAAGTTTTCTTGTATTTCATCCTGCCTGGGGGTATTTTGCAAAGGATTTTGGATTAAACCAGGTTGCCGTAGAGTTTGAAGGTAAGGAGCCTTCCCCAAAAAGACTAAAAGAGATAATCAGTTTTGCAAAGGGTAGAAATATAAGGGTGATATTTGTGCAACCTCAGATTTCGAGTTCCACGGTAGAAACTCTATCTAAAGAATTGAATGCAAAGGTGGTAAAGATCAATCCTTTGGAGTACAATTGGCTTGATAATATGAAAAATGTATCACAAAAAATAGCTGAGGGGTTAGAATAAATTGGAAAAGTTGATTGAGGTCAGAGATCTTTACTTTAAGTATAACAACGAAGAGTTTTGGACATTGGAAAATATAAACCTCTCCGTGAAAAAAGGGGATTATTTGATCATCTTAGGTCCCAATGGTGGTGGTAAGACAACATTGCTTAAGTTGATGTTGGGGCTTCTTACCCCTAATAAAGGTACGGTAAGTTTAAACATCGAGAGAAACAAGGTAGGTTATCTTCCTCAATATATCACAATCAAAAGGGATTTCCCGATTACCGTGAAGAATGTGATTATTTTGGGGCTTGCCAAGGGGCAAAAGATTTCCCAAGAGTTTTTTGGGGAAGTAGTAGAAGAGCTTAAATTAGGGGATCTGCTTGAGAAAAAGATTTCAGATCTGTCTGGAGGTCAGCTGCAGAGGGTTCTTTTGGCAAGGGCAGTTATATCACAACCAGAATTATTAATTTTAGATGAGCCTACTTCAAATATAGACCCTTACGGTACCTTTTGTTTTTTCTCCTACCTCGAAAAGCTAAATGGTAAGATGACGATAATTATGGTCACCCATAATTTAGGATTGATAATGTCGGGTGCTAAATCGGTTGCTTGTGTCAATAAGAATTTGATCTATATGGACAAACCTCAGATAAATCAAGAGATGATAGACCTTATGTACGGTATTCATGATGCCCATTCGTGTCATTTAGGGCAGTATCTAAAAGATGAGATGAAGCATATTTCCCAGGGTGGTGTGTAGGTGCTTGTAGATTTTTTCGATTACATCTTTCTCAAAAATGCCATCTTAGGGATAGTTTTGAGTAGTTTTCTCTGTGGTATCGTTGGAAGTATAGTTGTAGTAAACAGAATAGTCTCCCTTGCTGGGAGCATTGCCCATGCTGCTTATGGTGGTGTTGGGTTGGCATTTTTTTTAGGATTTCCTGTTACCATCACTACTATGATATTTTCTTCAATAGCTGGGTTTTTGGTTGGAGTGCTCACAGAGAGGGAGCATTCGATGGCAGACTCTTTCATAGGTATGATATGGGCTTTCGGTATGGCTTTAGGGATCATCCTTACAGATCTTACCCCAGGGTACAACGCAGATATAATGACTTATCTTTTTGGTAATATCCTTACCATAACGAGTAGCGATCTTGTAAGTTCATCTATTTTACTGTTGGTGCTTGTGATACTTTTGGGCATCAACTATAAAAATCTGGTCTTGATCTCTTTTGATAAAGATTATGCAAGGGTGATCGGTTTTAATGTAAAGATGGTGTATTTTGCTGTTTTAATCATAGTTTCCTTATCCATAGTGATACTTATAAAAATGACAGGGATAATACTTGTAATGGCTATGCTTACCATTCCTCAGAGCATTGCCATCAGAAGAAGCAAGAGTCTTATGATGATGCTGATCTTGTCAAGTTTTCTCGCACTAATCTTCTCTCTCGTGGGTTTTCTGCTGGCTTACCACTTCAATCTCTCTACGGGTGCTACGATTATACTTTTCTCGGTTTTAGTATATTTTATCGATACTTTAATTATCTATGTCAGAAATAAAAGCTGAAGAACTGCTGAAACGGTACAACATACGCCCTAATAAAAATAGAGTATTGATACTCGAAGAGCTTTTAAAAAGGGAATACACTGTATCGGCATTGGAGCTGTTGAATACCCTCGACTATTTAAATAAAACAACCATATACAGAACCCTCGAACTTTTCGAAGAGAAGGGTCTCATTATGAGAGATGTTGATCCAGAAGGGGTTAGCCACTACTGTTTTAGATTGAATCAGTCTCATCCTCACCTTCATTTTTACTGTAAAATGTGCCACAAAACTTCCTGTAAAGAGATTGACAATTTGCCTGAAATCAATATAGTAGATGAGTTTGTAGATGAAATTGAGATAAAGATTACGGGGGTATGTAAAAGTTGTCTGCTAAAAAAGAGATCCTGATATTCGATTTGGATGGCACGATCCTCGACACCATAGAGGATATCCACGATGCTTTAATAGAAACACTTGATAACTACGGATTCCCGCGATTCGATTTAAACACTACGAAAAGCTATGTGGGAGATGGTATAAAAAAACTTGTAGAACGAGCCGTTGGAAAGGATAATTTCATAGATGAGCATGAAAAATTTTTTAGAACAAGATACAAATTAAGAATAGTAAACAAAACGAAGCCTTTTCCCTTTATAATAGATATTATTGAAAAGTTATCAGAGTCTTATCCAATGGTGATTCTATCCAACAAGTCTGAAGAGATGACAGATTATCTTGTAAGGTATTTCGGGTTGGATCGATATTTTTTGAAATGGTATGGGGGAGATTCTTTTCCAGAAAAAAAACCGTCACCGCTACCTGTTTTCGAATTAATTAAGAACCTTTCATTAGAAAGAAAAGGTTTTTTCATAGGTGATAACTATACCGATATTGAATGTGGAAAAAATAGTGGTCTAAAGACCGTATTCTGCAGATACGGCTATGGAAAACTCAGCGATGTTGTGCCAGATTATCATGTGGAACAACCTCAAGGCCTTCTAAAAATACTGCTATAGATGGGGATTAGTATGAAAAAGGCTTACAAGGCTGATTATATCTATTATGATGGTAAGTTAGAAAAGGACAAGTACCTTATTTTTGATAAAAAGGTCCTAAATATATCAGATACATCTATGGATGCAGAGATCAGATATGAGAAACGAAATTCTATAATTGTTCCCGCTTTTATAAACACACATACACACCTTCCTATGAGCTTGTTTAGAGGGTTGGCGGATGATATCCCTCTGATGGATTGGCTGAAAAACTACATCTGGCCAGCAGAATCGAAGTATCTCAGTGAAGAGTTTGTTTATGATGCCACACTACTTGCAGCGGCAGAGATGATACATTCCGGCACTGTTTGGGCCAATGATATGTATTTTTACTCGAAGAGTATAGGTGAGGCGATAAAAAAGGCTGGATTAAAGGTCGTGTTGGGTGCTGGTATCTTAGATTTCCCCACGAAGTTTGGGAAAGGGTTGGACGATTA
The DNA here is from genome assembly GCA_964519265.1 of uncultured Deferribacterales bacterium. Classification (GTDB taxonomy): domain Bacteria; phylum Chrysiogenota; class Deferribacteres; order Deferribacterales; family Calditerrivibrionaceae; genus Calditerrivibrio. The sequence continues at coordinate 114,666 of CAZFHX010000002.1, forward strand.
TTTAGAAAATGCTTTAAATTTACATAGATATTTTGAGGGAGATTACGATATAAAGGTGGCTCTTTCTCCCCATGCTCCGTACACCGTTTCCCCTGAGAGCTATAAAAAATGCATAAACTTCGCTGAAAAATACGATTTATTAATACATACTCATTTGGCAGAAACATTGGATGAAGTAAAAACAATTAAGGATAAATACGGCAAAACCCCTGTCGCTTTGATGGATGAATTGGGTCTTTTTGACACTAAAACGATCGTTGCCCACATGGTTCACCTCTCTGATGAGGAGATAAATATAATAGGTAAAAAAAAGGTGAATATCTCCCATTGTCTCGAAAGCAATCTAAAATTGGGTAGTGGTTTTGCACAGGTCAAGAGATATATGGATGCTGGATCGAATGTGTCTATAGGGACCGATGGTGCGGCAAGCAACAACGACTTAGATATGCTCGGTGAGCTCTCCACCGTTGCAAAATTTCACAAAGGTTTGAACTTAGATCCCACTGTTTTGGATGCTCAAACTGTGATAGATATGGCCACAAGAAATGCAGCGAAGGGGCTTTATCTGGAAGGCTGTGGAGATTTGAAAGTGGGTTATTCTGCTGACTTTACAGTTTTTACCTTTGAAAATTGCTGGACTGTACCGATGTTTAATCCCTTATCTCACATCGTATATTCAGCGAAACCTGACAATGTTTCAGACCTTTTTGTAAATGGTGAGCCTGTGATGTTAAGTGGAAGAATAACCACTTTTGATGAGGAGGAAGTAATAGAGAAGGGTAAGTGGTGGGGATGTAAGATAAGATGAGTAGCCACTTACCGATAATTATAAATCAAGTTATCATATTTGCTATTTTGATGGCGATAGGTTTTATTGCCTCAAAAACAAAGGTGATTTGTCAGGATAGTTTGACTCACTTGGCACGGTTTATTGTAAAAATTATTCTGCCATGCCTAATTTTTGCTGTTGTGGCTGGAAGTGGGGTGACAGGTAGGGATTTTGTGGTATCGATAAATTTTACCATTGCGGTGGTATTGCTTTTTATCGTATTACCTGCACTTGGATTTTTAATTGCAAAGTTTTTCAGACTTGAGGGGAAAAGTTTCAATGTATTTCTACCTTTAACAACTTTTGGGAATATGGGTTTCATAGGGATCCCCCTTATCAATGAGGTTTACAAGGATCCATTGGCAGGGGTATCTATTACCATCTATACCCTTGTGGATATGTCACTTCTTTGGACTTTTGGTGTGTATATGTGTAGCAGACACTTAAGTACTCATTCGGTAAAAAATTCCATAAAAAATATGATAAACCCCACCACTGTTTCACTTTTGATTGCCATCGTTGTGTTAATTTTGGGTGTAAAGCCACCAAAAGTGATTACAGATACAATTTATGGCATAGGTGGCACAAGTAAGTACCTTACGATGATATATTTAGGTGCTGCATTGAGTTTTATGGATCATAAAGGGGTTTTGAAAAAGTTTCATGTATTTGCGATTGTTTTAGTAAAGATGATGATTGTTCCTGTTCTTTTTTATGGTATATTCAAAAATTACCTACCACCTGTACAATTGGGAATACTCAGTATAGTTGCTGGATTACCCACAATGACCACAGTGGTGATGCTTGCCAAAGCTTACAATTCGGATGAACATTTGGCCACTGAGGCGATCTTTATCACAACTATCAGTTGCCTTTTTACGATACCTGCGGTTTCTTTAATAAATTCCTACCTCTGGGGGTGATGTATGAAGATCACTTTTCTTGTGGACAATTATGTTGATAGGGCTGGATTATCAGCCGAGCATGGGTTTTCTGTCTTAATAGAGATTGGAGGTAAAAATATACTATTTGATGCAGGGCAAACGGATGTTATTTTGAAAAATATCAAAACCTTATCTTTGGACATCGAATCGATTAGTTATGTGGTGTTAAGCCATGGTCATTATGATCACACCGGTGGACTGGGCTATCTTTTTTCTAATAGAAAAGTAAAGATCTTTTGCCATAAAGATATAGACTCAGAACATCTAAGGATAACTCCGAAAGGAGGCTACGATTACATAGGATTGGATAAAAATTTTTATAGGGAGTATGTTCACAATTTCCAATTTAATGAGACGATGAGTAGAATTGATGAGGGTGTCTATTTATCAGGTAGTATCGGTAGATTTGAAGAGTTTGATTCCGATAAGAACTTATACATATCAAAAAATGGGGAATATTTAAAAGACTATTTCCCCGACGAACAGTACCTCATTCTATCTGAAGATGAAAATTATCATATAATCACAGGTTGCTCCCACGCAGGCATTGTGAATATAATCTTAGATTTTAGGAAGAAATTTGGCAATGTAAAACTAAAAAGCATCTCGGGTGGATTTCATCTATTCAGAAGTAGCAATAGAGAATTAGAACATGTTTTGAACTTTCTCATAGAGAATGATATCGAATACATTATAACAGGTCATTGTACAGGAATAGATGCTATATGCCATCTTAAAAATAGATTAGGTGAGAAGTTGATCCCCATAAAGGTAGGTCTTGCTGTTGAAGTCTAACTTTTCTTGCATTTGATCAAAATGTATGTTATATTTACTTAAGGGGGTGTTATGGCATTAGATCATAATATTTTGCTGGAAGTGGGCACCAACGAATTTGAGGTTGTTGAGTTTATTATCAGAGGTGCAAAAGATAATTATTTTGGGATAAATGTTGCAAAGGTGCGGGAGATCATAAAGTTTCCTGAGGTGATCCGTGTTCCAGAAGCTCATCCTGCAATAGTTGGTACTGCCAATGTTCGAAACAAGATCATCCCTATCATAAACTTAGCCTATTGGCTCAATATAAAATACGATTACGATCCTACAACTGCAAAAGTCATTATCACATATTTCAATCTTCAATACAACGGATTTATCGTTGATGATATCACCCGTATCCATAGAGTCACATGGGCAGACATAAAGGATTATTCATCTATTTCCGATTTTCAACTTGCAAATTCTGTGTTAGGCGTGGTGAATATCAACAACAGACTTGTCCAACTCCTCGATTTTGAAAAGATCGTTTCCGAAATAAATCCAAATACCAAGATGGTAAATGTGGAGATAGATTACTCCAAGTCAGATCTGAGATCACAAAAGTTGGTTTTTTTAGCGGAAGATTCCGATGTTATTCGTAAGCTGCTCGTAAGGAATTTAGAAAATGCCGGTTATCGGGTAAACGCTTTTGAAAATGGGAAAAAGCTACTTGATGCAGTTCAAAAAGGTAATCCCGACATAATTGTAACCGATCTTGAAATGCCTGTGGCAGATGGTACCTTTCTAATAAAGAATTTGAGAAACACAGAGCGTTTCAAAAACATCCCGATAGTTGTTTTCTCCTCTTTGGCGAGCGAGGAGAATGAAAAAAAGGTTTTAGGTATCGGCGCAAATGCCTTTATTGGTAAGCCTGATATGAGTATTATGATAAACACATTGGATAAATTGATACTCTAAGGAGATTTTGATATGAAGAGGATAGTTTATATTTTACCAGTTTTATTTTTGTGTGCCTGTGCGACTGATGATATTGCACTATTAAAAAAGAGTGTAAATGAGTTAAACAATCAAAATATGGAGTTGAGAAAGGAGATCGCCGATCTCAAAAACGGATTGGCAGAGCAGGACAGGAAGATCAAAACTGTAAGTGAAGACAATAGGTTAAATGCTGAGGCACTCATCGCGTTGAAATCTGAGTTGAAATCAGTCGAAAGTAGAACGAATGAGAGATTTAGATCCCTTGAATCCCAACTACCTCAATCAAAATCTCAAAAGACTGAGCAGATACAGCAAAAGATCCAATCAAGTCAAACAGAGGGAAGTAAGGTATATATAGAGGATGATATCGCTGATAAAACCACTTTATATAATTTGGCTATGGAATTATACAAAAGTGGAAGATATGAAGAGGCAATTAATAAGTTCAGGTCCTTCACTGTAAGATTCCCCACGGATACCCTCGCAGACAACGCATTATATTGGATGGGGGAATGTTATTTAAATTTGGGAAATTATGAGAAAGCAATAGAATCTTTCAAAAGTGTAATTGATAACTATCCTCAGGAAAACAAGGTACCCGATGCGATGTACAAGTTGGGAGTTATCCTTGATAGAGTTGGGAAGAGATCTGAAGGTGTCGATATCTTGAAAAAATTGATTCTTAATTTCAAATATTCCGAAATAGCAAATGTTGCCCGAAGTAAGCTAAAAGAATGGGGGGTAAAGGATGAATAGATATGTAGTTTTATCGTTGATTTTACTATTCCCAACTATTTTATTAGCAGATGTTAAGTATGAGATCAAAAGAGGTGATACTTTATGGGGCATATCCAAACGATTTTATAAAAACCCATTTAAGTGGCCAGTGATTTGGAAGTATAATACATACATAACCAATCCAGATTTAATCTATCCAAAGAAATTTGTGATGATACCAATTAAGATTAAATCAAAAAAAGAGGCAGAAATTTCTGCTGAAATTAATTTGGCAGCCTTTGAGAGGCTGAGTAGTGCCGAAGAGTTTTCTTTTGAGAATGCGATCGTTTTAAGGGAGGATCAGGATGCTTTGAAATCATTGGGGCTCGTTAGCCCTATAATTGAGTTAAAAAAAGTGGATGAAAAGTTTGAAAGTATTAAAAGAGCATTAAAACTCTATAAAGATAGTCAATTTGAAATGGTGTATGATGAACCTATTAGTGCTGAAGTGGTATCAGTTGCAGAAGGTAAGTTCAACGCTGCAAGTGGTGATATAGTATATGTGGTTTCCGATAAAGCCTTTGGAGAGGGGGAAAAAGTCATTTTTCTCGAACCTGTGAAAAGTGAAGACAATGTTACTGTTTATACTACCGTAGGCGAAGGTGAAATAATCAGGAAAAATGAGAATAGGTATCAGGTCAAGGTTTCAAAAGTCTATGACGCAGTGAGGAAAGGGTTAAAAGTGGTAGGACATATAAAAAACGATTTCCCAATGCCTGTGGATTTTGTTAAGACAGATTTAGACAGAGAGGGGTATGTGATAGGTTTGCAAAATAATATGTCTATCTCGGGTGGTGGCTATAAGATCGTTGTAAATATTGGTAAAAATAATGGCATAAAACCTGGTGATGTTTTCAAGATCTACAGGTATGTTGATGAAGGTGGCTTCAGAAATAGGGTTTTTATCGGTGAGGCTGCCGTTGTTTTTGCTCAGGATAGATATGCTAATCTATATGTGATTTCTAATACACAGGAGATTATGGAAGGTGACCATGTCAAACTCGATATGGTTGCTATTCAATAGAACTTACAAAAAATACTTGCAAAAATGAAAAAAATATTGTATTAAACTTTCCCCCAAGACGGAGGAGTGGCCGAGTGGTTTAAGGCACCTGTCTTGAAAACAGGCGTGGGTTGATAGCCCACCGTGGGTTCGAATCCTACCTCCTCCGCCATCTAAATATTTTCAAGTGTAACATTCTGTTGTGTATCAAATCTTAATCCACTCTAAGTTTCTAATATTTTTAATTTTACTGTCAAACTCAATCCCAACAAGATATATTGGTTTTCCGTGTGATAGGTATTTTTCAAAATACCTTTTCTCCTTCAATTGCTTCAATCCGTCATTCCCGTCAACCTTAAACTCGATTATGTAAATCGCATTGGGCATTTTTAATGTAAGATCTATCCTGCCCAAATTGGTTACATCCTCTCCCACTATCTCAAACCCCATACTCTGCAAATAAACATAAATAATACTCGAATAAAAACCTTCGTAATTAGCGAGATTGTTGTTTGTGTAATTGTTATATGGAATTGATGAAAAAACAGAGATTAGTTGATTTTTAAACCCTTCTAAATCCTCATTTAAAAGGGTCTTATATAGGTCAACCTTCTTATTTATCAGATTTCGTGCATAAAAAAATTTATCTAATATGTAATCGTTTAACGATTGTCTTACTTCTCGATTAGGTATTCTTAGAGTATATTCGATGGTATCAAGTGGTGTAATCTCCATCTTGTCTATGGTAAGGTAGCCGCTTTGATAAAGTACTACTTCAAAATCAAGTTTTTCAATATCAAAACTACTTATTATTTGATCACCCATTTTTAAATTGGATAGTTGTGGTAAAAAATACATATTTTGTTCTAAAATCCTTATGAGAAAAGAAGGTGTCCCTGTTTCAAACCAATAGTTCTTAAATACCCTACCACTTGCAAAGAATTGTAGTATATCGAATGGATTATACAGATTATCCGCCAAGAAATTGTATCCGTTGTACCACTCCTTTATCTTATCTAAATCAGCACCCACAAGGTATTCTGCGAAAGACTCCTCTAAATCCTTCTGGGTATAACCGCAGATATTCCCGTATCTACCATCGAGGGATATATCAGTAAGCATATTGAGATCGCTAAATATCGAGGTCTTGGTAAACTTGCTCACACCTGTGAGAAAGGCAAATCGTAGATACCTGTCGCTACTTTTTATTACAGAATAAAATCCCCTTAAGATATTTCTCATCTGAGAAGCTAACTCGGGATTTGTTATATTATCAAGAATAGGTTTATCGTACTCATCCACAAGGACTACAACCTTTTGCTTGTATTTCTCGTATGTGAGCATTATCAATTCTTCGAAGCATATCGATATGTTATGCTGAGTTTCGCATTCCACACCCAAAATTTTCTGATTACTTCTTAGATTTGCCAAGAGTTCTTCCCTAAGAAGCTCGGGAGTGGTTAGTTCTCCTTTTATGGAAATGTGTATTACAGGGTATTTTGTATCCCAGTCCCATTTG
>CAZFHX010000003.1:0-66615 GCA_964519265.1 uncultured Deferribacterales bacterium
TGTTAAATCAATAATGAACAAAAGTGGTAAATATGTTATTGACAAGTACCAAAATCCATAAAAAATATGAAATTCTTATTGTAAAAACTACTTTAAAAGTTTATAATTTAAAAAACGCGTGAGGTGAAAAGATGAAAAAAATTTTGCTGTTTTTGATGCTATCGGTATATGCTTTGTCTTATGCAGAGGAGTTCAAATACTCCATATCTCCCTATTTAGGGTATCACTATTTTGATGATGATAGGGACAAAAAAGACAAACCGGAATTCGGTCTCAAAGTAGAGAGATTTTTAAACAACAATTTAGGGTTTGAAATAGGTCTTGGTTATGTGCCTACCGAAAGGGAAAATGGCAAAGATGTGGATCTGTTTAATTATCATACACATTTAAAATACTATTTTGGAAACTTTAGCGGTATCGAACCTTACGCTTCCGCTGGTTTGGGTGGAGATATAACCTACGGGATGAACATTGGTCCTTCTATTGCTTTGGGTGCTAAATACAAAGTTGTAGAAAATATCGGTGTATTTGCAGAAGTTAGAGACAACTACCTTTTTGGTAATGGAAACGATGTAATAGTAACTGCTGGATTAAACTTCTATGTAGGTAAAAAAGCAAAACCTGTCCTTGATTCAGATGGAGATGGGGTAAACGATAACCTCGACAAATGCCCAAATACCCCCAAAGGTGTAAAAGTTGACAATGATGGATGCCCACTCGATAGCGATGGTGATGGAGTATACGACTATTTAGATAAATGCCCTGATACTCCAAAAGGAGTCAAAGTAGATACAAATGGTTGCCCACTTGATTCCGACAAAGATGGAGTATTCGACCATCTTGATAAATGCCCAAATACTCCAGCAGGTGTAAAAGTAGATGCTAACGGATGCCCACTCGACACAGATAAAGACGGAGTTTTTGATTACTTAGACAAATGCCCTGGCACACCTGAAGGGGTAAAAGTTGACGCAAATGGCTGCCCACTTGATTCAGATAAAGATGGTGTTGCCGATTACCTTGACAAGTGCCCAGGTACTCCTGAAGGGGTAAAGGTAGATTCAAACGGATGTCCGCTCGATTCAGATAAAGATGGTGTAGCTGATTATTTAGATAAATGCCCAGGCACACCTGAAGGTGCAAAAGTAGATGCAAATGGTTGCCCACTCGATACAGATAAAGATGGAGTTTATGATGGATTGGATAAATGTCCAAACTCACCAGCAGGTTCTAAGGTTGACAAAGATGGTTGTGAAATATCAATCAGCCTTATGGTATTCTTTGACACAAATAGGTCTGAGGTAAAAGAGCAATACTACGACGAAATAGAAAAAGTAGCAAAATTCATGAAACAGTATCCAGACATAAAAATTGAAATTGCTGGTCACACAGATAGTAGAGGTAATAGAGATAAAAATATCGAATTATCTCAAGACAGAGCCACTGCAGTAGCAAATGTATTGATAGAAAAATTTGGAATATCCAAAGATAGAGTTACTGCAAAAGGATACGGTCCAGACAAACCTATCGATACCAATGATACGGAGGAAGGTAGACAGAAAAACAGGAGAGTTGAAGCAGTTATATTAAAATAATTTATGGCCGGGTATTCCCGGCCTATTTTAGATGAGGTTGATTATGTTTGAAGAATTTAAAAAATTTATTCTCAAAGGGAATGTAGTAGACTTGGCAGTGGCAGTAATTATAGGTGCAGCCTTTAACCAGATAGTAAACTCGATGGTAGCGGATGTTATTACCCCTATAATCGGATTAATCGGTGGTTCACCAGATTTTTCATCAATCAAGTTGGGTCCTATAAATGTAGGAAAATTTATCAATGCTGTTTTAAACTTTCTCATCATTGCCTCAGTAGTATTTTTTGGTATAATAAAACCAATGAAAAAACTTAACGAAATAACTGCCAAAAAAGAAGCAGCCAAACCACAACCAGAGCCTGTGATCCCTGAAGATGTAAAACTATTAAGAGAGATACTTGAAGAGTTAAAAAAGAAAAATGCCTAAACAGGTGGGACTAACCCACCTGTTTCACAAAATTTATTGACTTATTTTTCATAAACTATATATTCCTACCCTATGAGTTTTAAGAAAATAATAATTTTGTTGTTAGTTATAATAACTATTTCATCGATAATTTATATTTTACCAGCTTTTTTCTACGATGTAAAAAGATTGGCAAAAGAAAACCCCATCCCCACATCCTTTATGAAATACAGAATGAAACAATGGGAAGAAAAAGGGTTAAATAAAAAAATTAGACATACTTGGGTGCCACTTTCCCAGATATCCCGACCGATGAGGCTTGCAGTGATCGTATCCGAAGATGCGAAATTTTGGCAACATGATGGATTCGACTTTGAAGCAATACAAAATGCCTTTGAAGAAAACTTCAAGTCGGGTAAATTCAAATATGGTGCAAGTACTATCTCCCAGCAGATAGTAAAAAACATCTACCTCTCCCCCACCAAAAACCCATTGAGAAAAATCAAAGAAGCGATTTTGACATACAGAATGGAGCAGGTTGTATCCAAAAAGAGGATTTTAGAAATATACCTAAATATTGCAGAATTAGGTGATGGAATATTTGGAGTTCAGGAAGCGGCAAAATATTATTACGGCAAACCCGCATCAGCACTTACAATCACCGAAGCCGCCCAATTAGCCGCAATCCTTCCAAACCCCATCAAATACAACCCCAAAAGCAATCAAAAATTCGTCACCAACCGAACGAAGATAATAGTAAGCAGGATAATGAAGATAGAAAGCTATAAACAATAGAAATTACTTTCATGTCACTGCGAGGCACTTACAAAGTGCCGAAGCAGTCCAGAATATCTATGGATTGCTTCACTCCGTTCGAAATGACCGAAGCAGTTCAGAAATCAATGCCCTAAGCAAGCAAATGGAACTGCATATAGATAGGCATCAGTGATCTTCCCAAAAGGGAGTATTTTATCCCCACTGTACAGCACAATTCCTTTTTTTACCTTTGATCCAAACTCACCCACAAAATACGATATATTCTTAAAATCCTCTGACTTCACCACTTTTGCACTTTTTACCTCTATAGCTACGATACTACTCCCATCATCAAGCACAAAATCCACCTCTTTACCATCTATCGTCCTATAAAAATTTATATCAACTTTGACATTCGAATAAGTGGAAGACTTTAAAAGTTCTGAAAAAACGAAATTTTCATATAAAATACCTTTATACTCCGATTCTGCTAAAACTTTACTATCTCTTATCCTGAGTAAATGCGACAATACACCAGTATCAGTCATATAAATTTTTGGACTTTTGATAACTTTTTTTATCTCATTTTTATGAAAAGAACTCACGAACCTTATTTGGTATGTGTTAAGTAAAATAGTAAGATAATTATCCAAAGTTTTTTTATCGATACCCACATCTTTACACAAGTCTGCTTTGTTGAGAATATTAGCAGAACGAAATGCGACACTTTTATAAAGCTTCATAAATCCATCTAAATTTCTGATCTCACCCATATCCCTTGCATCTCTTTCAATATAAGTTGAAATGTATGAACTAAACCATAGATATTTCCCCTTATAATCATCTATCTTTTGAATTTCCGGAAATCCACCGTTTATTATATAACCTTCAACATCTATCTCACCACACACAATATTTCCTTCAATCTCAGAAAATACAAAATCAATAAAGTTTTTGTTCTTGTTATAAATTTCATATAAACTAAAGGGATACAACTCCACAATTCCCACCCTCCCAGCCAATGTTTCAGATAATTCTTTAAAACCCATAAAATTACTTGAACCAGTCAACACAAAGAGTCCATTAGTTCTATTTTGATCAACTCTGTGCTTTATGGCAGGCAAAATTTCTGTAAGTTTTTGAACTTCATCAATGACAACAGGAAGCTTTAAACTATCTATAAATCCTTTAGGATCAGCCTTTGCACTTTGATAAATAGTTATATCATCGAAGGTAATATAATTATCTATTCCCAAATCCATTGCCAATGTAGATTTACCTACCTGTCTCGCACCAGTAATGAAGATTACTGGGAAATATTTTAGATAGTTTAAAACATCTTTTTTAATAAGCCTGTCTATCATATTATATTCTCCCATTTTAGAGGAATATAATACCATATTTTACAAAAGTCAATATTATCACAACTTAATCACTCAAATTCATCAGAATCTGATTGTCATCAAAAAACTGTTCATAGAGACTTTTACATAATTCAAGGATCTCAACTGAAAAGTGCCGAAGCAGTCCAGCCTTTTTCTAACAATATTTATCAAAAATCTTTAAATCTAACCCTTTTCAAAGTATGGTATGATCCTAACATCCTTCAAAAACTGCCCTACATCCTTTGTCATCTCATCTACAAGCCGTTTATCTATCACAAAATTCTGCGCCCCCTGAGGGATAGGAACTACTGAGGAAAGCGGAGGAAGATTTTCTTTAGGTGGCTCATGTTTGAAGTCTCTGTTTAATTCTACTAACTGCTTTCTACCATCTATATCGATTAATATATAAAAATCATTAATCTGAATTATTTTAGTTTTCTCGTTTATATTCTGATTTAGTCTAAATATCTTTATTTCGTTGTCTATCTTCAACATTGCACTTTTTATTCTATCTGTTATTAGCGTTCCTAATAGGGTGAAGTTCAAAGGTTTCATAGAGTTTTGTGAAAAACTATTTTGAACATTTAGTAGATTTTCCCGAAAAAGATTATTGATATTTTGAACACTTCCATAATTTGTTTCTCTGGACTTAGATATCCCATGATTGTTCTTTATAGAAATTTTGTTAAGATAAAAAATATATACAATTGCGTTTATTGAGTATGCCAACGATAATACCAAAATAAACAAAGAAACATAAAAATATATTCTATATAATCTTAAATCTTTCAACATAGAAACATCTTATCAAATCTTGAAAAATATTTCAATAGACAATAAAATAGTAATATCCTATCTCACATCCCCCCATAAGAATGCAGTCCTGATAGCAATAAGTTTACTCCCACATAGGTAAAGATAGTGATAATAAAGCCTACAACGGCAATTGCAGAAGATTTGACTCCATCGTATCCTTTTAAAAACCTCATGTGCAAATAAAAAGCATACACAAGCCATGTGATGAATGCCCAGGTCTCTTTTGGATCCCATGCCCAATATCTTCCCCAAGATATATCTGCCCAGATAGCACCAAAAATAAGTCCACCAATGGTAAAAATCATAAATCCGATGGAGATCATTTTATATTCAACAGTTTCAAGTAGTTCTGATTTAATTGAGAATTTCACAATTAGATCACCAAATTTAGCACCAAAAAACCAAACTACAATAAACAAAATTAAAAATACCCCAAATATAATCATCCACCACCCAAAAGATAACGACTTCAACATAAATAAAGGTTTATACCCACCACCGATTTTTGATACGCCATTTACAACAAAATCGATAAGCAAAAGAACAGTAGTATAAATAAATAACGACAATGCCCCAGTCCAAAAAAAGTAAAGCGGTCTCTTCTTTTCCCTTATATTATAAGCCAAATTCATTATTGCCGCAGAAAATGACAATGAGAATGCAGCGTAAGCCACAAAACTCAGAGATGCGTGAGCCAAAAGCCAATTACTTTTCAATGCTGGTAGAATCGGTTGGACAGTCTTATTTGCCCCCACAGCATCCACAAAAGCGATCGACATCCCCGCTAAAGCAGTTATTATGGCACCGAAGATCTTTGTTTTAAAGTTTAGCTCAATCAATATATTACCTAAAATCAGGCACCATGCAAAAAAAAGTAACGATTCATACAGATTTGTAATTGGTATCGACTGGGCAAATGGTAGAGAAAAAGCCTTTGAAAATATATACCATCTCACCAAAAATGCTATAGTGTGGATAGAAAAACCGATCCACGAAAACCATGACGCCACTTTTCCCACTGCATCTTTTTTCAAAAAAATAAACCCAACATAGAAAACCATAGCAGCAAGATAGCATATCGAAGCTACCCCAAATAGTAAAGCATCGTTCATCTAAAACCTCTATATTTTTTCTGATATCTCTTTAAGCATTCTTTCAGTATCTTTCTTGTATCTGTGTCTATACCCAGCAATATCTATATATTGTTTATCTCCCACACTTTTTACCCTAAGATAAACAAGTTTGTGCTCCATAGTGAAAACGATCAAAATACCAATACTCAACACTATAAATCCAGCATAAATTATATTCATAAATGGATTATAATTCACTGAGAAAACTGAAAACTGCACGCCGTAAGCCTTTTGAAATTGCAGTTCGAACCCATCAAAAACACCAGTTTGAGGATAATTTGCTAAAATAGGTACGCTACCTTTCGATTCTCCATCGAGGAAAAACTCTACTATAACAGCAGGATTTATCATCATATCAGATAGATTTATCAATCTACCCTCATTATCCAAACTCAGCGATGGAGCAAAATCCCTCACAGCAAATTGTATATGATCATCGATATTTACAACTTCATCCATTCTCGCCTGAATCTTTTTTTGAGATTCCCCCATTTTAAACAGAAATTTAAACACCACATCTTTTGATGGATAAAATCCATAACTTGCTTGATATATCTTGAGATTTTCATATTTGGCTGGTTTGTTTACCTCCACCAAAAATGCTTCATCAGGCTTATCCTTCTTACTGATAATTATCTCAGATTTAAACTCCTTTGCCTTCGTAGAATTATCATAGTAAGATACATGAAATTCATTCAATTTTATGCTAAAAGGTAGTTTTACCGTCTTATTATCTTTCAAAATTACACTATCATCACTATCACCTTCCAAGATTGCTACATTCCCATTGTATCCAAAAATTCCTCCCAGAACACCAGACAAAAGTATTATAATCAACCCTAAATGAACAATGTAAACTCCAGTTCGACTGAATAAACCCTTTTCTGCCGTGATATAGTAGTTTCCATCTTCATCTTTTTCCTCAGCAACTTTGTATCCATGAAAAATATTATCAATCCTTTCCTTTACCTTATCAAACCCATCTTCAGTTTCCAAATGTATAAAATTCTGCTTTTCAAAAATGGCTTTATTTGGTTTTAAATCCCTCTTTAATAGCGTAAATAGATTTGGCAATTTATAAAAAGTGCAAACTATAAGGTTTAATGTGAAGAGAATCAACAAAAAAACAAATAACTTAGAATGATATACATCAAGAAGACCCAATTTATCGAAACTAAAAATAACTTCCTGATGATGTTTACCCGTGATTTTACTTATGAATCCAATCAATCCCGATTCAGGATTAGTTGTTGATATAAAGGACCCTAAGATAGATAAAAGGACTAAAACTATTATCAGAGTTAATGCCAACTTGATGGAACTAAATAATTCAAAAATCTTCTTCATAATTACCCTTTCCGTGGTATTTGAACTTTTTTCTCTTACTATAATATAACCTACTTATCAATATAAAATAAAGGCGGCATTGAGCCGCCTTCATAGAAACTTAGCAATTTTTAACCTGATGCTATTTCTGAGCTTGATTCTGCTGAGCAGCTGCTTTTTTAGCCTTTAGTGCATCGTCGATTACCTTAATACCTGCCATAGATGCATCGATAGACTGGGCAAGGGATTCTCTTGCCATTTCTGGGTTGTGAAAACCGTCAGAGTTTTCCGCAGTCCAGTACTCCCATAAAATATGTGCTTTTACATGATAGTCCTGAGCTTTTGCGATAACATCTGCAGGAAGATCAGCATTCTTTCCTTCCACGACCTTGTCTATAAGAGCAGAAAGCCAAAATTCAGCCTTTCTCATTTTACCTTTTATGTATGCTTTTACAGAATCAATAGCATACACAGCGTCTTTTTCTGTCCACCCTTTATGGCAATTCCCAGATAAGCAAGATGCTTTTATGTCATGCTTTGGTGTAACTGCAAAGTGTGAGGTATATACTTTACCAGTTTTCTTGTCTTTTACCTTTGGAGTATGGCAAGTATCACAGCCAACACCTGCTTTGGCATGTTTAGAATTATAGAAAGTTTCAGCCTCTGGGTGCTGAAACTTTACTAATTTAGCACCTGTAAGTGGATGAATAAAATCTGTGAAATTAAGCTGATTTACATAGTGATCATACATAGAAAGCACATCTTTGTATGGGAAGTGGTTTGTAAGTGGACTGTCATAGCCAACTGCTTTACCTGTAGTTCTTTCAGAGCCTGGGTTACATACATACTCAACATGGCACTGACCACAAAGAAGCCTTGAGTCATATTTTTCAAGAATAGCTATCTTTCTTGTATAGCCCCTCATACCCATATCTATTACTTTAATGTTTGTTCGGTTTGGATCCTTGTGCCATAATGTATCTGCTTCAGGTCTTGTCAGCGCAGCAATAAGAGCATCTCTTACTATTCTTGGTTTAGCCGCATGAGGGTCATGACATTGATAACAATTTAATCCATGTTGTAATTTTTTTGATTGAATCATTGCAGTTGGATTACTCTTTCTATTGAATGGTGCAGAAGTATTAGGATCACCTAAATATGCCCAATCAAGGATATGGTCCTGAGTCTTACACTGGATACACATTGGGTTTACTGCAGCAGCAGTTTGCTTCATAAATACTTTATGATCATTTCCAGGTTGAGTATCAACAATTACATCCCAGATCTTTTTAGGTCCTTCGTTTACATACATCCAACCATTTTTTGGCTGAAACCTTCCACCAGCAGCCCTGTCCACCAATACCTGATCAAGTAACATAAATGGGTGACTTCTCGTAAGAGCATGCTCTTTTGTAAATCCATGTCCCATCATCAGTTTATCCCAGAATGGGTTTGGTGATCTGTTTGTGAGCTGAGATTTCTCATCCCTTGCTGGTCTGTGTTTGTTTACCTGCATGAATGATTCAAACTGCTCTTTGTGGCATTTTCCGCATGCCTGCCACTCTGTGTAAACTGTCGGATGATTTGTAGGCTCTTTCAAGTGGGCTTCGATATTCCCGTGACAGTTTTCGCAAGCCAACTTGGAGTGCTTACCCATACCCCTTAATTCCTTGATAGTGTCGTGGCATTCATAACATTTGTTGTAATCGACACCTTTTTGAACTACCTTTGCATAATCAGGCACAGTTGTTTTGGGTGCAGATTTCGCTGCAAATGCCACACTACCAAAGGAAACCAGCATAAAACTTAAAACCAACAGAAAAACTTTTTTCATTATCTGACCTCCTATGGGTTATTAGACTATGATTTATTTATAACGATATTTTGGTAAAGATGTTGTAAAAGTTCTTAAAAAGATGTAAATTTTGTAAAGGAGGGGGGAAGAGAACAATGTTTATCGAGCACCTGGTTTGATAATTTTTGCAAGGATAGAAATTTCCTAATACCAAAAAACAATATATACAACGAAGTATTTATCGGGTATTCTGAGGATTTAAAGTTCCAACTCCCTACCGTAAACCTTTACAATAATTTCCCTTGCTGTTTCTTCGACAGACTTATTTGTGGTATCCACGAGATGCCACCTGCGGTTTTTACCAACAAGTTCGTAGATGAACTCCACCTCTTCCAATATCTTTTTTAGATTGGTGTAATCGGAGTTTGTTTTGTAATGTCGGAGCCTTTCCTGCCTAATCTTTTGAAGTGTCTCAGGGTCCATTACAAGGCACACCACCTTGTTGGGATCCACTGAATAAACCTCATCAGGGATCTTCATGCCATAAATTAGAGGAATATTCACCACTTTATAACCCAATTGGGCTAAATAGAAGCTCGTGGGTGTCTTAGATGTTCTCGATAATCCCAATATAACGATATCTGCCTCATTGATCTTTTTTAAACTCTTTCCATCATCATGCTCAATAGCAAAATCTATCGCCTCGATCCTTTTGAAATATTTACTATCCAACCTGCGTAAAAGGTTTGGAAACTCCCTCGGTTCTCTATCCAAGAACAATTTGAATTTCTCCACAGGGGGTCCAAGTATATCGTGATGCATTATATTATCATCATGACATATCGTATGAATAAGCCTTCTCAATGACTTTCTCGCAAAGGTAAATGCCACAAAAGCCTTATCCTCCTTTGCTTGCTTTAGTGCTACCCTTATCTTCTCTTCATCATCAATCTTGGAATACACGATAAGCTTTACATTTATATTATCAAACTGGATTAGACACGCCCTCACCACATTGATGGCACTTTGTCCTGTACCATCTGAAAGGATATATACTTTTTTTACATCAGAACCATCTTCCCCTATCGTATGGATCTCCATAACTACTCTCCTATATTAAATTTTTGAAAAAACTGCTCTTCACTTAAAATTTCGATACCCAAACTTTTTGCCTTACCCAATTTACTACCAGGATTTTCTCCTACAATCAAATAATTTAAATTTTTACTAACTCCACTTAATATTTTGCCCCCATTTTTCAAGATGAGATCCTCGTAATATTTACGTGGCTTTGAAAGTGTCCCTGTTATTAATAATGTAATACCTGATAACTTATCTCCATGAGATTCTTCTTGGGTCATATTGACACCAACTTGCCTTAAAAACTCTATAGTTCTAATATTATTTTCATCTTTAAAAAATTGAACAATGGATCTGCCCACCTCTTCACCTATACCATGTATACTGGTCAATTCTTCGAATGTAGCATTTATAAGCCGATCTATGTTTTTAAAAGATGTAGCTAAGGTCTGAGCCATTTTGACACCCACCCCATCTATACCTAAGGCATAAATAAACCTGTAAAATTCTCTATTTTTACTCTCTTCAATACTATCCAAAAGATTCTTTTCAGAAAGATCACCAAACCCTTCTAACCCTTTCAAATCACCCGCTTTTAATCTATATATATCTGTGATAGATCTTAATATCCCCAAATCGTAAAACCTCTCAACACTCTTATCCCCCAATCCTTTTATATCCATAGCATCTCTGCTGGCATAGTGAACAATTGAACCCTTAACCCTATCAGGACATTGATGATTAAGACATTTCCAATACGCATCGATGCGAACTAATTTACTACCACAAGATGGACAATTTTCTGGGAATAGGATCTCCTTTTCATCACCTTTTCTAAAATCTACTACAACCTTTATAACCTTAGGAATGATCTCTCCACTCTTTTCCACAAAAACCGTATCCCCTATTTTTACTCCCAACCTTCTAATCTCATCTTCATTGTGGAGACTCGCCCTCGAAACATTGCTTCCAGAGATATTCACGGTATCTAAAATCGCAACGGGTGTTACAATGCCTGTACGCCCTACTTGAAAGATAACATCTTTTAGGGTAGTAGTCACCTGCTCTGCTTCATATTTGTAGGCAATAGCCCATTTTGGATACTTTATAGTTTCTCCAAGTATTTCTCTAATATTGTATCTATTTACCTTTATCACTGCACCATCTATCTCATAATCGAGATCTTTTCTTAAACTTTCTATCTTATCGACAAAACCTTTCAACTGCCCCGATTTCCCTAAAAAAATATTCTCGTTGACAGGGAATCCCACACCTTTTAACCACATGAGATCATCATAGTGGTTATCAAACCTTCTACCTTCCTCTAAAGCGTAAATAAATATTGACAGCCCTCTTTTTGCAGCAATGGATGGATCGAGGACTTTCAGAGTTCCTGCCGCAGCATTTCTGGGGTTTGCAAATAGAGGTTCACCATTTAATTTTCTTTCGTGATTGATCTTTTTGAACTGCTCCTTTGAGAGATACACCTCACCCCTAATCACCAATCTATTTTTTTCCTCAATACTAACAGGCAAGGCTCTAATAGTTCTGACATTGTGGGTTATATCCTCCCCTTCGATACCATCACCGCGACTTATAGCATATTTCATCACACCATTTTCATACACTATGGAAACGGCAGCCCCATCGACCTTTGGTTCCACTACCCAATCGATATCACTCCCCACGACCTTTAACACCTTTTGAACAAAATCGTTTAACTCACCCTCGCTGTAGATATTATCAAGGGATAACATCTTATAGAGGTGTTTGATCGTTTTACCTGACGAAACCTTGAACCCTACTCTCTGTGTGGGGGAATCGGGTGATATCCACTCAGGGTGATCTTTTTCTATACTTTTTAAGATATTGTACAACCTATCGTACTCAGCATCGGAGATAACAGGATCG
Source organism: uncultured Deferribacterales bacterium (assembly GCA_964519265.1). Lineage (GTDB taxonomy): Bacteria > Chrysiogenota > Deferribacteres > Deferribacterales > Calditerrivibrionaceae > Calditerrivibrio. The sequence continues at coordinate 12,204 of CAZFHX010000003.1, forward strand.
TTGAGGAGATAGTACCTGACACAGTGGTGGTTTAGTTCATTTACAAGTTTTTCGTAGTACTCCCTTGTCCAACTCACAAAAGTCTCCTAATGATGCTATGCTCAGGTATCTCATCAGTTATTTTGATGAAATAATCGTAATTAGGTTTGGTAAAATCTACCTTTTCACCATTTTTATCATATATTTCGTCGAATTTATAAAATATCTCTTCCATTTGTGGTGTGAGAATCTCCAATTCATCTCCACTGTTTATCTTACCCTTGCAATGAAAATGTAAATACCCATCCTTCCACGATGTCACCACACCTAAGAAATCTGAGCCTCTAACATATGATGAAGTTTTATAATTTATACTACTCTCATCTGCCTCATCGGCATAAAACCCTTTTGTGTATGTCCTATTGCTCACCGTATTTAATAATTTGATCCATCTTTCATCCACCACAAAATTACCCCTCAAAGCGGCATCGATCGCCTGCCTGTAAACACCTGTAACCACCGCAGTATACATCGAACTTTTCATTCTACCTTCTATCTTAAAACTCTTTATCCCCATATCCACTAATTCACCGATATGCTCTATCAAGCACAGATCTTTGGAATTGTAGATATATGTCCCCCTTTCATCCTCAAACACAGGTAGATACTCTCCCGGTCTTGTCTCCTCTACAAGGTGGTATTTCCATCTGCAAGGGTGGGTGCATTCACCTCGATTGGAATCCTTTTTGTTGAAATAGTTGCTCAGCACGCATCTACCGGAATGAGATATACACATAGCACCGTGTACAAATACCTCCAAATCGCATTTGACATTTTCAGCGATGAATCTGATCTCTTCTCTCGTCAATTCCCGCGCCAATACAACCCGTTCGGCCCCCATCTCCTCCCAAAATTTCACCGCCATATAGTTGGTGGTATTAGCCTGCGTGCTTATATGTATCGGGATATCGACCTTTTTATCTCTGATGAACTTAAAAACCCCTACATCACTCACGATCAATGCATCGGGGGAAACCTCTTTTAACTGCTCTAAGTATATGCCCAAGCTATCAAAATCGTAATTTCTTGCATAGATATTCACCGTCACATACCCTTTTTTGCCCCTTGAATGTAGAAACCTAAATGCTTCATACATCTCTTCTATCGTAAAATTATCGGCACTTGCCCTTAATCCATAATCTGTGCCCGACAGGTATACGGCATCAGCCCCAAAATTAACTGCTGCAATCAACTTTTCCATATTCCCCGCAGGAGAAAGTAGTTCAATGCTCATAGTGAATCACCATTACTCCATTTTCTATTGGTAAAAATAGTATTTTTACATTCTTTTCTACTTTTATGTTGTTTATAAATCTTCTAAGAAGCCTCACCCCTTCACGATATTTTAAAGGGATCTCTGCCTCTTCCTGAAAGATGTATCCATAGAGAAAAAAATCATCAAAAATTATCAGACTGTTTTCTGCCAAACTACCCTTCATCAAATACCAAACCTTCTCATAATCCTTCTTAATGGAATCGACAAATACAAAATCGTATTTGCCATGATCACTTTTAAAAAACTGCTCCACCCTCGAATGCACAAATCTAATATTGTTATAACCTACTAAAAATCTCTCCGCCACTTGTAATCTTTCTATATTGTTGTCCACTCCAGTATAATAGGCATCTGTATTGTCTAAAATATATTTCGCCGCTGTACCGATACCACAACCTAACTCCAACACCTTCTTAGGTTTGAAAACAGAAGTCATAAAGGAGAGCAAGCTCCCCACTGCCTTTGAAACGACAGGAACATCCCTCTTCGCCGCATACTCATAAAATTTTTCAAAACCTGGGGTATCGATATTCTCTAAAAAATTGTATATGGCTGGTATCAATAGTTGACTTTTCATATTATGCTACTTTTTAGGTGGCAACAACTTCTCTGAGATCTTTGCCGCTTTTTCTGGGTTTGATTTTCCAAGGGCTGTCATTATGGTACCAGATTTTCTTGAATCCATCTTTTTTAAAACCTTTACCGCCTGCTCATCATCCATCTTTTCCAATATCGCCGCTGCAGATTTAGGCTTTGTATTGGACAAAGTTTTTACTAATTTGTCGGTATTCTCGTCATCCACACCTTTTAAATCGTCATATAGTTTCTGAATCGTATTTCTTATATCTTCAAGCTCCTTTTTCTTGGCATTTAAGTCCTCTTCGAGAAGTTTTAACTTCTTTTCTTTCTCGTTTAATGCTTTCTCTTTTTCGGCTAGCTGTTTCTCTTTTGCCTGCAAGCTCTTTTGAAGATTCTGAATATTTACAAGGGTATCCTCAGCATAGAGGTTTCCCACCAAGAGACATAATAAAATAAGCACAATCCATAACTTAACTTTCATTTCCTCTCCTTGTGATTACAAGCTCATCTATCAACTTCATCTCCTCTTTTTTAAGGTATGCCAAGTAATTTATATTATGCTTCTCCTTTAATTTTTCCATAATTTTTACATCGTTCATCGCAGAGACAACGGCGGACTTCTGTTTCTCTATATCCCTTTTGGTCTGTTCGATCATATTATTGAGAGTTTGCAACATCTGAAATAATTTTTCAAGATATTTCTCCCCCAACACAGCAAAATCGAACTTACCATCAGACTTTAGATTATCCAACTCCACTTTTTTCGACTCAATCTCGTTTGCCAACGCTTCCCTTTTAAATTGGTAATCCTTCAACCTATTCTGAAGCTCGGTAAGTTTCTGTTTCTCAATCTCAAAAACCCTCTCCCTATATTCGAGTATCTTCTGGAGTTTGAATTTTCTATCCAAAAAGCTAACCCACTATCTTTTTGATCAATTCATAAGTGGTCTGAAAATCGAACTTTTCATCTATACCCTGCCTCAAAAATCCATTGATGGCATCGATCTTTGCAATTGCAGTATCGATCCTCTTGTTGCTCCCCTTTGCGTATGCTCCGATATTAATAAGGTCTTCGGCTTCATTGTAAGCTGCCAAAAGGTCCCTCATCGTACCTGCGAGTCTAAAATGCTCATCGGACACTACCTCTTTCATTAGTCTACTGGCACTCATAAGCACATCTATGGCAGGGAAATGGTTTCTCGCCGCAAGTAATCTGCTTAAAACTATGTGCCCATCGATGATGGATCTCACACTATCGGCGATCGGATCTGTGAGATCATCCCCTTCCACTAAAACTGTGTATAAGCCTGTGATAGCCCCTTCCCCTTTCTTTGTACCAACTCTCTCGAGCAACTTCGGTAGTAGCGCAAAAACTGATGGTGTATACCCCTTCGATGTAGGAGGTTCCCCCACAGTAAGTCCTATCTCCCTTTGGGCCATGGCAAAGCGGGTTACAGAGTCCATCATAAACATCACATTTTTACCCTTCTGGCGGAAATACTCTGCAATAGTTGTAGCCACAAAAGCACCCAACTTTCTCACAAGGGGGGACTGATCACTTGTAGCCACCACAACGACGCTTCTCTTTAACCCTTCTTCACCCAAATCCCTCTCGATAAACTCCCTCACCTCTCTACCCCTCTCACCAATGAGGGCAATCACATTCACTTCTGCAGAGGTATTTCTGGCTATCATACCCAAAAGAACAGATTTCCCCACACCGCTACCAGCAAAGATCCCCACCCTCTGACCATTTCCAACGGTAATAAGTCCATCGATAGCCTTTACCCCTGTGGGTATCACATCCTTTATAATCTCTCTATCGAGGGGTTTTGGGGGTTCATTATAGACGGGCCAGAGATCGAAATCTGTAATCGGCCCTTTATCATCTATGGGGTTTCCCAATCCGTCTAAGATTCTTCCGAGTAGTTTTTCTGTCACCTTTACGCTATTGCCAAAGGATACATTCCTTACACGGCTACCGGGGGCTATCCCCTCACTTTCCCCATAGGGCATGAGAACTATTCTATCATCCTTAAACCCTATAATTTCGGCTAATACACCCAATTTTGAACCATTTTCGATTATACATCTCGTTCCGATTCCAAGGAGTGGTCCATCCGCCTCGATAGTGAGCCCAACTATTTTGGTTACTTTTCCATAGATGGTAAGTTCATCGGAGAGCTTTACCCTCTTAATTAATTCCAAGCTCTTCATAGATATTCTTTGTAAGATCCTGAATTATCGATTCAAGGGTAAAATCAACCTCACCGATCTTCGTTTTTACTTTCAAACTCCCCTGCAATATGGTATTATCACCAACAACATTATACCCCGGGAAAAACTCCTGAACGATCTCGATATCCTTTGGGTTTACAATGAGGTCGGTAATCTCCAGATCCTTTAGTTTTGAAAAGGCTTTTTTAACAATATTTACAATCAGTTGGTCGTTGATCTTCCTTTCAACGCCAACAATATCTTTTATGAGTTGAATGACAATCTTAGGAAGTTCGTTGTCTATATCGTTGAGTATTGAATTTAGCCGTTCTGTATATTTTTGAATATGAGAAAGCTCTGTTTGCAAAAGTTTTAAATAGTCCTCTTTCTTTGCTTGATACTCTTTGTTTAGATTCTGCTCTGCCTCAGCATAACCTGCCTGATACCCCTCTTTAAACCCTTCCTCTTTTCCAGTAATAAATCCCTTTTCAAGTCCATCATTTAGCCCTCTCTCATACTCCTCTTTTAACCTTTCTTCGTACTCCTGTTCGGGGATATTAATTGATGAAATCTCTTCTATCTGCTCTTCTTGTGTTAATTCAGGTTCTAAAGGTTTCTTGATTTCAAAAGGTTTGTATGTAAATAGAGTGACACCTTTAGCCACAGAGGAGAATGTCTTAAAACTAAACTCAGAAACCCCTTTTGTGTCACCACTCTTTACTATTTTTCTCGGCACTCGAACCTCTGAATTTATCTATTATACATACTGATCCTCTTCTCCACCAGAGATGCTCACCAATCCTTCGCTGTCGAGTTCTCTTACTATCTCCACAATCTCATGCTGGGCCTTCTCCACATCTTTAAGCTTCACAGGACCCATAAACTCCATCTCTTCCTTCATCGCCTCAACTCCACGCTTGGACATATTGGAGAAAAACTTCTCTTTGAGTTCATCATCTGCACCCTTTAAAGCAAGGGTAAGAGCCTTTTTATCGGCTCTCTTGAGGATCTCCTGAATTGCGGTATTACTGAGTCTTTTGATATCTTCAAATACAAACATCATATCTCTGATGCTTGCCACAAGTGTTGGGGCATCCTTTTCCAATCTCTCCATTACGATCTTACTTGTATTTTTATCCATTCTGTTGAAGATCTCTGCAACAGCCTTAGCACCACCCACTTCAACATTGTAGGAACTAAGGGATTCAAACCTTTCCTCTAAAACCTTTGCTAAGGTTTTCACCACCGATGGAGATATATCCTGAAGATTTGCGATCCTTATGGTAACTTCTGCTTTTAGATCATCTGGTAATTCTGCTAGAGACTCAGCAGCTTGGGATGGATCAAGATGGGCTAAAACAAGGGCAATGGTCTGCGGATGCTCATTTGCAATAAATTTGGCAAGCTGCTTTGGCTCCACACGGGATAGAAACTCAAAGCCACTTGTCTGCTCCAACATCTTGGTAAGTCTATCGATAACCTTTCTTGCCTTCTCAGGACCCAACGATTTGGTAAGAAGCGTTTTTGCATACTCCAAACCACCCTTGGCGATAAATTTTTTGGCAAGCATCATGTTGTAAAATTCTTCCACGATGGCATCGGCAACCTCGGGTGGTACCATCTTGGTTACAGCGATCTCTTTGGAGACCTCCTGCACCTCTTCATCATCGAGATGCCCCATAATCTGGGCAGACAACTCATCACCCAAAGTTATTAAAAGTATTGCAGCTTTTTGAACTCCAGATACATTTACATCTGCCATAACGCTACTCTTTCAACCAAGTTTTTATTAAATTTGCTATCATCTCTGGATCCTCTTTGACTGCCTCTTCTATCTTTTTTATCATTACCTTTGTCTTAACGGTACCCACATCTACGCTCACCTTCTCATCCAATTCAGACTCGATCTCCCTTTCAAGCTCCTCCAAAGTCTTGGGGAATTTTACACCGTCATCCAATTTGAGATCGATATTGGAACCTTTCACAGAGATATCTCCCACTGCAGCCAACTCACCACTCTTCGTTTCCTTTATATCACCCAATTTCTTCATGATTGGGCGAATGACAAGGAAGTAGAAGAGTAGAAACATTATCAAAACCATTACATACTTTGAAATCTGAATGATCAACTCGTTCATCTTTTCCTTCTGTAATAGCTTACTTTCTGACGATTGAGATGTATCAAACGACACATTGGTCACCTCGATCTGATCCCCTCGTTTTTCATCAAAACCAGAAGCTTTGGCAACGAGAGCCTTGATCTTCTCTAATTCCTCTTTCGTTCTGGGGACATACTTTGTAACCTCTTTCTTCCCCTCTTTCACCACCTCAGCCTTGTCGTTTACCACTACTGCAATGGTGAGCCTCTTCACACTACCGATAGACTTCTCCTCTTTGGTAACTGTTCTACCCACTTCGAAGTTTTGAGTTTCTTCATTTTTTGTGTAGGTGGAGTTTGTACCTGTTTGCTGAATATTCGGTTCTGCTAAGTTTGGCTCCACACCAGGCTGCCCCTGAGGCACATTTGGGGTGTTTTTACTCTCAATTTCAATCGTTTGAGAAGATCTCAAAACAGGATTTTGATCAAACTCCTCTTTACTTATCTCTCTCTTATCGAAGTCGATCTCTGCGGTAACCTGAGCAACGGCATTATTTTCCCCTAAGGTTGTGGCAAGAAGGGAATTTATCTTGGAAGCGATCATCTTTTCCACTTTCTTTTGATATTCAAGCTGGGTCTGAGTCTTTACATAGGGTAGGTTATCCTCACTCAAGGATTCACTCAGTAGATTACCCTGAGTATCAACAATCTGAACATTTTGGATCTTAAGACCCTTAACTGCTCCAGCCACAAGAGATGCAATGGCTTTTACTTTATCTCGAGTAAGGGTTTCACCCCTTCTAAGTTTCAGCACTACGGCAGCTTTTGCTTCGGTATCCTCAGATATAAAAAGTCTGTCCTTGGGCAATGTGAGATGCACCCGAGCCTCTTCAACCTCTTCGAGGGTACTTATAGTGCGGGATAATTCACCCTGTAATGCCCTTTGATAGTTTACATTTTGGGCAAATTCTGTGATACCAAAAGAGGTTTTATCAAACAGTTCAAAACCAACCCCACCACCTTTCGGCACCCCTTCCTTTGCCAATTCTATCCTCGTTTCATACACATCTTTTGCTGGAATTTCGATTGTCTTTCCCCCATCTTTCAGATTATAAGGGATTTTTTTGGCTTTTAACTTTGCCACAACTTCTGCGGCATCTTCCTGATTTAGATTTGCAAAAAGGATTTTATATACCGGCTTGTTTGCCCAATAGACAAGGACAATTATTGATAAAAGTATCGCAACTGCAGCAGAAACTATTGTGATCTGCTGAACTCTCGAGAACTTTTGAAATACCGTCTTAAACTGCTCTCCGACATCCCTTAAATTCATCTGACTCTTACACCTGAGTCCTCATAATATCCTGGTACGCTTCGAGTAATTTGTTTCTCACTTCCATCATTAACTTCAATGAAACATCTGCCTTTTGAATTGCTATCATGGTATCGTGTATGTCTGTATTCTCACCCGACATAGCTTTTCTGATGGCATTGTCAGCCTGTAGCTGTGCATCATTTACCTGCTCGATACTCTTTTTCAAAATATCGGAGAATGAGGTTTCAGATGTACCGCTACTGCTTTGCTTGCTTGAACTCTCACTCAGCTTGTTTGGTAAGAGCAAATTAATATTTTTTATCTCAGACATAACTCACCTTATTATTATTATATTAATTTTTTTAACAATTTACAACAAAAATTTTATCCTTCACTTTATCCTCTGCCTATCTCGAGTGCCCTCATGGCAAGCTGTTTTGCCGTGTTTAAAACTGTCACATTAGCCTCATAACTTCTACTTGCCTCAATCATATTCACCATCTCTTCGATAGGGTTTACATTCGGGTACTGCACATAACCCTCTTCGTTGGCATCGGGATGACCAGGCTCGTATTTTAGCACAAAAGGTTTCTTATCTTCCACAACCTTTTCCACCCTTACACCACCTCTGTACTCCCCTTCAAGTAGTTCCTTGAATACTATATCCTTTCTTCTATATGGCTCCCCTGTCTCAGTTTTGGTGGTATTAGCATTTGCCAAGTTTGAAGAGATCACATTTATCCTTATCCTCTGGGCTGATAAACCTGTGGCAGCGATGTTTAGTATATTAAAAAATCCCATGTCAAACCTCCTATCTGCCCTGTATTGCAGACTTTAGACCAGTAAATTTGCCACCGATAATCTGGCTAAACATAGAGTATTGAATTCCATTTTTTGCCATTTCACTCATCTCGTAATCCAAGTTTACATCGTTTCCATCGTTGCGAAGTGATGGATTGTTTTGTAGTCTTACAAAGCTGTTAGGGTCTGAGATGTCGTTTCCCCCTTTTAGGTGCCTTTCGTTGGTGGTTTTAAGGGGAAGTTTTGAACCACCGGAAAAATATTCCCTCATCACTTCAGAAAATTCCAATTTCTTCGCCTTATAATTAGGAGTATCCACATTTGCTATATTATTTGCCAAAACATTATTTTTTATGCTATTTACCTTCAAAGCAAAACTCAGGTCATTAATAACTGTTTTATTAAAGATGTTCATATCTACCTCCGTTGATGCTTATTTATCAAATTATATGCCACTTGACGCTGGGAAATTTTTATAGTAAATATGACCAAAATCTCAAAAGAGGTGCAAACATGTCAAAGCCTTTAGTTGGTATCTTGATGGGTAGCGATAGCGATCTGCCTGTGATGAAAAAAGCCGCAGAAATCTTAAAAGAATTTGGTGTCCCGTATGAGATGAAGGTTCTTTCCGCTCATAGAACTCCAAATGAGACTCTGAAATACACAGAAGATGCTAAAAAGAATGGTATAGAAGTTTTAATCGCTGGAGCTGGTGGTGCAGCCCACCTACCTGGAGTGATTGCAGCCAAAACAACCCTACCTGTCATCGGAATACCAATGCCAAGCAAATTCATGGATGGTCTCGACTCTCTGCTATCGATCGTTCAGATGCCCAAAGGGATACCAGTTGCCACTGTGGGCGTGGGTATCGCTGAAAATGCTGCATTACTTGCCATCAGGATACTTGCCCTCAAATATGATGAATATCAGAAAAAATTGGAAGATTTTATAGAAAAACAGAGACAGAAGGTCTTAAGTATACAAATTGAAGATTAAATATCCAACCCAATTAATAAAACTAACCGACGATAATTTTCAAATTTCCATAAAAAAAACAGCCGATACCATTTTAAACGGTGGGGTAGCAGTAATCCCCACCGAAACTGTTTACGGGATTGCAGCATCCATTTACAGCGAAAATGGGATAAGTAAGATATTTGAAGCCAAACAGAGACCCTCCGACAATCCATTAATTGTACACATTTCAAAGTTAGAGCAGTTAAACGATTTAACAGATGATATAAACGAAACATCAAAAAAACTGATCGATAACTTCTGGCCAGGTCCACTAACACTCATTTTTAAAGCAAAAAACAATATAAACCGCAAAATAACAGGTGGACTTGACACAGTGGCAGTAAGGATGCCAGACAATGCCTTTGCGTTATCCTTGATCGACATCACTGGCCCCCTTGCTGCACCATCCGCAAATGTATCTGGGAAACCATCCGGCACAGACATATCTGATATCTTTGAAGAATTAAATGGCAAGGTGGATATAATAATCGATGAAGGTCTTGTAAGATGTGGTCTTGAATCAACAGTGATTAATCCGATCGATACACCACCAGTAATATTAAGAAAGGGGTCCATCACCAAAGAGAGGATCGAAAAAATTATAGGGAAAGTGGTCTATTCCGACAAAAACACACCCAATATCTCACCGGGAACAAAATACAAACATTACTCCCCATCAGTGGATACTACTTATATCAAAAGGATAGAAAATGTAGACAATTTCAATTTCTTAATTCACTCTCTAACCCTCGATAAAAAGATAGGATTGATAAATTTTGGACTCGAAATAAACAAAAACATAGAAAATCTTTTCATAGAAGATTTAGGTATCAACTCCAACGATGCCATGAAACATTTTTATAGGACTTTGAGAAAGTTAGAAAAACTCGTTGATGAGATTATCATACTTCCTCTTCCTTCCCATGATGGACTATGGGTAAGCATTGAAGATAGGATTGAAAGAGGTGCTGATAAGGTCATACCAGTTATTTAATCTTGATTTTACCATAAAATTGTTTCATATTGTTTTAAAATATACAAGGGGTAATTTATGTTTGGACTGGGTTTATCCGAGATACTGTTGATCGCTGTTGTTGCGATAGTTGTGATTGGTCCTAAGAGACTTCCAGAGGTTGCAAAGGCTCTTGGAAAAGGTTACGCAGAATTCAAAAGAGCGATGGATGGATTCAAAGAGGCTGTAAAGATAGATGATGTGATCAATGAAAAACCCGCCAACAACGATCTGAATAAAGTTTACGAAGAGAAATGGAAAACAGCCCATACAGAAACCACACAATCACAAACAGAACCATCCGAAAAACAATCCAACGAAGAAAAAAAGGATAACAAATGAAGGCAATAGACACAGAACAGCCATTGATGGCTCACCTTGAGGAACTTAGAAAAAGACTAATCAGAATATTAATCGCTTTAAGTATAGCATTCTCTTTTTGCTATTGGAAAAGTATATACCTCTTTCAATTCATTAAAAAACCACTTGTGCTTTACCTACCTCCAAATTCCACTTTATCGATGTTGAAGCTCACCGAAGGTTTCATGACAGAACTTAAGCTATCGTTTATGGCAGCGGTATTTTTTGCAATGCCCTACATACTTTATGAACTTTGGAAGTTTATAGCACCAGGGCTATATGCCCATGAAAAGAAATATGTTTCAGGCTTTGTTATCTCCGCTTCGATACTTTTCTTTTCGGGTGCCTTTTTCTGTTATGAATTTGTTCTTCCCATAGCTTTTAAATTTTTTCTCACCTATGCCACAGAAGGGATCAGTGCAAACCTCTCTCTGAGCTGGTATCTATCATTCGTTGTAAAACTCATGCTTGGCTTTGGAGTGGTTTTCGAATTACCGGTGATCGTTTTCTTCTTAGCCAAGATAGGTCTTATTACCGATAAGATGCTAAAAAAATATAGAGGATACTCAATTGTTGGAATATTCGTCATCGCCGCTATTTTGACCCCTCCCGATGTTGTAAGTCAGGTGCTTATGGCTATCCCTCTGCTGTTTCTATATGAGATAAGTATATTCGTTGCCAAGATCTTTGGGAAAAAAGAGGAGAAACAGCTCGACATCTATGAATGAACTAACAGATAAGTATGGAAGAACATACAGATACTTAAGAGTATCCGTCACAGATAGATGCAATTTCCGCTGTAAATACTGCATACCCACACATAATTTCAAATTCATAGAACACGACAAGATCCTAAGGTATGAGGATCTACTCTTTGCTTTAAAGATCTTTTCAAAATATGGAATAAAAAAGATCAGACTCACCGGTGGAGAACCCCTCGTGAGAAAAGGGCTCACAACATTCGTAAAAGAGATAAAAGAGCATACTGATGTAGAGGAGATTACCCTTACCACCAACGGTTCTTTATTATCGAAATTTGCAGAAGAATTAAAAAAAGTAGGAGTAAACAGAATTAATGTAAGCATAGATTCACTAAAACCTGAGCGGTATCAACTTATCACTGGAGGTTTCAACCTCAGCGATATCATAGAGGGGATCAGAGCAGCACAGGATGCTGGATTATTTCCGATAAAAGTTAATACAGTACTGATCAGAGGGTTTAATGACGATGAGATCCTTGACTTTTGCCACTTTGCTGCAGATAATAATGTCACTGTTAGATTTATAGAGTTTATGCCGATAGGCAATAGCAACGAATGGAATAAAAGCTCCATAATAAAAGGTAAAGAGATCCTCGACAAGATATCTGAATATTTTACCCTTGCTAAAATTGAAAAGCACATATTTGAAGGACCAGCATTAAATTATCGATTATCCAACGGAGCGAAGATAGGGATTATTACACCCATCTCCAATCATTTTTGCGGAGAATGCGATAAACTTAGAATTACACCTGAAGGGAAACTTCGCCCGTGCCTTCTATCCGATAGGGAGATAGATCTCAAGGTTGCCATAAAAAACCGAGATGAAGAGCATTTTTTGACACTGATAAAAGAATCTTTAAACATAAAAGACTGGTCGCATCATATTGCAGATTGCGATTCGGTTAAATTTAGTAGAACGATGTCTAAGATAGGTGGATGATATGGAAATTAAATACGGTAAAGATAAGATCGAATTAAACTTAGCAAAGGTGGATATCTTATCCATAGACAAAGATATAGAGCCGCTAAGTTTGGATAGTATCATACAGATATTAAACAACGATCCTATCATGATGGAGGGGATCGAAGAGGTGATCGAACATTCCCATAGATCTCTGATCATTTTACCAGATATAACTCGAAAATCTGGTTCTGAGGTATTTCTCCCCTATCTTTTCAATATCTTTGAGCAATACAACAAAGAGTTCAACATAATATTTGCCATCGGCACCCATAGAAACCTCACCACAGAAGAAAAAAAGCAGATCCTCACCGAAGAGATCTATAATAAATATGCAGATAAAATAATCGACCATGACCCCGACGATCTCGACAACCATTTCTATTTTGGAAAAACGAGGAACAATACGCCAATCCTGATAAATAATGCCTACACCAAAGCAGATACCATAATCCCCATAGGTTCGGTGAGCTACCACTATTTCGCTGGATTTGGTGGGGGCAGAAAGCTCATAATTCCTGGTATCGCAGCTCGGAAAACCGCCCTTCACAATCACAAATTGGTACTCGACGAGGAAAACAGATGTAAAAATATCTACGCAACAACGGGAAATCTCAAAAACAACCCCGTCCATAGCGATCTCGTAGAAGCAGTGATGATAGCCCGTAGGGGTAAAACCTTTTTCTCCATAAATACCATCCTAAATGATGAAAATAAAATAATAGATCTCGTATGTGGGGACCTCTTCACTGCCCATATAGAAGCATGCGAACGATTGAAGAGATACACAACTATCGAAGTGGAACATAAGTATGATAATCTGATCGTTTCTGCTGGCGGATTTCCAAAAGATATAAACATGGTGCAAGCACAAAAATCGATAGACAGGATTACCAATATCGTAAAAGATGGCGGAAATATATTCTTCTTTGCAGAGTGCATAGATGGGTATGGAAATACATATTTCAAAGATTTTTTCGACATACCAACAGCAAAAGAGATGTTTGACACACTCCTAAAAGACTACCAGATAAACAGACAGACAGCCTACAATCTTAAGAGTATTACAGAAAGGTTTAATTGCTATCTATTCTCAAACTTTTCTAAAGAGGACACAGAAAGGATGGGATTTAAAAAGATCAATACCCCAGACGAGATAATTAAGTTTTTAGAAAATTCCACCGTGGCTTTTGTCCCTATGAGTTACAATTATTTCTTTGATATCAAAAGTGGAACCTAACATTTTTTAAATATTCATACAAAGACTACAAAAAATCATTGACATCACTACAAATTACTTTATAATTTAATTTATGATAAATAAAATCAGACAAAAGTCGTATATTATCTCCGTAGCCAGTGGAAAAGGTGGCGTTGGAAAAAGTAACTTTGCCTTAAACTTAGCACTTTCCCTTGCCCGATTGGGTAAAAAAACATGTCTGTTAGATGCCGATCTCTCCCTTGGAAATGCAGACATACTGTTGGGTTCAAAACCCACATACACAATCGAACATCTACTGTCAGATGATGTATCAATAAGCGATATAGTTTTCACCTCTGAAAAATATCCAAACTTTTACCTTATCCCTGCTGGGAATGGGGTAGCAAAGTTAGCAAACCTCTCAAAGAAAGAGAGAAGCCTCATTATTAAGAAACTTTCAGAATTTAGAGAGGATGCAGAATTTTTCATCATAGATTGCGCCGCAGGAGCATCTAACGATGTAGTGCAGTTTATCCAACTTGCAGACATTATGGTACTGATCATAATCCCCGAAGTCACATCGATAAAAGATGCTTACGGACTTCTCAAGATTTTAAAGAGCAAAAATATAGTCAAACCAACATCTGTAGTGATAAACAGAGCCCAAAATAGAAGCCAAGTTGATAATATATTCACAAAATTTAAGGAAGCAGTAACCAACTTTTTGAATATAGATATAACACTGTTGGGTCCCGTTCCTGAAGAACCATTGGTAAGAGATGCAGTTAATAAACAAACACCGGTGATCTATTTATCCCCTAATGGCGTTACGGCAAGGATATTTACAGAATTTGCCAAAAGTTTTATAAAAACTAAAAACCCAAGTTTAGACATCATCAACTTTTTTGAAAACATATTTAATACAAATTCAGAAGAAGTACAAACCTCAGAAGAAAATGTAAATGAAAAAGAAATAAAAAAAGAAGAACCAACCAAAGAGACCGCTGCCACTTCGGAACTAAACCCAAATGAAACCTTTTTCATAGCAAACATCGAAAAATCTATTCAAAACTTATCAAAAGAACTAAATCAGCTCAATAAGATCTTTAATATCTACGCACGAAAACATTACAAACCGAAAACAGAAAATACCTATTTCAATTTTTTCGAAGTGGGGCAAGATCTCATATTCGTATTTAAAGAAGACAGATTCTTTTCTTCAAAGATCATAGGTTGGGATTTAGGTAAATATATTCTTATAGAGGCTACTCCTGCAGTGGTTGAGATGCTCAGTCAAGGTAAAGAATGCAAAGTAAGATATATGTATAGAGACAAACTTGTGGAATTCTCCGTAAGAGCCCTTCAGATCATCACAGAGTTTAGCGATATAGTAAAGATATCATATCCAAAACAGTTCAAAGAGTATAGCCTCAGAAATAGCAAAAGATACCCCGTAAACAGAGAGTGTAAGATATATGTTAACGATCTACCACCATTTGAGGGAACTGTTTTAGATATCAGTCTAAACGGACTACTTTTATCTTCATCCAAACCCCTTGAGATTGGAAGTTTTATAAGACTAAACTTCGTACTACCCAATGGGAAAGAGATAGATAGTCTCTTAGGGATCGTAAAAAACCTAAGAGACAACAACAACTACGGAGTGGCAATTCAGGAGATATCAACATTGGCAGCCAAATACATCTCTGAGTATTTAGATTTATGTGAACAGCTATTGGGAGATGAAAATAAGGTTGTAAACAAGATCTCCCTATCTGGAAGCTTAAATAGCATAAATATAAAAGAACTGATAGATATAACCTCAAGATCCAAAAAGAACGCACTCCTTGAAATCTTCAACAATGAACTCTCTGGTAAGATATACTTCAAACAGGGGAACATCGTCCACGCTGAAACAGAGAACTTTTCTGGTTTAGAAGCCTTTTATGAAATTATCAGTATCAAGGAAGGTGAATTCAAACTCTTAGATTACAACGATTATGTTAAACAAACTATAAATGATACAGTAAACAAACTTCTGGTAGATGCGGAGTTTGTACTTGCTTCTCCAAAATTTAAAAATAAACCTAAATAGGAGGTTATCGTGAAGAAACTTTTAATTTTCGTTTTTATCACTCTAATTTTTGTAGTTTATGGATGCTCTTCGGTGTACAACACTCAACAGATCACTATAAATAAAAACTCCAAGATATATGTGGCAAAATTCAAAAACAACACAGAAACATTTTTGGCTGGTGAAAGAGCTGCAAGCATTACAAAAGCTATTCTAAGATCCAAAGGGTACAATGTAATAAACATGTCGGACAGTGTATCTGAGGAGGATAAGTACAGTTTGGAAAAGATCAAATCTGAAGCAAAGAGTAGTGATGCTGAGATATTGGTAACAGGTGAAGTTAACGAATGGAGATACAAAACAGGTATAGATGGAGAACCAGCAGTGGGATTATCGGTGGTATTTATTGACTTAGGAAGCGATAAAATACTATTTTCCTCTGTGGGTGCAAAGAGTGGATGGGGGCATGAATCTATAACAACCATTGCTCAAAAGCTTTTGAATAATCTACTCCAATAAAATGCAGTTTTTCAAAAAGTCAGATGTAGATATTGCAACAATATCGGTACTTTTAGAGATACTGCTATTTAGCGTTGTCTATTTTATCATAGGTTTTCTTTTTAACAAACAAGACCCATTGATGTTGTCATCGGAGATAAACTTTCTCCTGATACTACTATGCACTATTACTCTATACTACGGGCTAAACAGCGGACTGATCCTCACATTGCTATCTGCCGTTGTATTTTATATCTATTATAAACCGTTCCCATTTATCCCCTTTGTTCAGAATCTGATCTTCGTTCTTATATGCGGAGAATTCCATTTCTTTTATCGAAGATCCATAAGAAAACTAAAAGAGGAGAACTCATTTTTAATCTCCAAGTTTGACCAGTTGAGAAACTCTTTCTATCTTCTAAAACTGTCCCACGACCAGTTGGAAAAAAGTTTCCTTTTAAAACCTGTAAGTCTCAGATCCATAATACTGGATATAAGAAATATGGCCATGTGGGATGAAGAGGAGGCCTCAAACAAATTACTCACTCTCATCAGTAAAAACTTTGGCGTATTAGATGCAGCTATCTTTATAAAAAAGGAGAAAGGGTTCGTAAAGGTTGCTTCTGTTGGTGAAGAGTTTGAACTTAATAGATTCAATATGCTATTTACAAAAGCCGTTGAAGAAAAGAGATCTACCTATATATCTGAAGAATTTGAAGATTTAAGAAATTATGAGTATATAGCAGTAATCCCAGCAGTCAATTGCGAAGAAACCACCGTAGCCTACCTTGTAATAAAAGAGATGAAATTCCTCTATTACAATAGAGAAACGATGCTCACCATATCGATCATCATGTCCCTTTATGCCGACATCCTTACACATAAAGAGGTGACTGAGAAACTGAATTCTGTGGCAGGTATGCTCATTTTCGAACCCGATTTCAATTATGAACTACTAAGGCTTTATAGATTAAAAGAGAAATTTAATATAGACAGCTGCTATGTCGTTTTTAAGTACAACCCAAAACTAAACATCGAAAAAAGCACTCTTTTTCAATTCATCAAAGATAATATTAGGGCCGTTGATCTATCCAACGAATTCGGCGATGTAATAGTAGTATTACTCCCATTGATCCCCTACGATGGTGCCAAAGCATTCCAAATGAGGATAAACAACCTCATAACAAACAAACTCAAGATCGACCCAACACTTCTTGAAGAAAAGATCATTTTACTCACAAATTATAGCAAAGATATAGACACGATCAAAGAATATGCAAGTTAAAACACTTTCTCTGGCCATAATAACCGAAGGAACAGCCTTGGTATTCTTAAATACAAACAGTTTTTATGGATACATAATGTTTTATGCCACCCATACAATAGCAAGCTTTTTAATATCGGTTTTCTTATACCCGTTTTTACCCCAACATTTTAAAACCAAAAAAAAGCACTTTGTCATAACGACCACACTTATCATATCCTCTACATTCATAGTGGGGTTTATATTCTCCATCATTGTATATCTTTGGGCAATGAGAAGACAGAAAGATCACGAAATAACACCGATAATGCAGATCTCCCATAAAGATTTCTACGAATTTCCAGCAATAAAGAGATCCTTTGGGGAAGGATCGGCAACCAAACTCGAGGGGAACAAAACATACAAAATAAAGCTTCTCACTATGATATCTGAATTTAAAACGAGAGAAACACTTTCCGTCGTACAAAAAGGCATTTCAGAAGAGGATGATGAGGTGAGGCTTACCAGCTTCAGCATAGTAAACAAATTCACCAATAAGATAAATGAACAGATTAAATCGAAGTTGGATGAATTTGAAAAGAGTACTGATCCTAAAGAAAAGGGTGAGATCGCCAAAGAATTAGCTAAAAGTTATTGGGATCTCATATATTTTGGACTCTCAGATCTCGAACTTGAAAAATATATTCTCCAAATGATCGAAAGATATACAGATACAGCCCTTGAACTAACCCAAAATGACTCAGAAGCATTATTTTTAAAAGGGAGACTCTTCTTGTACAAAAAAGACCTTGATAACGCTGAAAAATATATAACAAATTCCATTGAAACGGGATACGACAAAGAGAAAGCCTACCCCTACTTGGCTGAGGTCTATTTCTATAAAAGAGAATACAAGAAAACAAAAGAACTTATAGATGAGATAGCTATTTTGGAAAGGCTCGATCCACGATTACAAACGATTATGAATATGTGGAAAAACTGATGAACAGCTTTAGAAAAGCAGACAAACTCGACATTATGATACTTGCCGAAGGTACATTTCCCTATATCAAAGGGGGTGTATCTTCGTGGATCTATCAACTCATCACAGGATTAAAGGAATACACCTTTGGTATCATCTTCATCGGTAGTAGACCTGAAGATTATGGGAAATTGGCATTTACCCTACCGGATAACCTCGTCTACTTGGAGGAGTGTTTCATTTTTGATACATTCTCATACCCAAAACCGAAAAAGATGAGAGGTAGTAAAAGGGATGTAAATATCGTAACCAATATGCACGACTGGTTTGTGTATAGAAAAGGGGAACTACCAAATGAAGCAAAAAAGTTAGATTTTTATGATAAACATATAACAGAGGAGAAATTCCTCTACAGCAAGGTTTTCTTTGAAAGGATGCTTGAACAGTATTCCTTAAAATGCCCTGATCTTCCTTTCATCGATTACATCTGGACAATAAGAAACTCCCATGCAGCCCTCTGGAAGATCACTCAAGCAGGAAGGAGTATACCCGAAACGAAGCTCTTCCATAGTCCATCCACTGGTTATGCTGGATTCTTGGGTGGAATGCTAAAATTTACATATCAAAAACCATTTATCCTCACAGAGCATGGTATCTACACAAGGGAGAGAAAGATAGACCTACTAACAGCAGATTGGCTAAGATATTATAAACCAAACCTTTTAAGAGAAGTAACAGAAGAAAATTACCTAAAAACTGTATGGATAAATTTTTTCCAAGGGCTAAGCTTTTTTACATACTATTCGGCAGATCTGATCCTATCCCTTTATCATGGAGCAAGAGAGATCCAGATAGAATACGGCGCAGAAAGAGAGAAAACGATGGTAATACCAAACGGTGTCGATATAGAAAGATATGAAAAATTGGCAGATATCCCAAGGGAAAAAAATATTATAACCCTTATCGGTAGAGTAGTACCCATAAAAGATATAAAGACATTCATAAGGAGTATGAGGATCGTCGTAAACAGAATCCCCGATGCTGAAGGGTGGATAGTTGGTCCAGAAGATGAAGATCCCGAATATGTCAAGGAATGCAAAGATATGGTAAAGACCCTATCTCTCGAAAATAATGTAAAATTTTTAGGATTTCAAAAGGTAGATGACATCCTCTCTAAAACTAAAATCTTAACCCTCTCTTCGATAAGTGAAGGTATGCCCCTTGTTATCCTCGAAGCTTTTGCCGCGGGCGTACCTGTTGTGGCAACTGATGTCGGATCCTGTAGAGACCTAACATACGGTAGTTTGGATGAAGAGGATCTAAACATAGGACAAGCTGGATATACCGTAAAGATCTCAAATCCAACAGCACTCGCAGAAGGGTACGAAAAACTACTGACGAATAGTGATGAATGGAATAAATTCAAAACCGCAGCCCTAAAAAGAGTAAAAAAATACTATTCCCAAAAACTTTTTTTGGAAAATTATAGAAAGATATATGAAGGACTTATAAACAATGGCGGGCATAGGATTTGAATTAAGGAAGATCCTAAAAGAGGATAGCCTACTTTCCCTTCTGAAGGTTTACGGATATTCCGCTGTTCTTTCATCGGGGTCATGGATTATCTCTATTTTGAGTATCATTTTTGTGGGTATTGTGAATATAAAGCTTACCAATCAACACTCCCCCATAATCCAATTCCAAGTTATCATCACCTATCTTGTGGCACTTAGCTTGATTTTTAGTGGGTTCTTTCAGTTGTCCTTTACAAGATACATAGCCGATAGACTTTTTGAAAAGGATTTTTATCGGGTGTTGCCAAACTTTTTTGGACTAATTACGCTAACGGTTCTTTTCGGTTTGTTATTCTGTGTTCCTGCTGCATTGTTCATCTTTCCCGACTCATCCAACCTATTGAGGATCAACTTTGTTTCTTCCTTCGTTGTGTTAGCCAGCTTGTGGAATTCCAACAGCCTACTTTTGGGACTAAAAGAATACAAAAAGATCACTACTTTTTTTGGCATAGGTTATCTATTGATTATCATATTGGCAATCCTTTTAAGAAAATATGGCGTAGAAGGGTATACTTCTGCTTTTCTTATCGGTAATTCTTTTATCTTTTTCTCAATGGTTGCACTTATAGTAAAAAACTATAAATCTGATAGACTGGTAGAATTCGATTTTATCTTCAGTAAGAAACACAAGTTTTATCTTAGTATGGCACTTGCAGGATTATTTTACAACTTGGGGATATGGGCAGACAAATTCGTTTTCTGGTTAAACCAAGAGACAAGTCACAATGTAGTGGGTATTTTGAGGGCATCAATCGTATATGATCTACCAATATTCTTAGCATATCTTTCCATAATTCCCGGTACTGCAATTTTTTTCTACAGGCTTGAAGCCGATTTTGCAGAGAAATATGAAACACTATACGAAGCAATAAGAACATACGGAACCTACGAACAAGTCACAAGATACAAAGAAGAGATTAGCGAGATCATAAGAATATCCATAAAAGAAACGATCATCGTTCAGGGGATCTTCAACATACTCACCTATCTTTTTTCTGAAAAGATCTTTGCATCTCTAAACATCCCTTTGACCTACACCCCATTACTTTTCATAGATATGGTAGGTGTCCAACTACAGCTTTGCCTAATGGTGACTCTTTCTATACTTTTTTATATGAATAGGAGAAAAGAAACATTGATCATCACAATTGTATTTTTCATAACAAATGCTTTTTTAAGTCAAATGACTATCGATTTAGGTTTCATGTTTTACGGGTATGGATTTGCCTTATCTGGCTTGATTTCGTTTGTAATTTCTTTAATAATGTTAAAAAGGAGTGTCGATGATCTCGAGTATGAGACATATTGTCTTATTAATTAGTTTTATCCTGCTCTGTGGCTTAGCCGATGCATCAAAATTCGATCTTTCAGGTTGCGGTATAGCCTTTTACTACAAAAAACAACCACCCCAAGAGATGATAAAATTATACGATTACATCGTGGTTGACCCCGATAATATAAAAGAGATCAATAAAAAATTTATTGCATATCTTTCTGTGGGTGAGATAGAACCATACAGAAGATACTTTGATAAAATGAAAAAAGAATGGATGATCGGCAAAAATACAAATTGGAATACCCAAATAGCCGATACTACAAACAAAGACTATCTCATTTTTTTAAATTCTCTCATAGATGAATACCACAAAAAAGGATTTTCAGGTATCTTTTTAGACACTTTAGACAGTTATCAATCTGTGATAAAAGATAAAGAAAAACAACTTCTTTACGAAAAAAGTCTCAGAGACTTTATAAAAGATATAAGAAAAAAATACCCAAACTTTTACATAATAGCAAATAGAGGTTTCGAATTCATCAATGAAGAACTCAAAGATTCATTAGATGCCGTAGTTGCAGAAAGCTTTCTTACTACTTACGATTTTGCTACTAAAAGATACAAAGATCAGTCAGAAGAAGGGAAAAATTGGTTACTAAACCACCTTCGTAGGATTAAATCTTACGGTATAAATGTTATTGTCATTGACTACACTTTAAACCGTGATAAAGATAAAAGAAGAACAATAGCCAAAGAGATTTTAAAATATGGATTTATACCATTTGTTTCAAATATAGAATTATCCTCATTTGGATTAGGTAAATGCGAGTATCATCCAAGAAAAATATTAACAATCAACAGTAAGGAAATTTCAAAGGATCTTAAATTCAACAACGCATTTAGACTCTACTCGGTACCCCTTGAATACTACGGATACATAACGGAATTGATAGACCCTAGTGAATCACCCCTACCAGAGGAAACTATAGATGAATATGCTGGTATCATCGTTTCCCCTGAAGTGGATGTCTTCAAAAATGAAAACAGCTTTTTTACATGGATAAAAAAACAGATCAATGATGGAATGAAAGTACTTTTTATAAACTACTTCGGATTTGATTTAAATGAGGAAAGACAACAATTCTTAGGATTGAAAGTTAGAGAAAATACAGATAACCCAAATACACTATTCAATCTGGTATTCAAGAAAGATTACTCAGATTTCGAGACCAAGATAAATCTTAGCAGAACATCTTTTCTTATCTATCTCTTAAAAGGGGAACCCGTCGTAAAATTGGAAAACTCACAAAAACAACCCCACATACCTATAGCAATTACAGACTGGGGCGGATATGCCATTAGTGAATCTGCCTATCTCAGTTTTCCAGAGGAGATGTGGATAATCGACCCATTTAGATTTTTCAAAGAGGCTTTAAGGTTAAAAGATATACCTGCTCCAGATGTCACTACGGAAAATGGTAGAAGAATATTCTTTTCCCATCTCGATGGGGATGGATTTACTGAGGTTGCCCTGTTTGACAAAAAAAGATATGCAAGCGAAATAATTAGGGATGAAATCTTCAAAAAATACGATCTACCCTTCACAGTATCAATCATAGAGGGTGAAATAGCTCCCTACGGTTCTATTGATAACAAAACAAAAAAATTTGAAGAGATCGCACGATCCATCTTCAAATTAAGCAATGTAGAAATAGCCAATCATTCATACTCCCATCCATTCAAATGGCAAAAAATAGAAAAGGCTGAAAAGACTCAAGCCTACAATTTAAAAATAGAAGGCTATGATTTTAATATAACGAGAGAGGTATTTGGTAGCACAGAATATATCAATAAAGTATTAGCCCCCGAAAACAAAAAAACAAAAGTATTCCTCTGGACAGGGGACTGCAACCCCACAGAAAATGCAGTAAAATTAACATACGAAGCAGGTCTATTAAACTTGAATGGTGGTGGCACAACAATGACGGCAATGAGTCCGTACATAACGAGAAATTTCCCTATAGGGATAAAAAAGGGTGACTACTACCAGATCTTCGCACCAAACCAAAACGAAAATGTCTACACCAACTTATGGACGAGCAATTTTTACGGTTTTAAAAATGTAATTCAAACCTTCCAACTCACCGACAGACCAAAACGACTAAAACCGATTAATGTTTACTACCATTTCTATTCTGGAAGCAAACTTTCATCCCTCAACGCTGTAAAAGAAGCTTACAATTATGCTTTAAGGGAAAAAATAACACCGATGTTTGCATCTGATTATATAAAAAGAGCCTTAAGTTTCTACGATACCGTAATAGCAAAAGATATCATCGATGATTCATGGATAATTAAAACCAACGAAGACTTGAGAACCGTTAAAATACCCAAAAATGAGTTATATCCTATAATCGATTCCGATATAGTCGGTTTTTCCGATTACAACGACATGAGATATATACACCTAAGCAGTAAAACTGAATACAAACTTACACTTACCAACGAAAAGATAACCAGACCTTACTTGAAAGAAACAAATGGGATAATAAAGTACTCCGCAAGAAATGGGAACAATCAATCTGTTTCTATTTATGGGTATGTACCTATTGAGGTGGTAATATCAAACGCCGCTAAATGCAAAATGGTATCTAATAAGAAATTTATCCAAGATAAAATGCAAAATGACACAACGATAAAATTCAGCGAAAAAGAGGTAACATTTGAAATCCAATGTCCCTAAGGCTAAAACACTGATTACATACTACGAAATAATCGCCATAGCAGTGGTATTTCTATTCACACTATACCTTCTTTATCCTGGAGAAAGAATAAGAACTTTAGCTCTTAAAGAAACAAAAAACATAGAATTAACCATACTTTATCTCAAACAGATCACCAAGTTCTACCCAAACGATCTCGAAAATTGGGATAGGTTGCTCGCCATGTACCTAAAACAGTCCGACACAGAAAGTGCCTATAATCTCATCAAAGAGATGGAAAACTCCCAAAATAATGAAATCAAAACAAAATCTATCTACCTGAAATACAATTTCTCAAAACAGCTCTTTTATCAAACCAAGAAAGATGAGTATAAAACAGACATAATGCAATTAGCACCAAAACTACTCTCAATTTTCACAAATGACATTGAAAAATTGCAAACACTATACAAAGACTATCTATCCTTTGGATTTCCAAATATATCGAAAAAATTTGCAAAACATATCTATGAATATTATAAAACCACAGACAAAAATTTAGCAAAAATATGGATCAACGAATATTACAAGCAGGCATTGGCAACCAATGATACCGATGGGGTAATAGAGTATCTAAATGTAATGTTGAATTTAGAACCGACAAATAACAGCCTCAGAATGAAATTAGCAGAAAACTATTTCGTCAAGGGGTATTTTGAAAAGGCCATCGAACAATACTACATACTCTTAGATACGCTACCACCTAATGAGAAGAAATCCCTTGTGATCAAACTTGTAAGGATCTACCAATCTGTAGGTAGAACAAATGATGCAGCAACAGTTTTGAAAAGCAACGAAAAACTCTTCATAACCAATGAAGACAAAAAACTCGTTATTCAACTCTATCTCAGTTTAAACAGGTTGGATTATGCCTCAGAATTTTCAAAAAAGATAATCGGTGGATGAGATGTTGAGGATACTGTCATTCGCTTTGATGATGATGTTTGCCATACCACCAAAAACTGATGCCGCTGTTTGCCAAATCAAAAAAATCAGAATGAAATCTTATGATAACTTTACGAGGGTGGTACTCGAATTTACATCAAAACCCAAATACTCCTACGGTATACTTCTAAGCGACAACAATACAGTAAATAACTCTCGATTATACTTAGACATAGAAAGATGCCAACAAGATAGATCAATAGCATTACCCATTAAATACAACGATACAAGGATAAAAACATTAAGGTTTGGCAAAAGAGATGCAAACACCTATAGATATGTTTTAGACATCAATACCGCAGAAAAGTACCACCTTTTTGAATTAACAAACCCACACAGAGTGGTGATAGATCTATTCTCTCAAAAAACAGATATTCAAAAAACCGCAATAACCGTTCCCAATAAAAAAATCGAACCAACCACCCCAACAACAAAACCTGATTACTCGATAAAAGATGATCTTTTGGCTCTCACTTTTTCAGTTTTTCTACAAACCAAAGATCTAAAAAATGCCTACAAAACCGTAAAAATAGCCCTTCAAAAATACCCCGACAGCTTATATTGGCATGAACAGATGGCTAAAGTTGCCCTTTGGATTGAGGAATTCGACGATGCCCATAGAAGTATGCTTTTTGTCTATAAAAATAGAAAAAAGCACCCCGAAGGTTTCATGAAAACTCTCGAAAGTTTAGCCATAAATAAAGGAGATTATGCTACTATCGCAGAAATTATGAAGCAAGATATCATAAATGGTAAAACTGAAAAACTAAGCGATTTCATATACTTAGAAACAGAACTCTTGGGAAATATCGACGATGCCATAAAATTCTTGCAGGAACTTTCCGAACAAAGTGGAACATCAGAAACTAAAAAAGAAGCTATCAAGCAACTGATTAAGTTATATTTCAATTTGAATGAAGCAAATAAAGTGATCTACTATGTAAATGAACTAACGAAAAACAAATACAAACTCGATGCCGAAATTGCCATTTTAACTTCATCATCCTATTTTGCCAAAAGAAACTACGAAGATTCCCTTAAAATTCTTTTACAGTATGCACCAATTGCATCCGACAATGAGACAGATTTTTGGGAACAGTTGAGCGATTTAGCCCAATTTATGAACGAGAGAAAGATAACCCTCGATGCTTCACTAAAACTATATAAAGCCAACAAAGCAAGAGAAGTGGATATTCAAAGGATTATAGAATACACAGAAGACAAGGAACTAAAAGAAGTATTACTGAAGGAACAGTGGGACAAAACAGGTCAGCCATACTATGCCTATAACTACCTAAATTTCCTTATAAAGCAGGGGGATTTCAAAAAGGCTTTAGATTTTGTCAACAATGTAGAAAAAGAACCAACCTTGGCATCCGATCTCCCATTTCTACTTTTGAAGATAAATCTCTATTCGGAGCTAAAAAATTATAAAAAGATCAAAAAAACATACCTCGAGGTACTGAAAATTTCAGATTCCTCGTATATCAAAGAGGCCTTTCTTTGGGCAATGCTGGGAGAAAAGGATAGAGATATCGATAAATATATAAAGATGTGGGCAGATAACTTAGACTTAAACAAAAATCTCCATTACATCTATGCCGCATATTTTTCATCCATACAGAAATATAAATTAGCGATATACCATCTCGACAGATACATAGCAGCCAAAGGCAATACTCCATCAATCTTAGCATTATATGCCGACATCCTGCAGGCGGCTGGTAGAGATGAAGAGGCAGAATCTATGAGATTCAAAGCCTATACGCTATTTTTAAAACAGTCTAAAACGATTCCAGAGTTTTTAGTGGACAAAGAATCCGTATCTCTCTATTTGAGATTATCCCTGCATTACAAATCAGCAGAGGAGTTTTTGTCCATCTTCAAGCAGTATGAACACTATCTGACATTCGAGGAAAAAAGAGATCTCCACACACTCTTCATGCTAAAAAATAATCAACAGGAGCATGCCCAATACCTCATAAGAAAATATAAATATGCCGAGCCTTGGATGCTGCTAAATATCGCCTTATCCTTCGACGATAGAGATAACATAAACGATATCTTGCTAAAACATCTTACCTCTTTACCAACAAGGGATAGGGTGGAGGCAGCAAGAAGAGTAGGTGAATTCCATAAAGCTGCAGAGTTGGCTTTCGAAGGGCTCGAGGAGGAGTACCCTGCTTACACATCAAATCAATCTGATGTAAAAAGCGACGATTATCAGCTCTACAAGCAGTATAGGGATCTCATCACACAGTATGAAAATAGTTTCACATTGGAAAGTTCAGTTGGGGAAAGAGGTGCGGTGAGATATCTAAGCAACTTATTTGAACTAAAACAACAGGTATATAAATCGTTCTACTTAAAGGTAAAACTTAACAATACACTCCCTTCATCAAAAGACGAACGCACAACTATAAACCTCCCATCTACTATCACCTCCCTATCAATGGAGATATCAAAACAGCTAAACGATTTTTCTAAGGTATTTATCTTAGCTGGTACAACCGATTCTTTAAATACTTACAACACTCTTGGTGTAGGTGCAGAGTTTTATATAAGAAATCAGATTACCTTAGGAGCAAGCTATAAATACCACACCCCATCTGATGAAACCACTTTCCTCTTTTTGGGTGGAATGAAAAATGAACTTAAATTAGAGGCAAAATACAACCTAACACCAAAGCAACTTATATACACATCCCTCTCCTATAACGAATTTTATTCCCAAGACAACCGCAAATTAGGGTCATCCCAAAACATCTACGGAGAATATAGCTACACCCTCAGGCAAGGATACCCCGATACTATATGGAAAAACTTCATCTCTTATGGGAATTACAAAAAATCTGATTGCTACGGATGCTTGATTGGAAAACTCTCCCCATATTCTGATACGGCATTTCTTCCAGAGGATTATTTTGAAATAGGTACAGGAGTATCATTTGGAGAGATAAATAGGTATGGATATACAAGGGTGTGGAGGCCATTTGCCAATGCAAATATATCTTACAGTAATGTGGCAAATTTTGGTTATAGCTTCGGTTTCGGTATCGGCGGGCATATTTTCAATCAGGATCACCTCAGCATAGGATTTAATTACATCTCTAATCTAAAAAGCACCAAAGATTCCGCCAAAGAAATAAAGCTGATCTACAGACTTTGGTATTGATTCACTTGTAATTTGTCCACCCTTATGATATAATAGTTACAGCAGATACCATAAGGTGGAGATTATGAGTTGGCACAATGAAGATATAACATCTATTTTTCAAAAATTGAATACGAGCGAAAAAGGTCTATCCGAATCGGACGCTGCCGAAAGAAAAAAAGTCTACGGAGAAAATAAACTTCCCGACACAGACAAGATAAGCATCTTCAATATAATCATACATCAGTTTAAATCCCCATTGATATACATACTCTTTGTATCAGGTATTATTACGATATTCTTAAAAGAATTCATCGATTCCGCAGTCATTTTTGCCGTTGTCTTACTCAATGCCGTAATAGGTTTTTATCAGGAGCTGAAAGCAGAAAAAAGCGTAAAAGCACTTAAAAGCATGCTTGTTCCATTGGCAAAAGTAATAAGAAACGGAAAAGAGCATGAAATATCAAGCACAGACTTAGTTCCCGGAGATATTGTATTGGTAGCATCTGGACTCAGAATACCAGCAGATATAAGGTTATTTGAAACCATCGAACTGAAAATAGATGAATCGATGCTCACAGGAGAATCTATCCCCGCAGACAAAACCTCCGATATCATGCATCAAAGAGATGTCATGCCAGCAGATCAAAAGAATATGGCTTTTATGGGAACGATAGTCGTAAGTGGCAGAGGCAAAGGGGTAGTGGTTGCTACAGGTTCTAATACAGAATTGGGTAAGATTGCAAAGAATATCTTTGAAACAGAATCTTCAAAAGCACCCATACAGGAGAAGATAGAAGGTTTCACCAAAGCAATAGCGCTCATGGTTCTTGCCTCCTCACTGATAATTTTCTTAAGTGGATTACTGCTGGGGGAAAGTCTTAAGACGATGTTTCTCACCTCGATAGCCGTTGCTGTTGCTGCGATACCTGAAGGTTTACCGATAGTGGTTACCATTGCAATGGCTGTGGGTGTCGCAAGGATGGCAAAACAGAATGCTATTGTAAGAAAATTAGTGGCAGTGGAAACTTTGGGCAGCACAACGGTCATCGGCTCTGATAAGACAGGCACCTTAACCAAAAATGAGATGACGGTGAAAAAAATCTTTGTCGATAATAAAATTTTAGAGGTGGAAGGGGTTGGATATAATCCTGAAGGGGAAATCAAAGGGATAAAAAAAGATGATATAGGTGTTCAAAAAGACAACCTATACTTTACACTTCTCATCGGAGCATTGTGCAACGAATCGAGTATCTATATCGAAGATGGTTCATACAAGATAAGTGGAGATCCAACGGAAGCAGCACTTCTAACCTCAGCCATGAAAGGCGGTATCGATCCCGACAAATCTAAATCGGACTACCCCCAACTAAGCATCATCCCTTTTGAATCGGAAAGAGGATATATGCTCACGATCCACAAAGGGAAAAGTAAAAATTATCTATTCATAAAAGGTGCAGTGGAAAAGATAATAAATTTGTGCAGTTTTCAAGATGAATCTGAGAAAAATAAGGTACTCCAAATAGCAGAAGATTTTGCCTCTGAAGGGATGAGAGTTTTAGGATTCGCCTACTCAGAGATCCCCGAAGATATAACAAAGATCACTTGTAAGGATCTCGAGAGCTGCGATATCGTCAAAAACCTCACCTTCACAGGTCTACAAGCGATGATAGATCCACCAAGACCAGAGGTAATAGAAGCTATAAAGGGTTGTAAATCCTCAGGTATCAGAGTAGTAATGATCACAGGGGATCATGCTCTCACTGCCAAGGCCATTGCCCACAAAATAGGCATAGAATCTGAAAAGGTACTCACTGGTAAACAGATAGAAACCCTAAATGATGATCAATTATTGGAAGAGGTAAAATACACAAATGTATATGCAAGGGTAACACCAGAGCACAAACTAAGGATCGTAAACCTCCTAAAAAAATTAGGACACATAGTGGCAGTAACAGGTGATGGTGTAAATGATGCTCCAGCATTAAAATCAGCCCACATAGGCGTAGCCATGGGTAGATCGGGGACAGATGTGGCAAAAGAGGCAGCAGATATGGTTCTCACCGATGACAACTTTGCCACCATTTACAAAGCTGTAAAAGAGGGGAGAATAGTATTTGACAATATCAGAAAAGTCACATTCTTCCTTATCCCCACTGGTGTAGCATCCATTTTATCGGTAATCGGCACTATGTTTTTGGGACTACCTATACCTTTTGTCCCTGCTCAACTATTATGGATAAATATAGTGACAAACGGACTTCAGGATGTCTCATTGGCATTTGAGCCGGGAGAAAAGGATATCGAAAAAAGACCACCTCGGGACCCAAAGGAACCAATCATGTCCAGACTGTTGATAGAGAGAACCATTATTATTGGAATTTTGATAGCGATAGGAGTCTTATACATATTCTACAATGAGATGAAAAATGGTGCCACCCTTGAAAAAGCCCGCACTATGGCAATGACAACAATGGTATTCTTTCAATTTTTTCAGGCAATAAACTCAAGATCTGAAACAATGTCTATCTTCACCATAAGCCCCTTCAGCAACAAATTCTTACTTTTTAGCCTCATCGCAGCAACTTTAGCCCAAATAGCAGTGATACATATCGAACAGTTGAGATGGATATTCCGCACAGAACCGATCACACTTGGAGAATGGATGAAGATCATCATTGTATCCCTGTCAGTGGTAGCTGTTGTGGAGGTGGATAAATTTATGAGAAAGAATTATGGTAAAAAATATGGATGAACACTTTTTGTTTCCAAATATCCTTGATAATTTATTAAAAATACCTTAACATTTATTAGCATCTATTTGTGTTGATTTTCTAAAACTATAACATGGAGCAAGCAATGAGAAAAGATTGCTTAATAATTTTAGTTTTAATCCTCATTTTCAGTAATTTTCATGCTTATGGATTTCAAAACACTCCTATACTCAAGATAGAAACAGAAATGCACACTGCTTCGATAAATAAGATTCTGGTAGATAGAGATGAAAAGTATATAATAACGGCATCATCCGACAAAACAATAAAGATATGGGACTTGAAAAATTTAAGCCTTCTAAGGACATTAAGACCTCCAATTGGTAATCAAAATGAAGGTGTGATCCGTTCTTTAGCTATATCTCCAGATGGTATGTATTTAGCAGCAGGGGGGAATACTAAATTTACCAATGAAGATAACTATTTAGTGTTCATTTTTAATTTTTACACTGGAGAAATAACTCATACCATCAAACATCTACCAAACTCTATATCATCTCTATCCTACTCGAAAGATGGGAAATATTTGGCGGTAGGGATGCACGGAAATGAGGGTATTGTAATCTATGATACTCAGAATGGATACAATCGTGTTTTTGTAGATAAAGATTACTCTGGTTCAGTATCAGATTTAGATTTTAGTATGAATGGACAACTTGTTGCTGGTTCTTACGATAGGTATATCAGGTTATATGACAATGATTTCAAATTATTGGTAAAGAAAAAACCAATTTCAGAAGGTGAACCCCATTCTGTAAGATTCTCTCCAAATGGTGATAGAATAGCAGTGGGCTTTAATGGTAGTAATAAAATAGATGTTTTACAAAGTAAAGACCTCTCATATCTATACTCTCCCGATTCATCTTATTTGAATAAATACGGTTTATACACTGTTGCTTGGTCACATGACTCAAATTTTTTATATGCAGGTGGAAAATCGAGTACGGGAGGAAAATCTTTTCCTATAAGAAAATGGACTGCGGGAGGAAGAGGAAACTTTAGAGATCTACCCGCAGCATACAATACAATATTTCAAATTGTGCCTTTAAAAAATGGTGATATTTTATACTGCTCCTTTGAACCAAGTTTTGGAGTGTTTGATAAAAATGACAATAAAGTATTTTCAAAAGAACCAGAAGTATTCGATTTTCGTGGAAAAAGTGAAAACTTTCTCATATCCGATGATGGATTTACAATTCATTTCAGCACCGATCCATACGACAACTCATTTTTAACATTCTCCATACATGAAAAATTACTCAAAAAAGCAGGTTTTTTCGATGCATTCAAACTCAACAAACCGAAAACAACAGCTTTTGGAATAAATATAACAGACTGGCAAAATTCAGAAAACCCCAAATTAAACGGCAAACCACTCCCTTTATCAAACAGAGAAGTTTCGAGAAGCGTAGCAATTTCTCCTGATAACAAAGGTTTTTTGATGGGGACAAACTGGTCCTTGAGGTATTTTGATAAAAATGGTCGAATTATTTGGTCCACACCATTACCCACCGTGGTTTGGCAAGTTAACATTTCAAAGGATGCAAAATTAGGGGTAGCATTTTTGGGTGATGGGACAATAAGATGGTTCGGAATGGAAGATGGAAGAGAACTTTTGACACTCTTTGTCCACAAGGACAAGAAAAGATGGGTTTTGTGGACACCAAAAGGGTATTACAACTCATCCCCTGGTGGTGAAAGCCTCATCGGTTGGCATATAAATAATGGTATTGATAAAACAGCATCTTTTTACCCTGTTTCAAAATTTAGGGAAAAGTTTTATAAACCAGAGATCGCATACCATGTTTTGACATTCCGCGATGAAGCAAAAGCGATCGCTGCTTTAAGTCCAAATTTAGACACAAAATCGGAACCTGATATAGAAAAGATTTTACCACCCTCTATAACTATTTTATACCCTCTTGATGGTTCTAATGTAAAGGATAAAGAACTAACTGTGAAATTTTCTCTAAAAAATCCATCCAAAGATCCAATACAATCCATAAAGGTTTTAATAGATGGCAGACCTATTTCCCAATTTAGAGGGATAAGTTTAGTAGAGAAACAATCCATCCCTGGCGAAACGGTATTACAAGAACTGAAAATAACTGTGCCAGAGAGAGATTTTGAACTAACCCTTTTAGCGGAAAATAGAAACTCCACCAGCGAACCCTCTACAGTCAGATTGAAATGGGATGGGAAAAAAGAGGAGTTTATCGTCAAACCGAACCTTTATATACTCTCAATCGGAGTAAGTAATTACAACGATCAATCCCTTAAATTGACTTATGCGCACAAGGATGCCGATGATTTTGTAAAACATATGATAAATCAGAAAGGGAAGATTTATAATGATGTGAAAGTAAAATTGCTCCTAAATGAAAAAGCTACGAAAGATGAGATATTGGACGGGCTTGATTGGATACAAAAGGAAGCAACGCACAAAGATGTAGCTATCATCTTCTTGGCAGGACATGGGGTAACTGACCATAATAATTTTTACTATTTCTTACCACAAAACGCAGATCTTGAAAAACTTAAACGAACAGGGATCCCATACTCAGATATAAAAAATACTGTCTCATCGATAGCAGGAAAAGTTGTTATGTTTGTAGATACTTGCCATTCTGGAGGAGTTATGGGCAAGAGGGGTTCTACAGATATCACAAACATTATAAACGATTTAACCAGTGCCGAAAATGGGGTTGTGGTCTTTGCATCTTCAACGGGAAGGCAGTTTTCCTATGAAGACCCATCTTGGGGTAATGGTGCTTTCACAAAGGCAATATTAGAAGGGGTAAATGGAAAAGCAGATTTTCTTGGTAAAGGGAAAATAACTATAAATATGCTCGATGCTTACATCGCTGAAAGGGTAAAGGAACTCACTACTGGAAAACAGACGCCTGTGACGATGAAGCCAAACACCGTTCCCGACTTCCCAATTGCAGTTAAATGATTTTTTGGGGTACAAACAGTAGATTACCCTGCATACCTCTTCACCATGTCGATGACATATTCCACTTCAGCATCTGTCATACCGGGCCAGATGGGAAGAGATAGCGCAGATTCAAATACCCTATTTGCCACAGGGTAATCTGAATCGATATATCCAAAATTGGTTTTGTAATATGGGTGTTTATGAACGGGTATAAAATGCACAGATGTACCGATACCAGATTCTTTTAGTTTATCAATGAGTTCATTCCTATTTTTTACTTTTATTACAAATAGATGCCACGCTGAAATCCTATCATTTTTCACCACAGGTAAAGCTATTCTATCATCACCAGAAAACCCTTCTATATACTTCTTGGCTATCTTTTCCCTTTCGTTCCGCATCCAATCCGATTTCTTTAGTTGAGCAAGCCCCAATGCAGCATTTATATCGGTGGAATTGTACTTTAGTCCATTATCCACAACTTCGTAATACCAACTCCCCTTCATCGTATATCTATCCCAGGCATCCCTATTAATTCCGTGAAGACGATTTATCTTTATAGACCTTAGATAATCTTCATTATCCGTTGTGACCGCCCCACCCTCACCCATTGCCAATGTCTTTGTGGCATAGAAACTAAAACATGTCATATCCCCAATAGTACCAACAGGTTTCCCTTTATAGTATGCTGGAAATGAATGGGCTGCATCCTCTATCACTTTTAGATTGTATCTTCTTGCAATCGATAGTATCTCATCCATATCACAAGGCTGCCCTGCAAAGTGAACTGGTATAATCGCTTTCGTTTTCTCAGTGATCAGAGGTTCAAGCTTGTTAACATCCATCAGCATCGTATCGTATTCTATATCGCAGAGCACAGGTTTTGCATTGAAATATGTCACCACCTCTGCCGTTGCTATAAAAGTATTGGTGGGTAAAATCACCTCATCACCAGCTTTTAACCCGATCGCCTTTAGTGCTAAATGAAGTGCCGCAGTGCAAGAATTTACCACCAGCGTTCTTATCTTTCTTTCGCTAACTTTGTTTATAAATTCAGAAAACTCATTCTCAAACTTTAGAACCTTAGGTCCCATTGTTATCCAACCAGATTTAAGAGCATCTACAACTAAATTTATCTCATCCTCTGTTATGTGTGCCTTATGAAAAGGTATGTTCATATTCTAACTCCTATTTTTTATTACAAACTCTGCAATCCTTTTTGCCTCTTTCTCCGTTATCTTTTCATGAGTCGGCAGATTAATGATCTTTTTGGATATATCTTCTGCAA
Source organism: uncultured Deferribacterales bacterium (assembly GCA_964519265.1). Lineage (GTDB taxonomy): Bacteria > Chrysiogenota > Deferribacteres > Deferribacterales > Calditerrivibrionaceae > Calditerrivibrio. Next base: position 47,352 of record CAZFHX010000003.1, read on the forward strand.
TTGGGCAATCCCCTCTCTTGTAAAATACCTTTTCCCATCCTGTTAAATTCGGATGCAGTGGAGATAAGAACCAGTCACCCAATTCCACTTTTTTCTCTTTGGCTTTGACCAAGATTTCATTTTTATTGTTTACCAATAATGGAAATCTCAAAAACACTACATCGCTTTTTTCGTATTGTAATCTTTGAAATTCAGCGGGGAAATAGCTTTGGTATATGCTTGCTATCTTTTTTCTATGTCTGATTACATCATCTTTCTGCATCAGTTTCTTAAACAGTAAGCGCTCCCGGCTAATCGCCATCCTCTTTTCAAAATCGTCCGGTTTTTCATACTCCAATTCATCATCAGAAGATGACCCCACCGCCACACCAAAAGATGACAACTTACGATATGTGGATTGGGCAACCCAAAATAGTTTTGGGGTGAGAAATTTATCGAAAATATTGTATTGAATATCTAATAACATCTCCTCTTTTTTGTGGGGGAAGTGAAAGGCTTTATACACCCTCTCCATCCTCTCTATCAACTTTGAATTATTCACCTGAGCCCAGCCTCCTAATCCTGTTGTAATCGGCTTTGACCATTGGGAGGAAAAGAAAGCGGCATCACCAAAATTTCCCATCTCAATCCCATTGTACTTTGAACCCAAACAGTGGCAGGCATCCTCTATAAGGAAAATATTGTACTTTTTGCATAGATAAACTATCTCATCCATTTTTGCAGGGATTCCAAAAGTATGCTGAGCTATTATCGCTTTTGTATTTTTTGTAATCTTCTCTTCTATTTTATCAACATCGATATTAAAGTCTGTAGGGCTGATATCAATATAAACAGGTTTTGCACCGGTATAGCAGATGGCATTAGGCACAACTACGCAGGTAAAACCCGGTAATATTACTTCATCACCCTCTTTTATCCCCATACTTTTTAGAATAGCGTATAAGGCAACCCTACCCTTAAAAAATGTATAGATGGCAGACATACTACTTACCCACAAAGTATCTTATAATCCCCCACAGAGAACCAAGCCCGTAGGAGATATGTAAAGTAAAAAAAGAGATCACATTATACAAAAAGTATTTAAATCCTTTGTTTCTTGAGATCTGAAAACTGAAAAATATATTCGCCATCAGGTATGAACCAAGCGTCAACCAGAAGATTGCATTAAAAAATGTGTATTTGCTCAATAATAGAGAAATGATCAAGGTAAGCACAAATACCGCAGGGACTGTGTGCCGTAGCGAAAAGGGTAATTTTGCAAATTTGAGGCTATAGAAAACCCAAAAGCCGTTCCAAAAATTCTGTTTGAAAAGACCTTTTAATGTATCCCTCGAAAAATAGACACTTCTAATCTCAGGATTTAGTATAATCTTTCCACCACCATTTTTAATTCTGAGGTTCAGTTCGATATCCTGATTTCTAACCAAATTGTCATTGAAATAACCAAATTTATCAAACACAGACCTTTTGTAGCACCCATAGGGCACAGTATCCACCTCTAATAACCTATCTGTGCCTGTCCTGAATATGGAATTCCCCACACCAAACCTGTTCGAAAGTACAAAGGAGATACTTTTTGCTATTAATTTATCCGTGGGTGCCACCGTTTCTATTACTCCACCCACACAATCAGCACCTGTTGATAAAATAGTCTCTACATTTTTCATGACAAAGTTGTTGGGAATCTTTGTATGACTGCTTAAAATTATTATATATTCACCACTTGAATTTCTTATCCCTATATTTAATGCCACAGGGGTGATCTTTTTTGGGTTATCGATCACACTTACAAGCAGCTTATCCCTGTATGACAACACGATCTCCTTTGTCTTATCTTTACTCATCCCATCGATGAAGAGTATCTCCAATTTCTCCTTAGGGTATTCGATTTTCGTCAAAGAATCCAAAAAAATACCGATATGTCTTTCTTCATTCCTACAAGGTATTACAAGGGAAACCTTCGGAAGTTTGTCATAATTCATATATCACCTTTAAGAAGTTACGAATATTATTTTTCCACAAAGCCCTTTCTCTAATTATCTGTCTATTTATTTCGGACAATGTATCGATCCTCGTTTGGAGTTCAAACACCTTTTCCACTTCACCATCAAAATATACCCCATTATACCCATCCCACACCCATTCTCTATTTGAGGGGATATTCGATACTATGGGGATACACCCAAATGACATCGCCTCAAGGAGTGAAACAGATGTGGCATCGGAATCTGGTATCGATATGTAAAAAGAACTCTTTGCATAGATCTCATTCTGCTTCTCCTTTGAGAGAAATCCCACATAATCCACAGCATCATCAAGACCAAGATCAGCGATCTTTTTTAAAATATTTTCTCTGAGGTACCCATCGTTTGCTATTATGAGCCTTGCTTTCTTATCTTTCTGGTAGATCTTATGAAAAAAATCGACAATCCTATCGATATTATAGTTCGATTTGAGCATCCTATTTGAGAAAAACAGTAAAGGCTCCTTTTTGGAAACCTTTGGCATCTCCTCCACACCGAAAGGAAAGGTGAGGACTTTTTTATTACAAAACTCAAGGATCTTATCTGTCATTGAATATGAATCGGATGTGACAAGATCTGAATGATGTAATATATATTTAGTGATCTTTTTATATAAAAAATTCTTGTGGGGATTTACAAAGATATCAGAACCCCAGCAGGAAGCGATGATCCTGTAATCGTACTTCATTAGTCTCTTTAGTAGTACAGCCATAAACCCATTGCTCGTGATGTAGTGAGGATTGACGATGTGTGGATGAATATACTTCACCACACCATTTAAAAGAGACAAAGATTTTAGTATAGAATAGTTCCCACCTGCCTGATTGAGGGAATGCCCAGCGGAGAAAACCCTTTTTTCTCCCAACAGATCCCTTAAGTCATCAGACACTTTATTAAACGAAAATATGTATAGATCCACATCATTTTTTAAACCTTTTGCCCATTTTAATAGGTGCGGGCTATTGCCATCGCCAATTATAAGGTATTTCATCTTTTTTCTAATATCTCCAACAACAAATCATTTAGTTTCTCCACCTGATACCTTCTATGGCACTGCTTTGCAATCTCAACATACGGATGAAAACCTTCTTCACCTTTCCAAACTCTATATGCTTTTAAAATGACCTCTCTTATCCCATCCAAGTCGTCATTATCTGCCACAAATCCGAAGTTCCCTTGCCTAATGAGATCAGCAGCCACATCATCGGGATCCACAAGAGCGATTATAGGTTTTAGCATACCAATATACTCAAAAAGCTTTCCTGTGTAAATACCTTTTAGTTCCGTTGTGGGGTGAATGAGAAGCAACGCATCCGAACTCCTCATAAAATCCAAAGACTCTCCACTTGATACCTTATCGAAAAATCTCACTTTGCCATTTAAAACTCCTTCGATCTGTATCGGTTTTGTTACCCCTACAAAATTGATCCTCACATCCTCGATAGTCCCATCATTCAAAAGGTCCCCCATCACCTTCAGAAAGTTGTTCGGATTTCTTGCACCATAAAATGTCCCTGTATAACTAATTGTCCAAACGATATTTTTTTTGTCAGAGATTTCTTCCAATTCAAAATCGTAACCGTTTCTCACCTCTAAAAATTTTAGATCACTCCTACCTGCTTTAGACTCAAATTCATCTATTATAGGCTTAGATACCGCAGTAATTATGTCTGCCTTTTTTAAAATCTCATCCTCATACTTTTTAATCTTATTTCTATATCTTTCGGGAAAAAATATATTGCTACTCATCTGATCCCTCATATCCGCCACCCATATAACACCTTTAAAATTATCTTTGATGTGTAAACCAATGATATGGCTGGATATCGGGGCAAAGGATGTCAAAACTACATCGTATTCAAACCCTTGCTTATCTATAAATTCTAAAACCGATCTCCTCCATCCGTCATACTCATCTGTCTGAAAAAAGAGCAATACTCTATTGTAAAGTGCTTTTAAATTATGAATAATGAAATTTGTTCTCCTATTGAATGTCGCTTTTTTAAAAAAAGATCGATCCGGCACCCTTAAAACCTTTACACCATCTAAAACCTCTTCCACAAACTCCCCATCCGTTTTTGTAATCACAGTGATCTCAAAGGACTTTAGGTATTTGCAGAAAGAAACGATCCTATTTGTGGCCACAGACTCCACCGGCGGAAAAAATGGGGATACGATGAGAAGTTTGTACAATCTACCCTTCCCTTTTGCCGATCACTTTGGCTGGATTACCTGCAATGATGAGATTTTCATCTTCAAAAGACTTTGTCACTACTGCACCAGCACCGATCACACAGTTGTTTCCAATTTTCACGCCCGGCAATATCACCACATTAGCACCAATCCACACATTATCACCAATGATGATGGGATCATTTTTTGTGGGTTTACTGATATCCTTAAAGTCATGCCCAGAGGTGATGATCTTTACCCCCGGAGCAAAAAGGAAATTCTTGCCACAGATTAGTCCATTGTAAGCCTGAATGTAGCAATTGCCACTTACGGCAAAGCTTGTAAGGGTAATAAGATCGTAATGTATCTTGATATTTTCGATATGGGACACCTTAGAAGTAAAATGCACAGAGAAATTGATCTCCGATTGATTCCTCAACACCCTTTGAAAGAGAAAATTGGTTAAGTAAAGGGGAAACCCGATCTTCCTCATCAAAAGAATCTTCATTGCAAATCGATTTAAGAATCGATCCTCACCTTCCATCTCTAGCAATTTATTCTTAATTCTATTTTTTATTGACATAAAGCCCCTTTGAAAAGAGATATGATACATAAAGATAGATTAGGTATAACACAAAATTACCCAGCGTGTAAACAGTTAACCCCACCACAACACTATTCAAGTAATACCCAATACCAAAACCCACCATCGTAACAACAATGAAAAGCACCTGTCCTACCAGATTCCAGCTTTGCCTCTCGGCGATGTAAAAAAGGTATGTAAGGGGGGAAGCCACAAACCTTGCTAAGAATGCAATCACCATTATCTGAGAAAACAGCCCCGCAGTTTGCCACTCATTACCGAAAATAAAAGAAAATATACCCCTACCGAATAATAGAATTATCAAAGTTGGGATTATCGCAACCAAAAACATAAATTTCATCACCTTTAAGAAAAGAGCATTACACTGTCCATACTCTTTAAAATGCTCCACAGCCTTCTGGCGAAACGCACCCAAGATCGATCCACCGATCAACGAAACCGGAACCTGTAGTACCCTCTGGGTAAGGGAGAAATAACCGGCATTTGCGCTACCGAAAAATGTTTTTATGATAATGACGGGCAGTTGTTGAAACCCGATGTTAAACAACCCTGCCCAAAGGTCGAACTTTGGAAAATTTACAAACCTCTTTGCCATTTCAAGAGCTAATTGTCTGTGTCTTAATATATTTAAGATATTATTATCAATCCAAATAATCATAATCACAGCAGAACACACCCCAAAAATATTCCCCAAAATCAGATGAATAGCAGTGGGGTTTACAATTCCAAAAATTAGTTGATAAGAAGAAACTACAATTGCCTGTAAAATCATAATCGCAGATATCACTTTAAATTTACCATATCTATTTAACCTATGATACAGTGTATTGTAGATACCTATGATGGCAATATGAAATGGTGCAAATAATAAAATTAATTTGCTCGACGAAAAATAGTCAACATTTATCAATATAAACGAAACTAAATAGAGTATAAAACCTGATATAAAAGAAACAGCGATCGATAAAAATGTTGTGGCATCGGCTCTTTCGTCATCTTCGGCAATCATTATAGCCAGATCGTATCTACCTGTGGCTGCAATGGACAAAATGGTAACGATGGAGAGATAAAAGGCGTAGTCCCCAAAGTTTGAAGGGGAATACTGCCTCGTGAGAATTGGTGAGATGGCAAGCTGAATAATCTGAGATGCTACAGATCCTGTAAATAGTGTAATGACATTTTTTAAAAAAGAGCTTTTTATTTTAAGCATACTTTAAAAGGAGATCGACAATCTTAACAGCCGCATCCCCATCGCCATAGAGATTCTTATCTAAATCAAATACCCTATTTTTAAAAGTGTCGTAAATCTGCAAGATTTTCTCCTTAGCAGCACCAGCAAGAATATTTACACCATGTTCCACCAACTCCACCCATTCAGTCTCATCTCGAAGAGTGATGCAAAACTTTTTGAAGAAAAAAGCCTCCTTTTGAAGTCCACCACTATCCGTAAATACTTTATCGGCACCTTCAAGTAAGGTTAGCATCTCAAAATACCCGACAGGTTCGATCAATTTCAAATATCTAAACTCTAATCCCAATCCACTTAAAATCTTCTTTGTTCGTGGATGGATAGGAAGAATTACAGGCTTCTCTTTAGAGACCTCATCAAGAGCCTCAAAGATATTCTTTAGTCTATTTTGATCATCGGTATTCTCTGCACGGTGAACGGTAGCTAAATGATACCCTCCAAAAGATATGCCATATCGATTGTAGATACCCTCTTTATCATCGATCTTTTTGCTGTAAAATATCGCAGTATCATACATCACATCCCCCACAAGTTCGATCTGCTGCTTTCTTTCCGATGACAAAACATTTGGATACCCTTCATTCATCAGATTTTTCACAGCCTGCTCGGTGGGACAAAAAAGTATATGACTTACCCTATCGGTAACTATCCTATTTATCTCCTCAGGCATCAGCGTATTGAAACTCCTTAGCCCCGACTCCACATGGGCCACAGGTATATGTATCTTTACAGCAGCAAGTGCACCTGCAAGGGTGGTATTCGTATCGCCATAGACAAGAACTATATCAGGCTTTTCTCTGAGTAAAACCTCTTCTATCTTCTCCAGCATCTGCCCCGTCATGGCTCCATGGGAAAGTCCATTTATACCGAGTTGATAATTAGGATAAGGGATCTCCATTTCCTGAAAAAATATATCGCTCATCTTTTCATCAAAGTGCTGCCCCGTATGAACAATCACCTCAATTATATTTTCACCTGTCTTTTTTCTTTCTTCAATTGCTCTACTTACAGCCGCTGCTTTTATAAATTGTGGTCTTGCTCCAACAACCGTCACGATCTTCATAGAAAAAACCTACTTATTTTTTAATTCATCGTAAAATACTTTCCCCACAGCCAATTCTGGAGGCAGAGGTGCCTCTTCATCCAGATCCAAGCATCTTAATACGCCGGGTTCCACCTCTTTGTATCTTAGTCCACTCTCAGGGCAGATCATTATTCCATCTTTATCAGGGTTTTTCAGAATATGCCCATGCCTACTCATCCAACCCCTTTGCTTTGCAGAAACCCCCACCATTAGGGCATAGTCAGGCACATCCTTTACCACCACAGCACCAGCCGAAATAAAGGCATATCTTCCAATAGTGATTCCGCAAACTATCGTGGCATTTGCACCGATGGTGCAACCCCTTTTCAAAACGGTCTTTTCGTAAAAATTCTTTCTATTCACCTGACTTCTGGGGTTGGTTACATTGGTAAGCACACATGAAGGTCCCAGAAATACATCATCCTCGATAATAAGCCCCTCGTAGATCGAAACATTATTCTGAACCTTCACATTGTTTCCGATGATTACATTTGGTCCCACCATACAGTTCTGCCCGAAAGAGCAGTTTTTCCCAATTTTTGTTCCCGGCAAGATATGACAGAAATGCCAGATCTTCGTCCCCTCCCCTATCTCAACATTCTCATCCACAAAACTGGAACTATGCACAAAAAAACTCATATCATTCCACCTCCACTATTTCACCCTACAAACTCTATAAACCCTACAAACGCTATAAACTCTATGAACGCTATTAACGCTATTAACGCTATACACGCTTAAACCTTTCCACCCATCCACTTTCATCCCTTACGATCTCCATATTCCTTATCTCACTTACCACCTTTATCGAAGGTAGCGCATCATCAAGCCCAAATCCACCGCCGTTTAGAATATGCCTGTAAGATTCCGTATGTAGCTCTGTGAACCCTTCTGAAAACTCTATCTCTTCCCCATCCATCGTGATGCTTCTGTATGTTCTTTTGCCTTGTTGCACTGCAGTCTCAGGGAGATATTTCGCATTCACACTCAAAAACCACCTTACCCTTGCATGCTCCAATTCCAAATACCCCGCATAGGCATCCCTTTCTCTTAAATAAACGATATTCTCTTTAAAATCACCAAAAATAAAAGAAAGCATGTCAAAGAAATGTATCCCGATATTCGTGGCAAGTCCACCAGATTTACTATCATCCCCTTTCCAAGAGATAAAATACCAATGACCTCTACTCGTGATATAGGTAAGATCGATATCCCATATCTTTGATGGATTATTTCTCAAGATCTCCTGAACCTTCTGTTTGGTCTTTATAATATTTTCGTGCAATCTGAGTTGCAAAATGGTATATACCTTTTTACCGGTCTCTTTTTCAAGTTCTTTTAGCCCTTCCACATTCCATGGGTTTAAAACAAGAGGTTTCTCACAAATAGCATTGGCACCGGAGCGAAGGGCAAATCTGATATGGGCATCATGCAGATAGTTTGGAGAGCAGATCGATATGTAATCCACCCCTTCACCTTTTCTCCTTAATTTATCGATGTGCCTATCAAACCTTTCAAATTCGGTAAAAAAATCTGCCTCAGGGAAATAGCTATCGATAATTCCCACTGAATCGTTCTTATCCAGCGCTGCTACTAAAATATTTCCCGTATCCCTTATCGCCTTCAAGTGTCTTGGGGCAATATAACCACCCACCCCGATAATGGCAAATCTTAGAGGTCTTTTATCCATAAAATTCATTCCTTTACATTTTTTTAGTTTGATGTTAAATAATCCTTAGAGTTAGAATTGTCAAATATTTTCTAAACTGTATTGAGGTAAATGATGAAATTGCCCCTTAGGTTAGCAATTTTATTGGTGATTTTCACCTTTAGTTTATCGATGCTCTATGCTGGCGAAATTTTGATAAAAGAAAGTAGCAATATCAGTGAAATAATCCTAAAAGTCCCACCAGACTTTGTTAAAGATTACAACTACAAAGGGGATACAGCAACCATTACCTTCAACAAGAAATTCAACATGAATCTCAAAGAATACAACAAAAAAGTGGTAAAAGAGATTACCAAAAATAACAATACCTTAACAATAAAAGCCAACCCCTGGTCATCGGTATTCGTGGCAAAAGAGAAGGATCAAATCAGGATAGTAATAGCAAACAATCCTAAGGGGAATATCCCTGTAAATGTAAACACCGCGGGAGCAATACCTGTAGAGGATCAAACCTACAAAAATGAAGAATCTGAAAAGATGCTCTCCCAGATAAAGCAGAAGCTCAAAGAAAACGATTTCGAAGCAGTTATCCCCCTCACAGATAAACTCATTGAAAAAAATCCCCTCGACAAGTATGGTGAAGAGGCACTATTCTATCAAGGAGTTGCTTATTTAGAATTGGGCAAAGAATCTGACAAAGCACTTTTCTCTGCGGCATCCACTTTTGACGAATTCACAAGAAAATTTCCTAAATCGAGATTACTGCCCGAAGCGATGCTTAAATCAGCAGAAACAAAAGAAAAGTTGGGATTCAAAAATGAAGCGATTTTCGTGTATCAAGAGATGATAAAAAATGTAAAAGATGAAAAATATCTAAATATCGCCTACACAAAAATAGGACAATTATACAATGACTTAGGTCAGCCAGATAAGGCATTAAAATACTTTACTGACTATCTTCAAAAAACAAAACCTGAAAACTCCCCCATTTATGGCTATGTCGGTTCAATATATGCTCAAAAAGGGGATTTCACAAAGGCTGATGAGTATTTTTCCAAATATAAACCCAAAAAGTTAGAAGAGGTAATCCCAGAAACCCTCTATTGGATGGCAGTTACCTATGAAAAAAAGGGTGATGATGATACGGCATTAAGACTGTTCACCACTTTTTACAACAGATACCCAGATAACAAACTTACAGATATGGCAATGTACAAGGCTGGTGAGTTGCTCCTTAAAAAAGATAAAAAAGATTTAGCCCTTGATATCTTCAAAGACACCAAGAATAAGTTTACCCAGAAAAAAGGTGGTATATTAGCCGCCATCAAGATCGCAGAACTCACATTATCATCAAAAGACCCCGAGTATTGGTCTATCTACTTAAAAGATGCAATGGCAAACGATACCGATATATCCTCAGCAATAAAGGCCACAAAACTATATATTACTTCCCTAATAAACAGCAAGAGATTTGACGAAGCAATAAAGGAGATCGATAAGTTTGAAAAGAAATTCCCCGATACACCTGAATCCAAAGAGTTAGTAGCCAACAAAGAGGAGATTTATTTCAAACTTGCTAAAGAAAATTTCGACAAGGGAAGTCACGATAAAGCAATCTACTACGCCGACAAGATATTATCTGAATTCCCCCAAACAAAGCACCAGAAGGAGATACAATCGCTAAAAGAGGATATATCGTTTAGTAAAATAAAACTCCTCTACGACAATAAAAAATATGCAGAAACGATCAAACAGTTAGAAAGTTATCTTGCACAAAATAAATCATTGGTGAATAAAGACAAGTGGTATAGACTTTGGGAGGATGCCCTATACGCCTACATAAATACACTAAAAGCAGATCCCGTGAAATTCGGATTTAATGCAAGACAGTTTATCACACTCTTTCCCAATAGCCCTAAAATTTCTGAACTAAAATCACAAATATCCAAGAATATTCAGAAAGAGTTTGATGAAATCATCAAAAGCAACGACCATTACTCGATCGTAGTTTTCTACCAAAAGAATAGGCAGGAGCTTGACGCCTCAGACAAAAAAGATCACTACATGGCAAAAGTGGCCTTTGCGCTATACATGATAGGTGAGAAAGATAAAGCTGCCGCAATGATAAAAAATACAAAGGTATCAAACGACGAAACAGAACTTGTAAAATACATGCTGAACATCACACCAAACAAATTCAATGTCAACACCCTCTCAGAAGATCAGTTTAAAAAGATAATCGATGAGATATCCCAAACCAATACCACAAAAGCATACCAACTTGCCCTATTGTACAAAAAAAATCCAGCATTGGGCATTAAATATTCCATCGATATGCTCGAAAAAATGAGCGAATCAGATAGAAAAAAACATATCCCAGAGTTTTTAAAACTCCTCGAAAAACAGCCCGACAATGTAAAGAGATCGGGATACAAAATATACTTTAAAGCCGCAGAAAAATCTTTTATATCAAAGGATCACAAACAGGCGATCACTCACTATCAAAATTATCTGAAATTTGCCCCAAAAGATGACCCAAATCAGGCTGAAGCACTGTACTTTTTGGGCAAATCGTACATCGCCACAGGGAACAACGATCTCGGCGTAAAATTTCTCACAGATCTCACAAAGAGATTTCCGAATAGCCAATACACCACATTGGCAAAATCTGAGATTGAGGATATAAAGTGGAAGACATTAAAAAGATAGAGCAAATCGAGCTTCTCAGAAAAGCCTTTGAGACCTTCAACGAGGCCACAGAAAAACTACAAAACTCCTACAATCAATTGCAAGAGGAAGCAGAGAGGCTCCGCCGCGAAATAGAGAAGAAAAATTTAGAATTACAGGAGAAAACAGAACTCTTAGATGCGGTAATGATGAACGCCACAAGTGCCATCATAGTGATCGATGATCAAAATAATGTCATTTTATCAAATACTTCTGGGGCAAAACTATTAGAAAACTACAAAGATATTTTTAACAAAAAGCTCTTCACAGCAAAAACACCCTCTGTATTTATTTTAGAAGAGAATGATAGGTACTACAATGTAAGTGTGGGGAAATTTACCCTCGCCAAAAAGAACGGTTTTATTTACATCATCGATGATATCACAAATATAAAAGAGATCGAAAAAGAGCAGAGAAGAAACGAAAATCTCAAATTGATGGGTGAAATGGCGGCAGGTATCGCCCACGACATAAGAAATCCCTTGGGTAGTATCGAAATATTCGCCACACTTCTAAGAAGAGATCTCGAAGGGGATCGCGAAAAAGAACAACTTCTAAACTCTATAATCAAAGGTGTAAAAACGATCAACAACACCATTTCAAACATCCTACTCTTCACCAAAGATGTCAGGTTAAACAAAAAAGAGGTCTACATAGCAGATATCGTAGATGATGTGATACTTTTCATGAAGCATCTCATGAATGAAAAAAAGATCATATTCAACAATAAAATCGGAGAAAACGACAAAATCTACTGCGATGTGGAACTGATAAAACAGGTCATAATGAACATAATTCACAACGCCATCGATGCCGTACCCCAAGGTGGTAAAATAACAGTATATTCAGAAGAAACCACCAAAGACTCATCCATCCTCATCGAAGACAACGGAACAGGGATAGAACCAGAATTCTTAGATAAGATCTTTTTACCCTTTCATTCCAAAAAAGCAAAAGGGACAGGGTTAGGTTTGTCAATAGTATACAAAATAATCAAGGCCCACAATGGGAATATATACCCTATGAGTAAACCTGGGCAAACTATCTTCAAAATTACACTACCAAAGGGGGCTAATTGATATGGATAAAAAGGTTTTGATCGTAGATGACGACGATAATATGCGAACAGCAGTTCAAACCACCCTTGAGCGGATGGGGATAAATGTAACCGCAGCAGAAAATGGTAAAGAGGGGCTTGATTATGCCTTAAACGAACAGTTTGACCTCATCATCAGTGATATGCGTATGCCTATAATGGATGGGGAAACGATGTTTAAGATGCTCAAATCATCGGGGATAAATACAAAGATATGCTTCATCACCGCATTTGGGACAGTGGATTCTGCCGTAAAGCTGATAAAAGAGGGTGCATTCGATTACATTTTAAAACCCTTTTCACCGGAAGTGATTGAAGAACTCGTAAGAAGAGCCTTTGCCCTTGAAGAGAATATCCCCGCAATTGACGAAAAAAAGACCGTTTTCAAAAGCCCATATATGACCCAAATATTCTCCATAGCCAAAGATGTGGCTGATAGTGAGGCCACAGTACTCATTACAGGGGAATCTGGTACAGGTAAAGAGGTTTTGGCAAGATTCATACACGAACATAGCAAGAGAAAAGGTGAATTCATAGCGATAAACTGTGCTGCGATCCCTGAATCCCTCATAGAAAGCGAACTTTTTGGTTACGAGCGAGGCGCCTTTACGGGAGCGATAAACAGAAAAGAAGGTAAATTCGAACTTGCAAATGGAGGAACACTTCTTCTCGATGAGATAGGTGAGATCCCCATAAACCTTCAGGCAAAATTACTCAGAGTACTGCAAGAAAAGGAGATCGAGCGATTGGGAGGCACCAAAAAGCAAAAAGTCGATGTGCGTATCATAGCAACTACTAATAGAAACTTAAGGGAAGAGATCAAAAATGGTAATTTCAGAGAGGATCTATTCTACAGACTCAATGTTATCAATATCGAAATTCCCCCTTTGAGGGAGAGAAAAGAGGATATCGAACCATTATCACTATTTTTTATCGACAAATACTGTCATATAAATAAAAAACCCAAAAAGAAACTCACCAAAGATGCCCTCGAACTACTGTTAAACTACGATTGGCCCGGAAATGTAAGGGAATTGGAGCACACCATCGAAAGAGCAGTGATACTATCAAAAGATGAATTTATTACACCATTAAACCTCTTTATTCACGGCATCAGTATAAACAGCTACAATGAATACATAAGTAATAAAAATAAGATACAGGCAACAGAAATCGTTACCCCCGAGGAGCCAACTACCGAAAAAAATATCCAGATCTCTGCAGGAATGACTATAGCTGAGATGGAAAGGGAACTCATACTCAATACCCTCAAAGAAACAAAAGGTAATAGAACAAAAGCCGCCGAAATCCTCGGCATTACCGTTCGAACCCTCCGCAACAAACTTCACGAATACAGAGAGCAAGGAATACAGGTGGATGAGTATTTGGAAGAATGATAAAAAGCTACAATTTCCCACTTGATAATATTAAAAAACTGCAATAATATACCTAAAAAATTGGGGTTATCTATGGATAATGTATCTTTTTGGAAGATGAGTGGCAGTGGGAACGATTTTATAATCATCGATAATAGAGACCTTTCCATCGATAAAACAAACATCAGAGAGATTATTGCTAAAATATGTAGAAGATCACTATCTGTAGGGGCTGATGGCGTAATATTCATTGAGCCATCTGACAAGGTTGACTTTAAATGGGATTTTTACAATTCTGATGGTTCTACAGCAGAGATGTGTGGTAATGGTTCAAGATGTGCCGCAAGGTTCTGCTATTTAAACGGGATTACTGGGAAAAACATCAAGTTTGAGTCAATTGCTGGTATCATAGAAGCAGAAATCACATCAGATTCAAATGTAAAGGTTAAGCTTACAAAACCGCAAGACCTAAAGTTAGACTTTGAGATCCCCCTTGCTGATAAAGTATTTAAAGCTTCATTCGTCAATACTGGCGTTCCCCATGTAGTCATCGAAATAGACGATTTAGACAATTTTGATGTGAAAAGATACGGCAATCAGATCAGATTCCACGAACTTTTTTCACCCAAAGGTACAAATGTAAACTTTTTTAAAGTTTTACCAGATAAAACGGTCAAAATAAGGACTTATGAGAGAGGTGTAGAAGATGAAACACTGGCTTGCGGCACAGGTTCTGCTGCAGTGGCATTCATCTTACACAAAAAATCTATTCTGCAATCTCCCGTAAACCTAATCACCTCGGGAGGCATGAAATTAACCATACATATCACAAACGATAACGATATTTACCTCGAAGGTGAGGCAAGGGTAATCTACAAAGGCACACTTACAAAAGAAGCATATAAATACTAAAAATACAAGGAGGAATAATGTTTAAAGGAGCAATTACAGCACTTGTCACCCCCATGAAAGATGGGATGGTAGATGAACAGAGATTGAGAGATCTTGTGGAGTTTCAGATAAATAATGGGATATCAGCTCTCGTACCATGTGGAACTACAGGAGAGGCAGCAACACTATCTTACGAAGAGCATATGCGTGTAATAGAGATCGTCGTAGAGCAGGCAAATAAAAGAGTGCCAGTCATCGCTGGTACAGGTTCAAACAGCACCCATGAAACAATATATCTGACAGAATTTGCTAAAAAAGTGGGTTGCGATGCCGCCCTCGTTGTTACTCCTTACTACAATAAGCCAACCCAAAAAGGTTTATACGAGCATTTCAAAGCTGTTGCCGAAGCAGTGGATATACCGATAGTGCTATACAATGTTCCCGGAAGAACAGCAGTGAATATGCTCCCCGATACCGTTATAAAACTCTCTAAAATAAAAAATATCGTAGCAGTTAAAGAGGCGAGCGGTTCTTTGGATCAGGTATCTGAAATCCTTGCAGGAGTAAGCCCAGATTTCGATGTTCTCTCCGGTGATGACTCATTAACCATACCAATGATGGCTTTGGGGGCAAAAGGTGTGATCTCCGTTGCTTCAAACATTATGCCAAAGGAAGTTTCTCAGATGGCTGATGCATGGCTCAAAGGTAATATCGAAGAGGCAAAAAATATGCATTTAAAACTATTTACTCTCTTCAAGGGGATATTCATCGAAACAAACCCCATCCCAGTGAAAAAAGCTCTGTATCTGATGGGGCTCATTGAAAATGATATAAGACTACCTCTTGTGGAAATGACTCCAGAAGGTACAGAAAAATTGAAGAAGATCCTTCTCGATCTTAATGTAAAACTTGTGAGGTAAAGTATGATCAAAGTTATGATAGTGGGTGCCGCAGGTAAAATGGGGCGCCGCATAATTAGTTTTATCACAGAAGATCCAGAAACAACCCTATCTGCTGCCATCGAAAGTGCAAATTGCCCCCTTTTAGGACAAGATGCAGGATTGATTGCTGGTTGCGGTGAACTCGGAGTAAAGATAACCAGTAATATATTAGAAGGAGCTAAAGTCTCAGATGTAATAATAGATTTCACCGGGGCTGAGCCAACCTTTCACAATCTAAAATATTATATCGAATCTAAAAAACCGATCCTTATAGGCAGCACAGGTTTCAGTATCGAGCAGGTAAAAGAGATCGATAAACTTTCAAATGTGGCACCTTTCATCTTGGCTGCAAATACAAGCTTGGGTGTAAACCTCACATTGAAGGTACTCGAGATGGTGGCAAAAACTGTTGGAGATAAATACGACATTGAGATCATAGAAGCCCATCACCGTATGAAAAAGGATGCCCCAAGTGGAACAGCGATGAAGATGGCTGAGACCATTGTACAAGCCCTAAATAGAGATATGGAAAAAGACCTCGTTTATGCGAGAAAAGGGTTAATAGGTGAAAGAAAAGATAAAGAGATAGGTGTTCAAACTATCAGAGCTGGAGATATCGTAGGGGAGCATACCGTGATGTTCTGCGGAAATGGGGAAAGGATAGAGATCACCCACAAAGCCCATACGAGAGATACCTTTGCAAAAGGTGCCGTAGCAGCAGCTAAGTGGCTTTACGGAAAACCAAACGGCAAATACAGTATGTTTGATGTCTTAGGATTATAAAAAAAGGGTGGAACTCTCCACCCTTTTTCTTTTTATGGAAACTTCGTTCTCTTACTTCTTTAAGAAATTTAACACATCGGCATAATCTGGTTCAGATGTAATCTCAGGTACAAGCTGCTTATACACAACTTTTCCGTTGGTATCCACGATAAAAATAGCCCTTGCCAATATACCAGCAAGAGGACCTTCATCTATAAGTATCCCATAAGAGATACCAAACCTTTTGTTTCTAAAATCTGAACCAACAGCGATATTTATCCCCTCTGTAGTACAAAATCTCTTAGCTGCAAATGGAAGATCCATAGACACGATAGTGGTATCCACATTCTCCAATTTAGCCACCTCTTCGTTAAATTTCCTCGCCTCAGTGGCGCACACAGGGGTATCAAGAGATGGAACAGCGATCAAAAGTTGAACCTTATCCTTTTTCCCTCCTACAACCTTCTCAGACAGATCAGAGAGCACAACTTTGCATTCTGGTGCAAAATCGCCCACAGAGATCACATCACCCGTCAATTTTACATCATTCCCTTTCAGTTTTACAGTTACAGACATACTTTCCTCCTTTTATGTAGTATTGCTTTAAATCAGTTATTTGATAAAAACTCCTTCTCAAAATTCTTGCTAATGAGATTAAATTCTTCATTCTTGTACAATTCAAAGAATCCAAACTCTTCGCCAAACATCTTCCTTACAAAATATGGGATATCTTTATAGCTAAAAAGTTTTATGCAATGAACTGCTGGATCCCCATACTGATGTTTACTCTTCTTGCTAAACTTCTGAGGTATTACCCCCAAGTTTATAAATTCGTTTATTAAAGCCTCCATTGGGCTTAATGTATGAAAGGTGAGACTTTCTATCTTTCCGCAACTCTTCTCGACAAAACTACACAACGAATTTACAAATACCCTTAGATGATTGAGACTATCCAACTCAGACTGACTTATATATATGTTTACATCCTTATTTCTAAATATATTAAATAGCTTCTGCTCATTCCTAAAGCTCAGTTTCACCAACAGCTCTAATGGTATCTTATCCATCAGTTCATTTCGACTTTTTAGATTGAGTTTATTATCCACAATCCCTAAAACCTTCAAATTGGAAACAACCTTCATAAAAGCAGTGAGCAGCATTGAATCTGGAGATATCAATTTATCCTTCATTACAATCTCGGAGAGATCCGCACTCACATCCAAAATAGGGTTTTTACCCACATTGAGAAATTCATTTATCTTAATATCTTCCACTACATACTTGGCGTTTAGATGAATAAGCTTATCACCCGCACTGAAATAGCAATCCGCCAAGTTATCAAGGGGGATATTCAGTGTTCCATCTTTTGCGTTTGTGATGAGGCGGAAAAATGACAACAAAGACTTAGGATGGGTATTTGGAGAGATTACCTCACAAAAAATACCATTTAGATCTATACTCTTGTAACTTATCAAGTTTAAAAGGATATCACCACTATCTTTTTCATCATCGATTACAAGAATTCGCTCAATATCTTTCGCATTTGCACTGTTGTATACGAAATCTAATATCGTATTGTTTTCTATGAGTGTCCTAAGTCGTTCACCTACCTTTACAAATCCTTCACCAGACACATTATCTATGCTTGGAGAATAGGTAAAATATTTAATACCATTGGGATATTGAATGAGCAATATACTCTCCACAGGATCGTATATTACTTCCTCTTTTTTTACTTCTATCTCTATCTGCTCAGGCTTCTTGGGTGGTTCTTTTGGTATCTCATCGGTAGACTGCTTCTTTCTGGGGGTTACCTTTATCACTTGAGGTTTTATTATATCTTCGAGAAGCTCCTGTTCGTCTGATACATCATATTTAGTTGTAGGTTTATCAACTACAGTATCATTGTTTTGTAGCGGTTCGTCATATTTTTTGGCAGATGATACCTGCTCCTCAGCTTTTATCACCGAACCCTTCTTTTTTACAGCAATGATATCAGAATCGAAATCACTACCTTTCTGAAACTCAGAAATATCCACAACGATATCGGTTTTCACTTCATACTGGCAGGCAAGTCTAAATCCAGCATCAATACTTATCGGTGCCAATATAATGCTATCTTTTTTGGATGGCTTATTGATCGGTTTACCATCAGCGGAAGATATACGAACCTTACACTTACCACATTGTCCACTCCCCTTACAGAGGGAAGGCACAGTGATATTGTTCTGTATGAGAATGTCGTAGAGGTTGGTCCCCGACTTCACCTCTACGGTAATATTCATATTTTTAATTATTACTTTGCACTTTTTAGCACCAAAAAACATAACTTATAGTATCTGCCCCAAAAATTGCTTTAATCTATCGTTCTTAGGATTACTGAATATATCCTCAGGTTTACCCATTTCCACAATATTCCCTTCATCCATAAATACGACTCTATCTGAAACTTCTCTTGCAAACCCCATCTCGTGGGTGACAACAACCATTGTCATCCCCTCTTTGGCAAGGGTTTTCATTACATCGAGAACCTCACCTATCATCTCTGGATCCAATGCACTTGTAGGTTCATCAAAGAGCATTATTTTAGGTTTCATCGCTAATGCCCTGGCGATTGCCACCCTTTGCTGCTGACCACCTGACAATTGGGACGGATAGCTGCCTCCTCT
>CAZFHX010000003.1:66626-99294 GCA_964519265.1 uncultured Deferribacterales bacterium
CCAAACCAACTCTATCCAGCAATTTTTGAGCGATCTCCTCGGCTTCCTCTTTCTTCATCTTTTTAACGATTCGTGGTGCCAATGTGATATTCTCCATTGCAGTTAGATGAGGGAATAGATTAAACTGCTGGAATACCATACCAACTTCTTCTCTTACCTTGTTGATATTTGTCTTGCTATCAGTTAGCTCTATACCATCTATGATAATCCTACCACCATTGATCGTTTCTAAATGATTTAATGTCCTCAAGAAAGTAGATTTTCCAGACCCACTGGGGCCGATGATAACTACCACTTCACCCTGCATTATCTCCAGCGACACACCTTTAAGGGCCTTTACACCATTATTATATATCTTTACGACATTTTCAGCTTTGATTATTACCTTATTATCTCTAATCACTTGCAGCCAATCTCCTTTCTAATAATTGTACCAAAAATGAAAGACCCGATGTTAATACCAAATACATAAGAGCCACCACAAACCATACCTCGAAGGGGCTAAATGTGGAGGATACGATCTCCCTGCCCGCCTTCGTAAGATCTGTGATAGATATGACAGAAACGAGGGAAGAATCCTTTATCAAAGAGATAAATTGACCTGCCATAGGGGGTAATGTCCTTTTTAAAGCCTGTGGTAAAATTACATACCTCATAGATTGAAAATAGTTCATCCCCAAGCTTCTGGAGGCCTCCATCTGCCCTTTTGGTATAGACTGTATCCCAGCTCTCACGATCTCTGCAATGTAAGCACCTGCAAAAATGGAAAGAGCTGCAATACCAGAGGTTACCATGTCGAGTTTGAAAACAGTGCCTATGAAAAAGTAAAAGATAAAGATCTGTACCAGTAATGGGGTACCTCTTATCAACTCTATGTAAGTAATAGCTAATTTCTTTAGCGCCAAATTAGTGGAGATCCTACACAATCCTGTAACTATTCCTATCACAATAGCAATCAATATTGAAACAAAAGATATATAAAGCGTATTCCACAGCCCTACGGTAAGAGGACCTATCTTATACCTCTTCTTTGAAGCAATGACATCCCCTTCATAAACATCTGTATTGTCTGAAAGGTTTGTCATGTCGTAGTCATCGATTGTAAGAGTCTGATTACCATCTTTACTCTTCAATACTATAGTTTTACCTTGAAAGGTAAGGACACCTTCAAAAGGTGCCCTTATATCGACATTTTCCTTACTGATTATATAAGCAGGGATCCTTTCCCATCGCCAGATATAATCAACTTTCTTCGTTGAATAGTAAACAAAATATACTATGGATCCAATAATGGCAATAAATACTAAATTCCAGAAAAAATTGTTTCTATCTATTTTGAACATTTTATGTCAATACACTCCTTGATTACTGAACTTCTTTCAACCAATCAGTAGTTTTAAACCACTTATTATAGATGGCATCATACCTACCATCACCTTTTATGATCATCAAGAAATTGTTTAGCCAATTTAAAAAGTCTGGATCACCTTTGTTGATAGCCCATGCAAGTGGCTCATAAGTAAATGGCTTATCAAGAAAAACAAGCTTATCCTTATTTTGAGCGTAGAAAATAGCATTGTATGGGAGGTCATACACAAATGCGTCAGCCTTGCCATTAATCACTTCCATAGCAGCTTCCTGCTCTGTTTCAAATAGTCTTAATTTAGCTTTTGGCATCAATTTCTTAGTGGCAAAATCAGCAGTTACCCCCAATTTTGTAACCACTGTGTACTTCGGATCGTTGAGATCTTTATAGCTTTTCACCTTCCCAGCCAAATCTTTTCTCAAAAGGATTGTTTGCCCTACTACAATGTAAGGTTCAGCAAAGTTTACCTGCATATTTCTCTGAGGAGTAATAGTCATCCCCGACATAATTATATCGAATTTATTTGTAAGTAATGCAGGAATTATACCATCCCAAGCGGTATTCACAAGGGTAAGTTTAACTCCCAACTCCTTTGCCATCTCTTTGGCAATATCCACATCAAAACCGATGATGTTCCCTTTTTTATCCTTGAGTTCAAAGGGCATATACCCAGCCTCAAGACCTACTCTAATCTCTTTTCTCTTGATAATAGCATTCAAAGTAGATTTTTCCCACACTGCCATATCAGCAGCAAATGCAGATGCCACAAAAAGCAAACTAAAAATAGCAAATAGCAATTTTTTCATCAACAACCTCCGAATAGATTTTTTAATACGATTTACCTTCATCTAAAAGCTCGTTGATCACCATCTGGGTACCGCACTCAGGGCATTTCGGAATATCCTCTTTTGGGATATACACTATTGATAGATAACCGCATTTAGGACACTTTACCTCAATAGCTTCCAACCTCTCTTTCTCTTGCTTCCCCATTGGCAACTCCTGCTTTTTGCTTAACCTTATTACAATTAAATCAATATTTCAAGCAAAACTTTACGGAATTTTGAGCATGAACATGATTAAAAAAACTATAGATACATCCAAACTCATCTAAAAATTTATTATTCAAATATTAGTAAGATATTAATTTACTTGTATATTTTCCTCTATTATGGTATACCTACTGTAAACAATGGAGGTTGATAATGAATAACATTCTAACTTATGAAGTAATGGAAGATTACAACAACAAACTCATTCAGATGAGTAAAGATGGTATATAGATTAATCTCAAATGGAATATTATCAAACACTTACAAGATCCTAACAAATGATCAAGTAATAGTCGAACTACATTTCCATCCCTTGAATTTCAATAATAAGACCACTTTGGTTTTAAATGGCAAAGAATACGCTATTTCAAAAAATGGATTATTCAGCAGACATTATAGTATGATATCTGATTTCGATAGGGTGGTAATAGAGGGCAAGAAAAGATCTTTTTTTAGAGATGATTATGAAATTGAGTACAGAGGAAGATACTTTAGGTTACATAAGAAAATGGTCTCTTCTAATTTTAAAATATATGAAAACGACCGTCTGATAGGTTCCATTGTAAAAGAAAGTCTGTTTTCAGATAATCTCATATGCGAAATCGAGTCAGAACCCTCTCTTGAGGTAATTGTCTTTATTATTTGGCTTGCTTTGATCACTAATAAAAGGGATGAGTCTGGTACCTCTGCCAGTAGCGAAGCAGGAGGAATGCAATGAGCAAAAGATGTCCTTATCAAAAAATTCAAGATCTCTTAAAAATCAGCTAATGCTACTGATGTGCTTTTGATATACCCAAATGACTAATTTCGGTATATTCCAAATTGCAATAATCAAACCTAAGACAATAAAAAGATGTACCCCTTTTAGTAATAGAAGGTATATACAATATATTGTCAATGCTACCTGTATCCTTTTAAGAGGAGTATACGACATCCATTTATACGATATAAAAACTATGAGGAAGATTATCAAAACACCATCAAACATACCAAACTCCTATTTTTAAAATATTGTTGAAGGTTGAATTGTCAAGTAAGTATCTCCAGAGAGGAAGAACGATTTTGAACTGTCTCATAATTACCCAAGAATGATTAAGATATTGATAGTTGCTTTTTGTTGTAGTATAATATAGCTATGACAAGGGACGAACTAATTACGAAGCTAAAAGCATTATCTGTTGAATTAAAACAACTATACGATATTCAAGATATTTATCTTTTTGGGTCTTTTGCAAAAGATAAACAGAAAAAAGGAAGTGATGTCGATATTGCCATACGAACAAATATCGTTGATTATTTTAAATTATGCGAAATTAAAAGGCTGATAGAGAAACGATTAAAGCGTAAAGTTGATCTCGTAAGATTAAGATCAGACTTGGGAAAAAATTTCTTAGAAAAGATAGAAAAAGAAGGGGTGCGGGTTGGATAAGGATTTAGTCATTGAGATACTTGAAAGAATACTCTCAGATATCAAAAAGATAAAATCCAAATGTCTTGAAATTAAAACACCAGATCACTTAAGGGATTCTGACACTTTAGATGTAATTTGTATGAGGTTGATATCGATTGGTGAATCTGTAAAGTCCATAGATAAGCTCACAAATAAACAACTATTAAGTAAATTCAATGAAATTAGCTGGAGAGATATAAAAGGAATGAGGGACTTCATAGCGCATCAATATTTTAAGGTTGATGTGGATATTATCTATGATATATGTAAACAACATATTGAGGTATTAGAAAAGGTTGTTCATAAGGTTTTAGACTACATAAAACACCCTTAAGAGTCTGTCTCATAATTTGTGTAAATCCGATTTTGCATTTTCATTATATTAACCCTTAGGAGCCTAACTTCCGTATTTATTAGATATATATGCATAACATATAGAAGGATAAAACAAATAACGACCTCGGTAAGTCAGAATTCATTAACCCTTTAAATCCCACCATTGGGGGCTAAAATGAGAAAGACATTGCCGAGAGAATTAAGTATCTCGACACTTTAAATCCCATCATTGGGGGCTAAAATTTATAGGAGTGTTGATGGCAAGGCGGGTTTGCCTAACTTTAAATCCCATCATTGGGGGCTAAAATTAAAACTTACACTTAAAGCAATAAGTAGTCTGTGCTTCTTTAAATCCCATCATTGGGGGCTAAAATAAAAGCAAGTGGTGTCGAATTAATAGAACAGCAAAAAGCTTTAAATCCCATCATTGGGGGCTAAAATATTATATCTACTTACTCCAACAGATTTTCTATAAACTTTAAATCCCATAATTGGGGGCTAAAATGAGAAAGGATTTGTTAATTCAAATGGCAGTTAATAAACTTTAAATCCCATAATTGGGGGCTAAAATCCTCCTGTCGTTCGTTTAATGCGTTATTTAAGATGTTCTTTAAATCCCATAATTGGGGGCTAAAATGACTGTCTGGGTTAGTAGTGCCAAACAATTTGGCGTTCTTTAAATCCCATAATTGGGGGCTAAAATAATCATATTTCTCAATCATAGCTTCAAGATATTTCACCTTTAAATCCCATAATTGGGGGCTAAAATTTGCTACTTTGTATCTTTTAGCCAAATCTTCATAGCCTTTAAATCCCATAATTGGGGGCTAAAATTATACCCTGTATAGCATTCCCTATAATCTGCAAAATCTTTAAATCCCATAATTGGGGGCTAAAATCTCAAAACTCCCTTGAATTTCTCAAGACAGAGTTTGCTTTAAATCCCATAATTGGGGGCTAAAATGAGTCTCCCAAAAACCACCCTGCCGCTTCCCCAACTTTAAATCCCATAATTGGGGGCTAAAATTTATAACCATCTTTTAAAACATATTTTTTAAAAAACTTTAAATCCCATAATTGGGGGCTAAAATCTATATTGAGTTTATTGATAGGTTTGTCGGGAAGATCTTTAAATCCCATAATTGGGGGCTAAAATTAGTCCATTTGTTATATTCAATCCCTAAATCATACAACTTTAAATCCCATAATTGGGGGCTAAAATCAATGCTAACCTGCCTGCAAACCGCATCCCATAAAGATCTTTAAATCCCATAATTGGGGGCTAAAATAGCAGGGGTTATCTCCTGCTGTGTATTTTGCCATCACTTTAAATCCCATAATTGGGGGCTAAAATGAAGCTATGATTGAGAAATATGATTATATTGGTATGGGCTTTAAATCCCATAATTGGGGGCTAAAATCGTATTCTTCTTGCAACCAAGTGCGTATAATCTCTTCTTTAAATCCCATAATTGGGGGCTAAAATTCTGGTGTCTTAATCATAGACCGCGTAGTAACCCTGCTTTAAATCCCATAATTGGGGGCTAAAATCGTGGGAACCGAGGAAGAATATATAGATTATGTTTTCTTTAAATCCCATAATTGGGGGCTAAAATCTTTAAATGTTCCATTACCTGAATTTCAAACAAGTCTCTTTAAATCCCATAATTGGGGGCTAAAATATCATTGTTAACTGTGTTTTTAATAACTGAAATTCGCTTTAAATCCCATAATTGGGGGCTAAAATATAATAGAAAATTACTTAATAATCCTTTTGTTAAGTCTTTAAATCCCATAATTGGGGGCTAAAATTGTTGCACCATTGATATATCCTTCCTGATCTTGCTGCTTTAAATCCCATAATTGGGGGCTAAAATGATAACACCACCCTATTATCCCCCATCACAAACACCTTTAAATCCCATAATTGGGGGCTAAAATAGAATGATCAGTAATATCGGTTGTGAAGATACTTGCTTTAAATCCCATAATTGGGGGCTAAAATAATGAACTATTCAACTGAACTTCAAAACGCTTCCAGCCTTTAAATCCCATAATTGGGGGCTAAAATAACAACAGTGTTCGATTGAGGATTATATAAAGTACTCTTTAAATCCCATAATTGGGGGCTAAAATCCATTGATTGTATAACACATTATCCCAACCTTATCAATATGTTTGTCATATTCAATTGTCAATCAAAACCGAGAATTATTCTCGAAGTGGAAGTAGTGCATTCTATAAAAATTTTTAAAACAAAAATTTATTTCGTTCTATTTAATTACAAAAATGTATCATTTGGGTCAAACTGCAATCCCATATTGATCCTTTCCACATTCTTTTTATTATCTATCCTATAAAAAACAATACTATCAGTCTCATCATCCAATAATTTCTCTGCCTTTTTCTGCAATTCAAAAAGTTTTGACTCACTTATTTCCCCTTCAAACACTGATTTCTGAGTATGATGTAGATACTGTCGCATCAATTTCATCAGTTTAGTTAACCTCGATTGCCCTTTTTCATTCACAGTGGAAATATCATACACGGCAATTACAAACATATCACCACCAAATTCTTAGACTTTTGTAGGTATCATCATTTATGAGATGTTTTATCAATTTGTATAACTCAAGTTGGATAAATTTACCATAAGACACATCCCGTTTTAATTGCTTGTGTCTCACAGTAGTCTGCATCTTTTCATCAAAGGCTTTCATTACGATCTTTCTGCCATCCTCTTTTAAATAAGCACAGTTTAAGTCCTTATCAAAATGCTCTGGTCTTAGAATATCATTATTAAAAAGGTCAAAAATTATCCTATCACCAAAAACTGGTTTAAAAATCTCTGCCACATCGAGGGACAATGAAAACCTCCTATACCACGGTTCATGGAGGTAACTTACCGTCGGGTTTAATTGAGTCTTGTAAATATTTTTCAATACAGCGGCATAGATTACGCCGTTCATGAATGAAATTATAGCATTCATCATATTGTCTGGAGGATTCTTGACTCTTTTTTCAAAGTCTATTTGCCTTTTAATGATGTGTTTAAAGGCAGAATAATATGTCTCTTTCATGTTGCCTTCTACGCCCATTAATGCCGGAATAGAATCTTGGGCATCAATCTGCCCCATCAATTTTTCTAATTGTTCGATTTGGGCAGCCGTATTGTCTGAATATCTCTTTAAGTTTTGTAGCATTCCGTACGCTGCACCATACACAAACTGCTTCGCCAAATAGAGTCGGTATTCTTTGTTCAGATAATGCTCCGCTTGCCTTACAACCACTTCCCCAGCACTCAAAAATTCCTTTGGATAAAATGTCCCGGTATAATACCCATAATAATTGAAAAAATGCACCATCACATTATTTTGAGCAAAAAAATTGATCAATTTTGTATTAAAATCTATTTCACCAAAAATATACAGGGAATCAATATCATTAATAGGTATCGGTACTTTTCGCAAATCTCCATTCTCGTAGGATTCAAAAATAATACTGTTGTCTTTTCTGCTTATCTTACCTGATCTGAAAATATAGTAATCTCGCATAATCACCTACACAAAGCACAATTCAAAATAACTGCAATTTTTGCAAATCGCTTTTTTATTTGAGGTTGGGGGATTTTGCGTATTTACTATTTTTTGAATTTTGTCTATAACCTCTTCTATAAAAGTTTTATCGGAATCTGTCAGAATGACTTTCTCGGTTCTCCTTATTATAGGATAATTTATCATTCCCGAAACCTCTATCCCTAATTTATCAAAATAGTAAATGTAATACTTTAACTGCCAAATATGGGCATCTTCTACTGCTTTTGACTTTTTCACTTCGTGTATCACACCTCTATTCTTATCAAAAAAATCTATCTTTATCCCATCGAAATCGATCTCTTTTCTTTTCCTTTCGTACGATGTTTCGTGTATCACCTTACCCATCTCCACCAACCCGCTGTTTTGCTCCATTGAAATATTGTGGGAAAACAACCACAACTTTCGATAACATACGAAAAAATAATTTATCTTTGTGCCTGTTATAAGGATGTCAGACATAATTAAACAAGTTTATAAATATCATACGCGTTCCTCATTTCTCATTTTTACAACAGTCTCAGAGGCCAACTCGCCCTTCGAATCGCCACGCTTTAAATTTTTAGACCAATTTCGATAATTCTTTTCTTTGTTAAATTTATTTAAGTACTGCTCCGTTTTGTGCAAAACTTCTTTTCTGTTTTGCTCTGGAAAGTCTTTATTTCTGTTCATATTCTATTATATCTCCGTATTATACTAACTAATACTCGTAATGGTCATAATATAAAATTATCATTTTTATTCTCGTTTGTATTTATGAATCTCAATCCTATTTCACTGTCATACTGAGTATTTTTTAGAATTTTAATCTGTCTTGTTTTACAAAAGTTTGAATTTGGAACATCTGCAAGATTCTTTGTTAAATTATTGTATAATTGTATTGGAATTGTAAAATTAAAAAATTCTTGTTGTCTTTTGATTCTATCCAATTTACTTATCTTCTTGTCGTCTATAAACTTTAATAACTCACTTAGATAATGTTTCTCATCATTGAATATTTTTTCAGGTAAAATTACATAGTTATTTGTAATTTGTCTAAAATCCTCTTGTGCTTGTATTTTTGATAAACTTCTATAACCTATTGAAAGTAAATCTTTTTGATTTTTATACTCTTGAAAATAGTTAGTTCTAACAATATTATCAAACACTTCATTTATTATATCCTGTTTCTGATGTTCTGTAATTAGTTGACCATTATATTTTTGTAATGTATCCCATGTTTTATTGAATAAATAACTATCGTATATATTGTAGGGTTC
Organism: uncultured Deferribacterales bacterium; assembly: GCA_964519265.1. Taxonomy (GTDB): domain Bacteria; phylum Chrysiogenota; class Deferribacteres; order Deferribacterales; family Calditerrivibrionaceae; genus Calditerrivibrio. The sequence continues at coordinate 75,683 of CAZFHX010000003.1, forward strand.
AGATTTAAATATAAATATGTTAGGTTCTTTTAAGTTGTATTCTCTTTTTCTGTAACACCTTCCGAATCTTTGTAACAATGCCTCTATAGATGCATTCTCAGTTATCAAAATATCAAAATCTATATCAAGTGAGGCTTCAACAATCTGCGTAGATATCCAAATACAAGGAGATTCCGCATTCATAATTGATTTTTCTTTATCTTTCCTGTCAATCCCAATAAAATGAGAATGAATTAAATTAGGGGAATAATCTTTTAATATACTATATATTTCTTGTGATTTTTTTATAGTATTGCATATTATTAATACTTTCTTGTCTGAATTTTTTTTGATTATTTTTATTAAGGCATCTGATTCTATATTTTCATCTATAATAGTTATTCTATGTCTGTTCATATCTAATAATTGTGGTTCATAAAATTTTATACCTTTTAATTCTTTAAACTCATCTTTAATAAAAGGTGGTAATGTTGCAGTCATAAGAAGAAATTTTCCCCCTAAATTATGTATTTCTTTAAGAAAGACAACTATTGATGCTATTGAAGCAGGTGAAAAACTTTGGATTTCATCAACTATTATTTTACTATAACTGCAAGTTAAATATGTAAACTCAAAACCTGGATATTTAAAAACACTCGTGACAATCTGATCAGCAGTAGCAATTGTAATAGGATGTGACAGTTTTCTTGCTTTCTCGATTTTTATATCATATTCATCTTCATCTGTTTCTGTTTGTGCTAAGAAATATGAAGTTTCTCCATGTAATAAGTTTACATTCCCATTAAATACTTCTACAAATCTATTATACATCTCGTTAACAGCAGTTCTAATACCAAGCAAATAAAATGCTTTTTCTCCAGAAATCCAGTTCATTGCACATTCAGTCTTGCCCATTCCTGTTGAAGCAACAAGAATTATACTATCCTTTTTATCCCTTCCTGCTTGAATTTGGAAATCTTTTAGAGAAAAGCTTTTTTTAGTAATAAAATTATTAAAGTCACTCGAATAATCTCCTTTATAATCTTCTTCTGGGCTGATGCCTGCTGATGCACAATAATCACATTTCATAAGAGTTCCTACCCATTTTACTCTATAAGGGAAATAGAAACTCCATAATTTTCTATTTTCTGAGTCGTTAAAATTTCTCAAAAGATTCTTTGGATTGTAATAATATTCAACTTCAAACTTAAAATTCTTACTAATCCAATCAACCATTTGTTTTATCAGATCATCATCAGGTATTTGATTTTCTCTGTTATGATGGGATAAAATAGTGAATATAAAAAAATCAAAAAATTTTTCCTCATCTAAATTCATTTTTTTCAAATTTTCTTTAATTTTCTTTTCTTCTTCTTGTGTTATAAAAGCAGGAGAGATCCATTCATGTGGAACCTTCCCTTTTTTCCAATCAAAATATGAATTAATCCCTAACATTTTGCTCATTCTGTTTTGAAATTCTGGATTTATTTTACCCTTGTCGTGATATTCTAAAATTTTACAAATTATATTTTTTTCAAATTCGTTAAAAAGAAGTTTTTTATTTAAAGTATAAAAAGATCGGATTACTTTTTCTGTATGTTCTGAAATAGTTTCACCATTAGACTTAGCATAGAAAATATTCATTTTTTATCCTAAAATTGACACTATATCGCCATCATCATCTTGATAAATACTATCATTTCTTAATCTTACACCATCTAAAACATAATTTACATCTATATGATGAAAGATTCTATTTTCCTCAAAAGAGGATACAAACTCATACCAAAAAGGCAATCTGTATTTTGTGCCAACATCATCAACCAAATCTCCAGTTTTTACATACATAGGGAATTTTGATTGTGCCTGTCTCTCCGTAAACTTACCCAAATTAACAATCTTTATATTCTCTATAAGTGCTAAATCTTCATTTCTACCGAGAGTTAATATGGAATTTTTTATTTTATCATACAGTTTATTACACATAGTCTCATTATTCTCTACGAAACTTATATGTAAAACTAATCTTATGTTGATAAGCAAATCTATATATAAAATTCCATGAGTTGCCGTCTTAATACTTTTTTTAACCTCAATAACATAAGGATTTAGTGGACGGCTTTTTGGATCTCTATCAAACTTGAAAACTTTCTGAATGTTTGTTAAAACAGCATCACTTTTACCCTGAATGCCCACTACAATAGGGTGATATTCATTCAATTCTAAGATACTATGCACCATCCCTCTAACCATTGATGGGGTTGGAAGAGGGTATGTTTGCACATACCCAAAACTCCCTTCTTTTCTATAATTGCATAAATTTTGATAAAGTTTTAATTTAAGGCACTTCATAGTCTTTTCCTAATTATACACTTTACCAAGTCGGTTCTTTAATTCGTTAAAAAATCCGTCAATATTATATTTCTTTTCAAGATTTATTTCATTAATATTCGCAAACATTCCATCTAAATAACCTAATAATGTATTATCCTTCACCTTAATACCATTAAATTCCCTTTCAAGTATCTCATTAATGACTTCTGTTTTTATTTTAATTGAGTCTTTTCCGAAATTAAGGTTAACCTTGTTATAAAAAAATGGATTGCCAGAGTTATATATACCTCCAATGATAAACCAGGGAGACAGATCCTCCCTTCTTCCCTTTATATCTCTGTATAATACTTTAATAGAATCAAGCAATAGAAATAATCTCCTCAATTTTTCATCCTTAGACAGCGATGTATTGTCATTAGGATCTATTCCAACCTTATCTAAATCTATTGTAAGCGTGTAACTGTAAAAAGATTTATGAATTTCAGTTTGGAAAATCATATTCTCTAAACCCTCTTTTCGTGATGATAATCCCATATTATTACCATAATCTATGTCATTATTCCAACTTTCAAGACTTATTGCATCACTTAGTCTTGCAATTGCTTTTCTGATTCTACCTTTTGAACCTTCACCAGAAGTTTTCATATAACCAAAAAAATCGATTTCAGGAAAATCTCTAATAGAAGCATTTGCTTCAAACTGGACAACTTTACCATCACTTCCAACAGGAGTTAGAGGTATTTTAAATTCTTCATTCATAATTCTTACAATATCGTATCTCAAAGCTTGTCTTGAAATATATGAGTAACTTTTACCCATATATGATAATCTTTTTAAGCCTGTAATGTTAGCAGTGCTTTCACCATAATTTAAGTTTGAACCTTGAAAAATTATTGTTAAAGTTAAGAAATTAGCCATTATTAGCCTCCTCATGTTCTATTTTCAAATTACTTAAAAGTCCGTTTACAAAAGAATAACCAAAAGTCATAAAATTATCTAAATCTATGAACTCATTGTTGCTTCCAAGTTTAGATTCTGACCCGTAAGATATACATAATCTTAGATATCTATCAGCAAATGAATTTCTATCACCAATTTTTAAATCATTCAAAAATTGATATGCGATTCCTTTAATCTTGTTATCTTGACCAATTTTTTGAGAAAGTTCTTTTCCATTAAAAAAAGCTTTTTTAGTAATTTGCTCAAGTGACATTTTATCTCCTCCTTTGATATAGTTTATATACTTCATAGCATAATTAGTCACTTTATAGATCGAAAATCTTACTGTCATTTTAGATTTCGAATCAAATGTTCTTATATACATATCATAGTATCTTGCCAAATCTGAAAAACTGAGAGTATATTCCAATGTTTTTTTAATTATTTCTTCAGTAACATCATAATATGTATCTTTAATTTTATAATATCCTTTTGGTATATTTTCATATCCATAAGAATTTACAAACTCAGCCAAATTTTTAGTTACTTGATAATTATAAACATTATAACTTTTTGTTGACTGCCCTCCAAACTGATTTTCTGCTATTTCTATGAAGTTTATATTGTCTATTGCTGATTTGGACTTCTGTACAATAAGTTCAATTGCAACTTCCTGCAATATTGTATAAAAAGGTTTATTTTGGTTTTCTTTTTTGAGCATCTTATCTATGAATATCCAATACGAATGGTATAATGTAGCAATATCTGTATTTTTATTTAAGCCAAAAAAATAGTTTTTGATTTCACCATCTATATTTCGTTTTGTTCTTATTAAACCAAGAGGTGCGCAAGCGTAAATGAGAGCACACAAAGGGCATATACTTACTTTGGAAGAATTAAATCCCCAGATCCAATTTGAATTATCTTTATTAAATCCCAAAATTTGAGTTATGGCGTTGCTAAAATCGTATTCTTTTTTATATTCTCCACAAGTAAAACAAAGCTGTTCTTTTTTGATATTTCTACTTGTATTGTTATCTAATTTATTTACATATTCTCTAATTTTGTAAATATCACATACTTTTTTTACTATCTCATTATCCAAAAAATAATCTATAAAAGTACCTTTTTTTTGGCTTGAGAGTAGAGTGTATATCTCATCTTCATCTGTATATTTGTTAAGATCATCCCTTAACTTAGATACTGCTGCGGTAAAGTTTTCACTTTCAAACAAATCATTCAAGTCAGCGCCATTATTGAAATCTTTAAAAAATGTGTTTATTATTTTTCCAGCCAGTCCCACCTCAGCAAGTAACTTCTTTGTAATTTTTGTTTGTGGTTGGGAAATTTTCTTGATAAGACGATCTAATCTTTCTTTATAATCATCAATATCAAATAAATCGCAAAAAATGATTTTTTTATAATCATTAAAAAATTTATCAGATAGGCAACTCGTATCAATTTCTATATAATTATCATATATATCTAACATTTTCAAACTTTTAAAATCTTCTGTATTTTTTGTATTGTTAGAGATTACTCTTAAAAATCCTATGATTCCTGCATTAAAATACCAATCTCTTAAATAAATCTTGTACCTCATCCCACCACCTCCAGCATGCCGAAGCCTTGTGAGCGTTTGGCACCTATGCCTGCGTCGTAGAGCATCTTTTGGACATCGAGGGGAGCTGTAATCTCCAAAAATCCAGTATTGCCTATCTCTCCACCGTAGTTTCTTATCGGTGTTGCCTTCATGTTGGAAAGACTTATATTTAGATCACTTTCTGACAATTTTTTATACAGATATTTATCTGCCATAATTACAATACTTTTCTTCAAATTCGGTAAAAATTCTTCGTCGTCAAACCTCAAAAACCCTTTTCCTTTACCATCCTCAATCTTCCTCACAAGAATAGGGGAAAGTGTCCTAAAAGCGGTTTTTTCGCTCATAATTATAGTATCTCTCTGCAAGAAAATATTTTTTATCTCTTGAGGCGTATCTCCAAAAATCGAACAGTTATTCTTTAGTTGCAGTACGCCGTTGTAGAATGCAATGCATACAACTGGTTCAAACGAAGAGAAATAAAGTTTGTAAAGAGGGTTTTCGATTATAAAATTATTACCTTTATCCTCTTTTACATCGAAAGAGACTGAAAAGGTAAAGGGCTTTGGTTTGTTTTGCTTTTTATCGCCGTAATATTGTTGATAAAGGGATTTATCACCAAGACAGATCGCGTTTTTTATGAATTTTGTGATGTCCCTTCTATAATCTTTCCTGATTGTTACTGGGGGTTTGAGGAACTCTGCCAATAAATTGATCCTCACCGCTACCTCCGAAATAGTTTTATAAAAAAATTATATTCTAATTATACCATAAAAAATTTATCCTTCAAAAAGATGTATAAAAATTTTTACCTCATCTCCCAAAGTATTAACCCATCTTTATTTACCCAGAATAATGTGCCGTTTAGAGGAATAAATGTATTTTTTATGATTTGGGTAAGTTTTGTAATGGAGTAGTGCTTGCCGTCGTGATCCCATATAACTGCCCTTTTGCGGGTCTCACCTGTGATCGTGGCGGTATAATAGGGAGTAATGTTATTCGGAAAGGCATCTTTGAAATAGATCTTTTCTCCAATAATAAGTTTTTTGGATTTCAAAAGTTCCCCGATAGTATCCGACTTTGTGGGTTCTTTGGAAGTGGTATGTTGAACTGTTTGCACCACATAAGGCGTCTGCTCCTCTTTTACTATATTTGCCATCGTTCTTACGGTGATTTCCAGATCTTTTAGTCTACTCTTGAGCATCATATTTTCTATATAGAGTTCAAACCAACTCCACACCCATTTACTTACCTTCCCTGTGGAAAACCATGAGTCCACCGTTCCCTTTGGCACTCCCATAAGTTTGTGCAGTTCCGATCTCAAGATACCTGATTTTAGTAAAAGCTCTTTTAATCTATCAAGTTCGCTCATAATACTCAAAATAGCAAAATAATATTTTTTTGCAACATATTTTTATCACAATAAACTTTTCACTTGACATAAATGCAATAAATAATATATTATACTCAAGAGGCATATTAAGGTGGATTATGCTGATAAAAAGAATTAAAAAGAAGTCTGGCGGATATAGAATAGTTTATATCCCCAACAGTGAGAGAAAAAGATACCTAAAGGAATTATCATCCAAACTGCTTCAATTAAATCTAAATCAAAAATCTCTTTATCAGAGAATTGAATGGGAAATCTTCTGGAGGACAAGGGTTTGTGAATTTGACCCAAAACACTATTCGAGAGAATGGATTGAAAATTATGTAATCCATGGATTTAGAAAAGGCTTCAGCCCCGTCACCAATGCTATAGCACATTTTGGATACAGGTATTCGTTGACTTTTGACATAAAGGATTGTTTCGATTCCACCACTTTGCAAAAAACACTTATATCGGCAAATTATTTCAGCCCCAAGCTCTACGATTTTATAAGGGAATACAGCTTTGCCTTTTTTGAAGATGGTGCCGCAAGGCAGGGGCTGCCAAGTTCTCCAATTATTGCAAATATTGCCCTTGCATATTTGGATAGTCATCTGGTTTTGACTTTAAGAGATATATGGCACAAGAAATTGCCTTCTAAAACCTATTTTTATAACGGAAGATATAAGTATTTTGCTATGGCAGACTTTTTCAATAGGAAATTTTCCACAAGATGCAAGCTGAACTCTCATATGGATGAGATAAGAAGAAACTCAATAGGTATCAATGTAATCGATCTGAATCAATTTTTCGTAGCCTATACAAGATATGCCGATGACATCACTATTTCTACCAATAGATTGGATATACTTTACGATTTCAAAAACATTTTAAAAGATACTGTTGCCAAATACGGTTATCAAATCAATCCTTCTAAGACAAGACTTCAAAAATTTACATTCGGCAATAGAGTAATTACAGGTGTGTCAGTTGGTGAAAAAGGTATAAAACCGACAAGGAAGGTACTGAAAAAATTAAGAGCTGCAAGGCATCAGAATAATATAGCATCTATGAATGGGCTTGCCGAGTGGTGTAAGCTCAAGTTGCCCAATCAGGGTGTTGGGTGTTGAACAATGGATCTGGAGGCAGTGCTGTATCGGCACATATCGTCTGTGAAGGGTCCAAGATAGTAATGTTTGGCGCACTTTCAGACTTCGTCAAAAAGGGCACCAAAGAACACCCAAATTTTTGGGGTGAAGCAATTTCACCCCTTCTTTTAAAATTGAGGAAGGTGGCTATGGACATCCTGTACTATTTTCAAAAATACGGCAAACCGAGTGTGGAAAAATTCCATAAGAAACCAGCGAGAAAATTACCCAAAGAACCAGAGAAAAGAATTGATATACTATACTGCCCATTCTTTGACAAAGAAAGCATCTATCGACATTTCCACCATGAAATCTGTAAAAGCGATACATATCAAGAGATTGTAAAAATATACTTCAAAAATAGAAGCACTATTGAAACACTCATCAATAAAATCCCCGAAAAGCTACAAGAAACTGTTTTGCGGGGGAAAATAAGTTTTGGAAGCTTCACAGTGGATAAGGATAGCGAGGTGATCATCGAGGTATCTTTCTTTAATCTATCCCCCTATGAAATCGGTAGAATCATAAAAGATCAATTCGGAGATATCTATAAACTTGCTCAGAAAAGGAAAGATGAATGCTCTAAAAAATGCTACATTTGGAGAGTGAAAAGGTACCTTTGGATAATCTTTTCGTATCAAGGCTCCCCATCTGTTTTACTAAACCTGATAAACCTCGACAAAGATGACCTTTTCTATAAAGATATTATTTCGTCATACTATTTTTAGGAGTAATATGAATACACTCAAAATCACCCTTTTTTCAAAATCCTCAATACTTCATACACCGCTGTAAGTAAATTGCTGGTCACGATATCGGGCTGAATGGTACTATCTTTTTTATCGATCAACTCACCTTTTCCATAGCCTGTCTCGACGAGGATCTTTTTTGCTCCGATCTTCTCACCCATCTCAATATCTGTCCACTTATCACCGATTACAAACATCTTACCTTTATCTATAGAAAAATCTCTCATCGCCTGCTTTATAAGCCCATCTTTTGGCTTTCTACAGTCACAATCTATCCCATAATCAGGATGCTTTGCCTTCGGATAATGGGGGCAGTAGTAAAGCCCATCAATGATAGCACCTTTTTCTCTTAAGTCGGATATCATCTTTTTATGAATCTCATTTACAAGTTCTTCAGAGAAATAGCCACGGGCAATACCACCTTGATTGGTGATGACAATTGCTAAGATATTGTGAACATTGAGCAATCTTATCGCCTGCGGCACAAAATCAAACATCCTAAAGCTATCGATATGGTTAATATACCCTGCTTCCTCGTTTATCGTGCCATCCCTATCAATAAATACTACGGACCTTTCCATTTGCTTCATCCAGCACCCTCTTAAACCGTTTATTAAGAGCAAACCACTGCTCGGGGTATCTTTTTATGATATCTTCATACACTTCGTTGATCTGCCTTGCCAAATTCTCTGCGGCAGTCATCTGTTCCAAATTCTTATCGGGGTATATAGGAGGGTAAACTTCCACCTTCCACTTATCTTCAACCCTAACAAGAAAAGCCATAAACACCACAGCATCGACCCTTACAGCATAGATAGGTATCCCATTTACAAAGGTGGTCTTGTGTCCGAAGAAATCTGTAAAGAAACAGTTTTTCTCAAGCCCACCCTGATCAAGCAGAGCACCGACAGGTATATTTTTCTTAAAGCTCCTCTGTATGCTCACAATAGCGTTAGAATGAGTAATGAAACTCACATTTTCAGACCTTCTAAGCCCATAAATGATATCATCCACCTTTTGACTTCTCATAGCCTTGCCCACTACAGCTATCTTACCCTTTGTGATATGGGCATATACAGATGGCAAAAACTCCCACGAACCGATGTGTCCAGTTATCAGAAAAATAGGTCTATCCTGTTTTAACAATTCAAAAAAATCGGTCAAGTCTGGTAAAATCACCCTCTCTTTTACAAACTTTTCATCGATATTTTTCGCATAAAAAAGTTCCACAAACGACTTAAAACTATTTTTAAAAGAGTCTTTCACCATAGATTCTTTGATGTCATTTCCTAAGGCTATTTTTAGGTTTCTCCTTGCTACCCTTCTTCTACCTGGGGATATATAATAAACAAAAAGCCCTAAAAAACTTCCCAATCGGTGCAATGTCTTAAGACTACACCTACTCAAAAGTGAAACAATAAATTTAAGTAAGAACACCCTTTATCTCCTCAAACAGAGGTTTTAATCTTTCTCTTGCTGAGTAATGTATCTCATGGAAAAAATCATCAAAATTGCCATCCACATACTGTGTTTTGAAATAACCCAGGAGATCCTCTTTCGTTTCAACTACCTTTACAACCCTATATTTCAAAGCCAAATCGAATATCTCAGAAAAATTGTGCATATTTGGTCCCACAGCGATCACTTTTTTAAACTGCAAAGCCTCAAAAATATTGTGCCCACCCACATTCACCAACGAACCACCAACAAATATCTTTATCCCCAAAAAATAGAGGTACTCAAGAACACCAAATTTATCTACGATAACGGCATCTGCCTCGGGATTGTAATTGGAAAATGTGCATATTTTCAAGCCCTTTTTAATACATACATTTTTTATGTCTTCCAGGCGATTTAGATGGCGAGGTGCAATTACGATTTGATCAAATATATCCAAATCCACCGTTTCCAAAAAAGCATCGATGACAAACTCCTCTTCCCCATCATGGGTACTCGCTGCTACAAATAGCCTTTTGCTGGTGGGAATGACTCCCAAATCCACAAATTTAGAAAAATTAAGATACTTGATATTGCCCATAGTAGAGATCTTCTTTTCATCGTTCAAAATTGAATGGAATTTTGCACTATCCTCATCACTTTTCGTGAATATTCTATGAAATTTGGCAAGCAGCGGAGCAAAGATAAACTTAAAAAATAGATACCTCTTGAAGCTCCTATCTGAAATCCTTCCATTGATCAATATCATAGGGATCTTTTTAGAAGCAGTATTTATCATATTTGGCCAAAGCTCTGTGTCAACAATGAGTAGTAACTTGCATTGGAATATATCTATCAAATAAGAGATTGCCCACCTATTTTCAATGGGAAGAAGAAATGCAAAGTCAGGGTTTAGTTCTTCTATAGCAGTTTTTTTTCCTGTGGCAGTTGTGGTAGATATTACAATCGAAACATCGGGAAATTCATCCTTTAAATAGGAATACACAGTTTTTATGCTTCTTACCTCACCAACACTGGCACAATGAATCCAGATAGACTTTTTAAACTCTTTATTTACTTTTATAAATCCAATTCTTTCAAAATAGTCCTTATCTTCACCTTTTCTATAGGCAAAAATATAACCCAACGGCACAGCGATAGGCACAATTAACAACAGTATTAGATTATAGATAAAACTGAGCATACCTCTCCGTCATCTCCAACATTTTCTTCCGTAAACCCTCTGATTCCTGTTTGATAACATCCATATCTATATTGTTGCTAGTATAAATCGGTTCCCCTAAGTATAGAAAAAGTTTCGCAAAGGGTAGAGGAAATATAAACCTATCCCAACTTTTAAACATTTTGTACCTATTGATAGATGCCACCACTGGGATTATTACACAGTCGAACCTCTTGGAAATATAGATTGCCCCATTTTTTACGGAAAACCTCGGGCCCTTAGGACCATCCACAGTCACCACTATATCGTAACCTTCATTCAAATATTTTTCTGCTTCCATTATCGCTATAGCTCCTGCTCGTGAGGAAGACCCCCTCACAGAATCGAAACCAAAATGTTTTATTATTTTTGCAGCAAGCTCACCATCTCTACTTCTTGATACAATACCACAGGATTTTGAATGATGTGCCATAGGGTAAAAAAGAGTGAGTTGCCCATGCCAGATGGCAAAGACAACCCTCTTACCCGATGCTTTAAGTGCTTTGTAGCGATCCAACCCATATATTTGATATCGAATGGTTTTTAATATCAACCTTGCCAGAAAGACAAAGATGTATATCAGTACTGTCTTCATTACTGAAGTGCGTTTTTTACTAATTCCCCTATGATCACCACCTCAGAATCCTCTAAATAAGGATTTATCGGAAGAGAAAATACCGTCTTTGCCAATTTTTCACTCACAGGGAAATCCCCTTCTTTATACCCTAAGTATGCAAAAGCCTTTTGTAAATGCAATGGAACAGGATAGTAGATAGCAGAGGCTATATCAGCCTTTTTTAATGCTTCTATCGCTTTATCCCTATCAGGATTTGTAATTGTATATTGATGATATACATTTACCGCATTCTCAGTCTCAACTTGATATCCTACACAGTTTCCTATCGTTTTTTTGTAAAGTTCAGCCACAGCCCTTCTCTCGGAGTTAAACCTGTCGATATATTTCAATTTTACCTTCAAGATAGCTGCCTGAATATCATCTAATCTCGAATTGAAGCCTATCATCTCGTGATAGTATCTCACATAAGATCCATGGTTTCTCAATGCCAACGCTGTTTTATAAATAGTCTCATCATTTGTAGTTATCATCCCACCATCACCGTAGCACCCCAAGTTTTTACTTGGAAAGAAGCTAAAACAGCCTACATCACCGATATTCCCTGTCTGTACACCTTTGTAGGTAGCACCAAAGGATTGTGCACAATCTTCAACGATTTTGAGGTTGTATTTCTTTGCCAAAGATTTTATCTCATCCATTCTACAGGGATTTCCAAAGAGATGCACAGGTATTATTGCCTTTGTCTTTTCGGTGATCTTTGATTCGATCTGGTTTACATCGATATTCATCGTTTTCTCATCCACATCCACAAATACTGGTCTACCACCACAATAAACGATCGATTCAGCAGTGGCAATAAATGTAAAAGGTGTTGTGATCACCTCATCACCTTCTTTGATCCCTATTGCCTTTAGTGCCAAATGAAGAGCATCCGTTCCACTTGCCACACCTATGGCATACTTACATCCCAAATATGCCGCCGCCTTCTCTTCAAACTCTTTTACATTGGGACCCAAAATGAACTGCGTTGTGTTTAAACTTTTATCAATCTCCCTTTTTATCTCTTCTCCGATATCTGCCAATTCCCTTTTGATATCTAACATCGGTATCATAAATTACCTCCATTTTGAAAATCTAAAAATATTAATAAAATTTTATAAAATAAACAATACTTTTTTGTTAAACATTAAATAATAATATGAAATTCCGCTCCCTTACCGTATTCAGAATATACCTTGATATCCCATCCCATATCTCTAATGATGCCGCTTGTCACAGCAAGCCCCAACCCTGTCCCTTTCCCTATATCCTTTGTTGTAAAAAATGGGTCGAAGATCTTATCAAGATGCTCTGGTTTTATCCCTACCCCATTATCTTTGAACAAAATAACCCTTTTACCATCCTTTTCTAAATAATCTATCGTAATAACACCACCTTCGGATAATGCATCGATGGAATTGGACATGAGATTTAGAAATACTTGATGAATCTTACCCTTACTTGCCTTGACAATGACAGGTTTATCTAAGTTGTTGTTTATGGTGATCTTTTTAGACTTCAATTTACTTCCAAATATCTTTGTGGCAAAGGTTATTGACTCTCTAATATCAAACTCTTCAAATTTTTCCACCCCTTGCCTTGCATAGTCGAGAAGGTTTTGAACGATATTCTTAGTTTCCTTACCCGCTTCTATGATGACATTGAGCATCTCCATCTCTTTTGAATTCTTGTCGAATTTCCTTGCAAGAAGCTGGGAGATATTCAAAATACCCACCAGAGGGTTGTTGATCTCATGGGCCACACCACCAGCCAAAAGACCCAAAGCGGAAAGCTTTTCCGATTGAATCAATTGAGCCTCGAGATCCTTTATCTTACTAATGTCCCTTATCAACTCCACACATGCAGTGACCTCCCCCTTTTCATCAAGCAATGGAGCCCAAACAACCTCAAAATACCCCTTTGCCCCTTTTAAAAAATCGGTAGTAGCTATACTATAGCTCTGCTTTTGCTCAAAAACCTTATCCACCATACAAAAATCGCACCGTTCATTCTTCCCAGTTAATTCTTTATAACATAGATCACTTTTTATCTCTGGGATCTTTTTGATTAGATAACTATTTGCCCATAATAGATTTTTGTTTTTATCTATGAGAGCGACCCCTTCATCGATTGATTCTACAATCCTGTGAAATTTCTCATGCTCAAGATGGAATAGCTTTTCAAACTTCTCTTTTTCGTGTATAAATCTGTTGATAGATATCTTAATTATGAAGAGTAAGATCAAAATGATGGTTCCAAATATAAAGGCTGAAAATCCTATCTTCACATCCCTTTCAGTGAATCCTGTATAATAATACTTAAAAGGAGCATAGATAAAAATCTTATAATCATCGTAGAAACTAATAGATGTAATGGCAAACTCCTCCTCGTTACTTATTATTGAAAACTGGTTCTTCTTGTATTCTCTTAATCTATTAAAAAAATCTTTATACTCCGAAGCATATACAATTCTACCATCCTGTGAGGTCACAAGTATATTTTCACTGTATAATGTTTCTCTTATTATCTTATCCAAGTTTGAAAATGCCAAATAGGTCATATCACCTTTTCTTGTAAACAAACATATATGACTGATATCTAATATATCCAAGATCAACACACCTCTCTGCTTATCCCCTGTGTAATAGGAAAAATCGTATGTGCCGCTGAAATTCTTAAACAAGACCTCTTTTCCCTTTAATACTATCATCTTTTCATTAACCCTTTCAAGTGGGGTATCCCCCTGTTCAACCTTACTTAAAATTATATCCAGCGAGGCAAGCTCCTCCTCTATACTTGAAACAAGTCTTAAAATAGATTTTTCCTGAGTTTTGAATACATAAAACTTGAATTTTTCACTACTTTTTTTGTCTATATAAATAAGAAGAGTAACAAGTAGCACCAAAAGAAGAGATAAAAGAAGAATAATCTCAAAGGGGTTTAGCCTCTTGTAAATCTGTTTAAACATCTCAACCTAAGGCGACATCCAAAAACATCATTACGGCAAAGCCGATCATGGCACCAATGGTGGAAAGATCTGTATCTTCCCCACCCAATTGAGCTTCTGGGATGAGTTCTTCTACCACAACATATATCATAGCACCCGCAGCAAATGATAAAGCATAGGGCAAAAGAGGTGTTGCTATTTTTACTGCATAAGCACCTATTACAGCTGCAATTGGCTCTACTATACCTGATACCTGTCCATAAAAAAAAGCCTTTCTAACACTTATCCCTTCCCTTCTAAGAGGTATAGAGACTGCAGCCCCTTCCGGAAAGTTTTGGATCCCTATCCCTATGGCAAGGGCTATCGCACCACCGATTGTAGAAAGGGAATTATTAAGCCCAGCAGAACCAAATGCTACTCCCACAGCAAGCCCCTCAGGTATGTTGTGTATCGTGATGGCAAGGACAAGCAGTATACTCCTCTGAAGCGATGTTTTTATCCCTTCGGCATTTTCTACCTTTAGCCCCTGATGAAGATGAGGTATAAAATTGTCTATTGCCAAAAGAAATGCACCCCCAGCCAAAAAACCCATAACCGCAGGCACCCATGGTTTATCACCGTTTCTTTCTGCCATCTCTATGGCTGGTGCTAAAAGGGACCAGAAGCTTGCGGCGATCATCACTCCAGCCGCAAACCCCAACATGCTGTTGAGTATCTTCTTATTTATCGACTTGAAAAAAAAGACCATGCTGGCACCCAACGCAGTGAGAAACCATGTGAAAAAACCTGCTATAAGTGCCTGTACTACACTGCTTTGACTATTGAAGATTTCCATAGACAAATTATAGTTTTAAAAGAACTTTTTTTCAATATAGATTTTCAATTTTCAAATTTTCTCAAATCATCGATAGTGTTTATATTTGAAAAAGAGATCATTTCCGGATCTACTTTGTAAAAAAAACTTTTATCTATATAATTTACAACAATCTGATCAAGAAACGACATAACCTTAAAATTATTCTCATCAATAAAGAGCTTTAACCTTTCAGAAACCCTTTTATGATAACAGGCAATGAGAGGATGGATTTTACCATCTATATCCGGTACACATGCATCATAACCCTCGCCCATACCTTCAACAATTACCTTAATTACCTCAGACTTAAGAAGAGGGGCATCCACAGACCAGATAAATATTCTATCATACTTAGAAAAAACCGTTGCAGTATAAATACCCACAAGGGGTGTTTGTACATCAGAAATTATGTCGTCAAGTTTTCTTACCCCACTTATGAAAGGGTATTTTGAGGAATCTTTACTAATCAATAAAACATCATCCGATATAGCAGATGCTTTTTCGATACAAATCTGATAAAAAAATTTTCCACATAATTCTGCGAAGGATTTATCTGTTCCGAATCTCCTCGACATCCCCCCAGCAAGAATCGCTACAGTAAAATTTGTCATAGGATAGTTAAAGGCGGGACAATCCCCGCCTATCTATTTTATAGTTTAGAAAAATCGAGGGTAGCAAAATAGTCATCAATAGTTTCAGCCCTTCTGATCATCTCCACAGATCCATCTTCCTTTAGTAGCAATTCTGCTGATCTGAGTTTACCATTGTAGTTAAACCCCATAGCATAACCATGGGCACCTGTATCGTGGATCACCAGTATATCTCCAATCTCGATCTCGGGTAGATTCCTATCGATGGCAAATTTATCATTATTTTCACACAGGGAACCAACAACATCATAAACCCTATTGGCCTCAGCATTCTCCTTTCCTAAAACAGTTATATGGTGATAAGCACCATACATCCCCGGCCTCATAAGGTTTGCCATACAGGCATCCACACCGATATAATTTTTATAAATGTTCTTTCTATGAATTGCAGTTGTAACAAGAAATCCGTATGGACCTGTAATCATTCTACCATTTTCCATGTAAAGTTTTAGGTCTTCCATCCCAGAACCCTTTAGCATGGTATCGAAGAGGTTTTTGATCCCATTCGACACATACTCGAGATCCACAGGCTTCTGTCCCGGTCTGTAAGGGATACCTATACCTCCACCCATGTTGATAAACTCAAACTTTATCCCAAGATCTTTGTTTATTTCAAGGACAAGTTCCAAAAGCATTCTAACCGTTTCTATAAAATAGTCGGGGTTTAACTCATTGGATGCCACCATCGTGTGCAATCCGAACCTCTTTACACCCTTCTCCTTGATGATCTTATACCCTTCGAACAGCTGCTCTTTGGTAAATCCGTATTTGGCTTCTTCTGGCTTACCTATGATGGCATTACCTTCCCTTAGTGGACCGGGATTATATCTGAAACATAAGAGTTCTGGAAGCTTACCCAAAGTGTTTTCTAAATAGCTGATATGGGTTATGTCGTCTAAATTTATAATGGCACCCAATTCGTACGCCTTTTTATATTCATGGGCAGGTGTTTCATTTGATGTAAACATGATGTTTTCACCAACGATACCTGCTTTCTCCGACAACACAAGTTCTGGTAATGAACTACAATCGGCACCAAACCCCTCTTCTCTAAGCAACTTTAAAATGTATGGATTAGGGCAGGCTTTTACAGCGAAAAACTCTTTAAACCCCTTATTCCATGAAAATGCCTTGTTTAGCCTTCTTGCATTTTCTCTAATCCCCTTTTCATCGTATATATGGAATGGCGTGGGGTACTGTTGAATTATTTTTTCGATCTGCTCTTTTGTAAAAGGTAGCCTCTTTTCAGACATCATTTACTCCTTCTTTAAAATTTTTGTTAACTTATATTAAATATAATTTTTTTTCAACGATTTTTTGTTTAGAGCAGATTTTTAAAATGTTCCAAAAAGTATTTGACAATATTTCGAATGTGTATTATAAATTTTGTTCCTTGCTCATAGCAGGTAGGACTATGGGCTAATAAACCACAAGGAGGAATAATGAATACCTACGAAACCGTCTTTATCGTATCTCCGGCATTACCACTGGATGATGCAAATGCGATCTTCGAAAAGTTCAAGGATCTCATCACTTCTAATGGTGGTGAAGTGATCAATAGTGAGTATTGGGGGAAACTAAAAATGGCATACCCTATCAATAAGCATAAAGAAGGTTGCTACTATCTTATCCAATACAAATCGGATGGTAAGTTTAATGCAGAGCTTGAAACAAGGTTTAAGTATGATGAGAATGTATTGAGGTTTGTGGTTGTAAAGTTGGATGGAAAGATCTACAAGCTCAGAAAAAGAGAAGAGATGACCAAACCAAGAAGCAAGAGATACGAAGAGAAACCTCAAACCGAAACTACAGTTGAAGAAGCTCCAGCAGAATCTGAAGAGCAGACCTCAGAAGAGCAGGCATAATCAAAGGGGTATTTTATGGGATTTTTCAATAGAGTAATCCTTTTGGGGAATGTCACCAGAAATCCAGAGGTGAGATACATACCTGGAAGTGGTACCCCTGTGGGGAGATTCGGTTTGGCTGTAAACCGAAGATACAAGTCAGGCAACGAGACAAAAGATGAGGTTTGCTATATCGACATAGTGGCCTTTTCAAAATTGGGTGAATTCTGTGGTGAATTCCTCACAAAAGGGTTATCTGTTCTCGTGGAAGGTAGATTATCGTATCGCACATGGGAGCAGGATGGTGTCAAAAAAAGCAAACATGAGGTCATTGCGGAAAATATCCAACTTGTTTGGAAGAAAGACCGTAGTGATGTAAACGACATGGTAGAGGAGTCTTACGACTCTTCTGTAATAGATGAAGAAGATATACCATTTTAGGGGGTTATGAATGTTGAATACAAGAAAGAAATTTCAAAAAAAGAAAAGTTGTAGATTCTGTACCGATAAGGTAGAGATAGATTATAAAGATTCTATATTGCTTAGGCAGTTCATTACTGAAAGGGGCAAAATTCTGCCAAGAAGGCTTACCGGCACATGCACAAAACATCAGAGAAGACTTGCTTCAGCAATTAAAACAGCAAGAATTATAGCACTGCTTCCTTTTTCTATCACTAAATAAATTTTGAGGGGGTCTATCCCCTCTACTTTTATGAGAAGTATCCCATATTTAGCATTTGCCTTTTTGTTGTATTCTTTAAACATCTTTTATCCAACATTTGCATTTTTGGGTAATCTGTTTGTTCCTTTATTTTTAGTTTTGTACCTGATTCAGGAAGACACTTTAAAAGAGAAAGCAAAGATAATCATTTTGCTTTTCTCTTTTTTGTTGTTATCATTCTATAGTTACAAAGTATCCCTAAACCTATTTTTGATGGCAGCAATACCTGCTTTAACACTTTACTATAGATATGTTACAAGAAAGATAAATTTAGAGCCTATTATCTATGCGCCTCTTCCAGCTTTTTTAATTACAGTTTTTCTACTACTTTTTGTAAATGATGTCAGAGACGGCTTTTACAAGTACATTTTAAACAACTTGGATATGGTGATAAATTCGATGCAAAGCATTCCAGAGTCGGATCTCAATATAAATATATCACAACTTGCAAAAAGGAAACATGAATTTGCCCTAACAATCCTCTATTTGATCCCTTCCGTAAGTTATGTGTATATATCATTTATGACACTCATCGCAAAAAGGGTAGTGTTAATCAAAACTGGTAATTATTTCGATTTTTTCAGGGTCCCTTTTCATATGGTATGGATACTGATAATAGGTGGTTTTACATTTTTAAGCAATACCTTAGAGATTAAAATCATCTCCTACAACACATTCATCATATTCACCTATCTATATTTCATTCAGGGTAGCAATCTTATATCCATCATCTTAGCCAAAAAAAGGCTTTTTTGGCTTAGATTTGTAATCCTCATCCTCATTTTGATCCATCCTTACATCATCGTTGCCATCGCCTTCATAGGTCTCTTTGACAATTGGTTTGACTTTGCATCGGTAACAAAGGATGCTAACAAAGACTAAAATCCCCCTCATATCGATAACTGTAGCAGGGATTCTCGCTATTTCAAAACTGATCGTAGCCCTGTATACAGGTTCTATGGCTGTCTTATCCTCAGCCCTCGATTCTCTGCTGGATATCGTTGCCTCAGGGGTAAACTTCTTTGCTTTAAAGACGGCTGAAGAACCCCCTGACAAAACTCACCCCTACGGACATGGAAAATTCGAATCCCTTGCCGCTTTTGTTCAAGCCCTTATCATCATGGGCACAGGGTTATTTTTACTCTACAAGTCTATAGTAAATCTCATACAAAAACAATACCTAACAGATATAAATATAGGAATCTATGTGATGTTTTTTTCAGTAATTATGACATTAGCTTTGACTTTATCACTACGATACTATGCAAAAAAATACGAATCAGCCATAATTCTTACAGATGCCATGCATTATGAGATAGACCTATTGACGAATTCTGGGATCTTGATAACTCTTTTGGTAATCCGTTACACAGGTTTTCATCAAATTGATTTTTTCATATCGTCAATTATTTCACTTTACATTACTTATTCTGCTTTCAAACTTGCAAAGGAGGTATCTTCAGATCTTCTCGATCGTGAGATGTCTGACGATGAACAATCAAAGATCAAAGGTATCCTTACAGATTACAACAACAGCTTCATAGATTATCACAAAATGAGAACGAGAAGCTCAGGAAAAACAAAATTTGTAGATATGCACATAACTTTATGTAAAAATATGAGTTTGGGGGATGCCCACAGAATAGCCGATATCATAGAACAGGATTTAAAGAACAAAATACCAGACTTGGATGTGATTATTCACATAGACCCTTGCGAGGTTGGACACTGCCCTGGTCAGGAGAATTGCGAGAGATTTCTCGAGGCCTCCCGATCAAAAAAGTAGACCTTTCTGTTATTTAATTAATTATATATTGATTTTTTAATTCTAATAGAATATAAGAAAATCTCTTTTAAAACTACCATCGAGGTTATTATGAAAGCCAAAGATATAATGGAACCTTTCGCAGGCATCGCACTAAATCCCAATATGACACTCAAAGAGGCAATTGAGTTTATGAATGCCCACAAAAAAACCGATGGAACTACCGGTGTAAAGGGGATGCTCGTTATGGATGGTAGCAAATTGGTAGGTATCCTCTCTATGGAAGATGTATTAAAAGCGGTGATCCCCTTCTATATAAATCCATTACTAAAAGATTTCACATGGGAAGGGATGATGCTCAACATGGCATCAAAGATGTGCCACAAAAAGGTTGAAGAGATCATGAATAAGAATGTAATAACTGTAGAACCTGACGATCCACTGATGAAGTGTGCAGAAATATTGATAAAATACAACCTTCAAAGATTACCTGTAGTGGACAAAGGAGACGTCAAGGGGATCATACTGATAAGGGATCTTTACAATGTCATAGTGAAAAAGATACTTGGCAAATTGAATGGAGATGAACATGGATGTGATGATAAACACTAAGTTTTGGATAGCAACATCTATATTTATTATCTCATATATTTTAATCGTATCTGAAAAAATAAACAAAACGGTGATATCGATCTTCGGTGCAAGTCTGATGATCATACTGCATGTGGTAGATCAAAAAGAGGCTTTTCACTTCGAAGAGTTGGGTGTGGACTGGAATGTTATTTTCCTCTTGATATCTATGATGATAATCATAAATATAATGAGACCCACAGGTTTTTTTGAATATATAGCAATCAAAAGTGCAAAATTGGGAGGTGGCGATCCCATAAAGATAATGCTGATCTTTGCAGTTGTAACAGCGGTTTTAAGTGCATTTCTTGATAATGTAACCACCGTGCTTCTAATTGCACCCGTATCACTTTTAATCGCAGATGCCTTAGAGGTATCACCGATTCCCTATCTAATAGTTGAAGCTTTAGCATCAAACTTGGGCGGTACAGCCACCCTCATCGGTGACCCACCAAACATAATGATAGGTTCGAAGGCTAAATTAGGGTTTGTGGATTTCATATTGCATCTTACGCCAGTTGTAGTAATTGCAACAATTGTCTTCTTATTTATAGTAAAAGTGTTGTTTAAAACGAGACTACAGATCAGTGAAGAAAACAAAAAAAGGGTGCTCTCAATGGATGAAAAAAAGGCAATAAAGGATCCATTGCTTCTATCCAAATGTTTGATCGTTCTCTCGTTGGTACTGTTGGGGTTTATATTACATGGAATTTTACATTATGAACCTGCCACCGTAGCACTCTTTGGAGCAGGATCCCTCATGCTCATTGCAGGTATACATGACCCCCATCATATATTTTCTGAAATAGAGTGGTCTACAATATTCTTCTTTATTGGGCTATTTATAATCATCGGTGGAGTTGTAAAAGTGGGGTTGATAAAACTGATGTCTGTTAAGATGCTGGAGCTTACCCAGGGTAATCTCCTTGCCACAAGTATGCTACTTCTCTGGTTTTCAGCATTTGCCTCAGCATTTATCGACAATATCCCTTATGTTGCCACAATGAACCCATTGATACTCGATATGGCGGCACAGCTCTGGCCAAATGAAAAGGGGATTGCATTACTACACCATCCCGAACTTCTCCCTTTGTGGTGGTCTTTGGCTCTTGGGGCGTGCTTGGGTGGAAACGGAACCATGATCGGAGCCTCAGCAAATGTAATCGTTGTAGGGATTGCAAACAAAGCTGGAGAAAAGATTACCTTTGCCCGCTTTATGAAGTATGGAATGCCAACTATGATTTTAACCGTTATCATCTCATCGATTTATATCTATCTCCGGTATTATGCGCTGAAATAGGAAGAATGAAAGTTTATCTTAGATTAAATATTTAAAATAAACTTAATTTTCTTTTTTCTTTATTAACAAGTAATTACAAAAAATTTTATGCATAATTTTCTTGACATCTCTTTTTAATCGTAGTATATCGGATAAAACTTCGTTTGAAGGTGATGGTTGTGAGATTTTTTGTAACATTTGTTATACTTCTTGGTTTCTGGTTTCTTTTGTCGGGAGAATTCGCTCCTGTGCTCATCGTACTTGCTTTTATCTCAAGTGCTATCGTTTCCTTTTTGACTAAAGATCTACTATTTCCAAACGGTATTAATATAAAACTAATCATTAAGATCTTCATGTATGCTCCTTGGCTGGTATGGCAGATCGTACTATCCAATATCCAAGTGTTAAAAATTCTCCTTAAACCGAAGCTCGATATAGATCCCAGCATGGTGGAATTTGTTCCCCAGGTGAAAACAGATATCGGTATCACCTTGCTTGCCAATTCTATAACCCTCACACCGGGAACAGTAACGATCTTTGCCGATAGGGATCACTTCTTTGTTCATGCCTTAGGTCCAGAGTTTGCCGAAGGATTAAGTGGTGGTGAGATGGAAAAGAGGATCTTAGAGATCGAGAAGTGCGTATGATCTTTGAGATAGGTATAGTAATCATACTATTATCATCTTTTTTTAGTTTATACAGAGTTATAAAAGGTCCATCATTCTTTGATAGAGTTTTGGCTGTAAACCTTATCGGTACAAAGGTAGTTGTGTTGCTGGTACTTATAGATTTTCTTTACAATAGACCTGAGTTTGTTGATATATCACTAGCTTATGCTTTGATAAATTTTGTAGGTACTATCGCCATACTGAAATTAAAAGAGAAAGGGAGATTGGATTGATATACATAACAGGTATTTTTGTAATATTGGGATCGTTATTGATATTCGTATCTGCTGTGGGGCTTATCAGAATGCCAGGTTTCTATACGAGGATTCATGCTGCAGGCAAAACAGATACCCTCGGACAAATATTGATTCTTTTTGGGTTGATACTTTATAAAGGGTTTTCTTTGATCTCTGTAAAATTACTTTTTATATTAGCTTTCGTATTCATCGCAAACCCAACAGCCACACATGCTTTGGCACAGGCAGCATACAGAATGGGTGTTCCTTGGTGGAGGAAAAAACGTGACAATAATAATTGATATCCTCTTCCTCACATTCCTGCTGTTATCTGCATTTTTAGCGATCTATTTTAGAAACCTATTGAATTCTACCATCGCTTTGAGTGCATACTCATTCTTTGTTGCCGTTTTATGGACTACATTGAATGCCATAGATGTTGCCTTCACAGAAGTCGCAGTTGGTGCTGGTGTAAGTACTGTATTACTGCTTGCAGTATTAACAAAAATAGATAGGGAAGATAAGTCTGCACCTACAAAAGATAGACAGATCATAGCATTCTCTGTGGTGTTTATAACAGGGTATCTATTAATGCTTGCTACAATAGATATGCCAAACTT
>CAZFHX010000003.1:99304-117297 GCA_964519265.1 uncultured Deferribacterales bacterium
CAAACTTTGGAGATCCAAACTGGGGGACCAACACTTACCTAATTCCAGGTTATTTAGAGAGAACCCTAAGGGAAACAGGCTCACCAAACATAGTAACAGCAATTCTCGGAAGTTATAGAGGATACGATACAAACGGCGAAACAACCGTTATATTCATAGCAGGGCTCTGCGTGTATCTACTCATCGGGAGAGAAAAGAGATGAAAAGACACATAGTCCTCGTAATGGCTACACGCATAATGGTGCCATTTATACTTTTGTTTGCTCTTTATGTTCTAGCCCATGGGGAGTTGAGCCCAGGAGGAGGATTCCAAGGTGGAGTAATATTCGCAGCAGGATGGATCCTTTACGCAATGGTATTCGGAGTGGATGAACTATATAAGAAGATAAGCAGAAGATCTCTTTTAGCAATGACTGCATTAGGTGTCATGATATACACTTTGGTGGGTTATATCTCTATGTTCAACGGAGGTACATATCTCGAGTATGGGAAACTTCCTGGTATGGATCTGAAAACAGGAAACTCTTTCGGTCTTCTTTTCATAGAGATAGGGGTATTTATAACCGTTTTTAGCGTCATGCTTCTACTCTTTCTCGAAGTGGGGAGAAAAGATGATTGATTTTTTAATCGGTAAGTATAATTATGTAATTGCTATCGTATTGATGCTAATGGGGCTTTATGTCACCATCATAAATGGAAATCTTTTCAAAAAAGTTATCGGTCTTAATATACTATCAACCTCTATAATACTCTTTTATATATCTATCTCAAAAGTAAAGGATGGATCAGCTCCGATCTATGCAGAAAATGTCATAAGATACGACAACCCATTGCCTCATGTTTTGATGCTTACCGCTATCGTCGTAGGTGTCGCTGTCACTGCGGTGGCACTTTCAATAATCATAAAGATAAACGAACATTATAAAACGATAGAAGAGGATGAAATAGTTGCCATTGAGCAGAAAGAGATCGAGGAGTGTACTGAAAAATGAATTTTGAATATGAGTTAAACCTTCCTGCTCTCGTTGTTGTTGTTCCATTGCTGAGTGCTATGCTGATAGTAATTGTGGGTATCTTTAATAGGAGGATAATACCTTTCATTTTTCAATTGGTGGCTGTATCGGTTGCCATATTCTCCTATCATTTAGCGATAAAGGTTTACTATGGGGGTCCCATAAGGTATTTTTTTGGAAATTGGGCTGCTCCAATAGGAATAGAATACTATGTAGATTACCTTAATGCTTTCTGTATCGCAGTTATTGCAACCATCTTTGCAGTAATGAGTTTCTATTTCCCCAGAAGTGTAGAGAAAGAGATACCAGAAGATAAATCTTATGTGTTCTATGCAGTAACTACGCTATTCATCACAGGGCTTTTAGGTATCACTATAACCGGTGATTTATTCAACATATATGTTTTCACAGAGATCTCTTCCATCACATCTTATGCCCTAATTGCAATTGCAGGTAGAAAAGAATCTTACAAGTCAAGCTTCAACTACCTAATTTTAGGCACCATAGGGGCCTCTTTTGTGGTATTGGGTATAGGCTATCTCTACATGGCAACAGGTACTTTGAATCTTCTTGATATGCAGCAGAGACTTGTGCCTATGTACGGTTCTAAAATCGTCATGGTAGGCGCAGCATTTATTATCATAGGTCTCAGTATGAAGATGGCTCTATTCCCCCTTCATAGTTGGCTACCTGGTGCGTATGGCGATTCCCCATCAACTATCAGTGCCCTTATGTCTGCCACAAGTACAAAGGTAATGGCTTATGTTTTAGTGAGATTTTTGTATTCTGTTTTTACTACCCGTTTCGATATAAATGTATTACCAATTCAAGATATACTCTTCTCGGTTTCTTTGATCGCAATAATTGCCGGATCATTTCTTGCCATCGGTCAGAGCGATATAAAAAGGATGCTCGCTTACTCATCTGTGGGGCAGATAGGGTATATAGTCATGGGTTCTACCATGAATAATGGTGCAGGTATCATCGGTTCTATCTTTCACTTTCTAAGCCATGCTCTGGTAAAGGGTGGGGCTTTTCTTGTAGTTGGTATAGTAATGTACAATTTGGCCACAACGAAGATCTCCGATTACAGAGGGCTGTTTAAAAAGATGCCCTACACATCCTTTGCATTCCTCATCTTTGCTCTGGGTATGATTGGGATACCTATCACAAGTGGGTTCGTGAGCAAATGGTATTTAGTTATCGGTTCCATAGAGTCAGGCAAGGTATTGGGTGCAGTGGCGGTTTTAATCAGTTCACTTCTCACAGCAGTATATTTCTGGCGTGTTGTCGATAATATATTCTTTTTTAAAAGCGAAGAAAAGATAGAGAAAATGAGTGAACCTTTAAGTCTACTGATACCAACTTACATACTTGGGATAGCAACCTTAATATTTGGCATATACCCCTTCCCTGTAATCGATTATCTCGAAAAGGCATCTAAACTTCTGATGGAGATCCCAAAATGATGGAAAAGATAACCTCTCCTCTCCCTCTATATGCAATTATTGTATCCTTAGCTGCAATCATACCTATTGTAGCAAGCGATAAAAAACCGAATGTGAGGGAAGCCTTTTCGATCATTGCTTCTGTTTTAAAGTTTCTCATAGTATTTTACATTTACCTCCTCGTAAAGGATGGAAAGCTCCTCGAATTTGAACTGATAAAGTTCCTACCCGGTTTATCTATAAAGCTCTCCGTAGATAGCTTTGGTGTATTCTTTGCTTTGATGGCGTCATTTTTGTGGATACTCACTACATTCTACTCCATCGGATACATGAGAGATGGGCATGAGAAGAATCACACGAGATTTTTTGCATTTTTTGCTCTATCGATGTCGGCTGCAATTGGAGCAGCTTTCTCTGGCAATCTTCTCACACTGTATATCTTCTACGAAATAATCACCTTTGCTACATACCCCCTTGTTGCCCATAAACAGACAAAAGAAGCCATTCAGGGTGCTCATAGATACTTGGCTTACCTTCTCATCACATCTGTGCTATTTTTTATGCCTGCTCTTATTTATGTGTATGTTAAAACTGGATCCCTCGAATTCAGTTCCTTAGGATTATTCACTAATATTAGTGGTATTAGTAAAACAACGATAACAATCATCCTCCTCCTCTTTGTTTTTGGCTCAGCAAAGGCGGCAGTCATGCCATTTCATCTATGGCTACCTTCCGCTATGGTCGCTCCCACACCTGTCAGTGCACTTTTACATGCCGTTGCAGTGGTGAAAACAGGGGTTTTTGTTGTTATAAGGGTATTTATTCACATTTTTGGTACAGATTTTCTAAAAGATTTTTCATATTCATGGATAGTTTCTGCCTTTGCAGCATTCACGATAATTGTAGCATCGATGGTTGCGCTGAGGCAGGACAACATAAAGTCAAGATTAGCCTACTCCACCATCAGTCAGCTGTCATATATAGTATTGGCTGTATCGCTACTCGCTGATAAAGCTGTACTTGGTTCCATCATGCACATAGTTGCCCATGGTTTCGCCAAGATTACACTATTCTTCTGGGCTGGAGCAATCTATGTAGCAGCCCATAAAACAAAGGTAAGTGAACTAAACGGTATAGCCAAAAGTATGCCTCTTACAATGCTTGCCTTTACTATTGGTGCTATATCGATGATAGGATTTCCTCCAATGGGTGGCTTTGTAAGTAAATGGTTTATAGCAAACGGTGCAGTGGATAGTGGTAATGTATGGGTTTTGATAATACTTGTAAGTAGTGCTATGCTTAATGCGGGTTATTTTACCCCCATCTTTATCAGAGCTTATCTTTACAAACCTGAAGAACACCACGATCATGACCACGATCACGGCGAAGCATCTATGTTTATGGTAATACCAATGCTTATCACAGGTGGATTGACCATAGCATTATTCTTCTACCCCGATATATTTTTAAACTTAGCTAATATGACAGTCTCAGCATTAGGGGGCGGAAAATGAAAAAAGAATTCGATTTCTTCGACAAAGAAGAGAATATAAGAAAACTCAAAATAAACTTTTACATTCTCTTGGTAATACTCGTAATTCTCGACATCTTTGTTGAAAAGCATCCCCACTACGGATGGGAAAATCTTTTTGGAGCCTATGCACTGTACGGATTCTTTTCATGTGTTATCATCGTTATTGTTTCGAAACTTCTCGGCAAGTTATGGTTACAAAGACCAGAAAATTACTACGATGGGGATGATATATGATCTACGATATCCCTGTGTTTTTGATATTTTTCATAGGTGCATTCGTTTTAGCATTAACAAAGGGTAAACTACATAAGTATATTTTTATTGCAATACCTGTAGCCGCTTTTTTTGGAATAATGAACAGTTCCGAAGGGGTATCATATTATTACAACTTTTTAGGTTTGGAGTTAAAAGGGATCTTCATAGATAAACTCAGCAAAGTATGGGGATATATTTTTGCGATAATGGCTTTTTCCGGAGCGATATTTGCATATCATAATGATGATTACAAAGAAAACATCTGGGCTACACTGTACATTGGAAGCTCCTACGGCGTAGTATTTGCTGGAAATCTTCTCACTCTATTTATATTTTGGGAATTGATGGCGATATTTTCTACCCTAATAATATGGGGTAGACAAACCGAAAACGCCAAAAAGGCAGGATTTAGATATCTACTCGTCCATGCTCTCGGTGGACAACTCCTCTTTGCTGGTACAATACTTTACTTTTATAAAACAGGAAAGTTAGATTTCGGGTATATAGGGTTGAAAGATCTCTCCACAGCTCTAATAATGATCGGTTTCATGATAAATGCAGCAATACCACCATTTTCTGCCTGGCTTTCCGACTCTTACCCAGAATCCACCGTTACAGGAACTGTGTTCTTAAGTGCCTATACGAGTAAAACTGCCGTCTATGTCCTTGCCAGGGCATTTCCTGGAGAATCTATCCTCCTTTATGCTGGTGCCATCATGACTGTATACGGTATCATCTACGCAATCCTCGAAAACGATATGAGAAGGGTATTGTCTTACAGCATCATCAACCAGGTAGGTTTTATGATCACTGGCGTTGGTCTGGGTACACAGATGGCTATAAATGGAGCTGCTGCCCATGCCTTTGCCCATATTTTATACAAGGCACTGTTGATGATGGGAGCAGGTGCAGTTCTTTTTAGAACAGGGATAAGTAAAACATCACAACTTGGGGGGTTATACAAGACTATGCCCTATACATTGATTTTTAGCTGTATCGGTGCAGCAGCAATATCATCATTCCCCCTCACAAGCGGATTTACGAGCAAATCCCTCATCATTGCCGCATCAGCTATGGAGCATAAAGCAATTGTTTATCATATACTTTTACTTGCTTCTGCTGGAGTTTTTCTACACGCTGGTATCAAGTTCCCATACTTTGTATTCTTCCAGAAAGATTCAGGACTAAGGCCAAAAGAGGCACCTTTAAATATGCTTATCGCTATGGCATTCGTAAGCTTCCTTTGTATCTTCTTGGGTGTATACCCTCAGGTGCTCTATAATATTTTACCTTACCCCGTCGACTATGTGCCTTACACTGCTTCCCATGTATTACTGCAGATGCAGATACTAATGTTTTCTGCTGCAGCGTTTTTCTTTATGCTACCGATGCTAAAAAGGACAGAAACGATCACCCTCGATACAGATTGGTTTTACAGAAAAGGTGCAGTACTTTTTATGAAATTCGTTGATAAATTTGTTATCGGTATTGGGGGAGCAATCAAGGATTTCATATTTAATAAATCGGTGGAAAAAATGTCATTTATACTCTCAAACCCAGCAGGACTTGCAAAGGTGCTTTACAACATAGTGTACTATAAAGTTTTTGAAGATAACAAGGAGAAGTACGAAGAGTATAAGATGAAGTTAGACGATTTGAGAACTGTACGAGTTGCCACACACATAGGTGATTCCCTTCTGTGGGTAATGATCTTCCTTTTCTTCTACCTTTTGATATACTACATCTCTGCTTAAAATTTATCTACTTGCATTCACCTATATGCTTTTTCGCATGTTCGATAGCTTTCTGCTTATCGTTGAAAAGATGCTGCTCAGGTATTATTTGAGTCATACCCAAGTTCTTAATTGTTGAAATAATCTTTTCATCGGCAAAAATGATAACCTTTATCCCCTTATCGTTTAATGTCAGAAACATATCTTCTAAAGCAAAAACAGCCGACGAGTCAATAAAGGGTATTTTGGAGCAGTCGAAGAGAATAACCCTTGTATCTAAGAGTTCATTCCCTCTATCCACCACTTTTGAGGTAGAACCAAAGAAAAATGGTCCATCGATCTTAACAATCCTCAAACATTTTTCATTTAGATTTTGGATCTCTCCAAAAAGCTCCGATTGCTCCTCATTCGGTGCAATCTCTATATTCATCTGTTTTGCCATTCTGTAAGTCAAAAGCATAGATGCTAAAACAAGTCCAACCCCAACAGCAACGATTAGATCAATCACTACAGTTAAAAAGAAAACCACCCCCATCACAATGACATCTTGCTTTGGAGCATGCTTTAAGAGCTTTAAAAACTTGTAATCTATGATATCGATCCCCACCTTTATCAAAATACCCGCTAAAACCGCCATCGGAACATAAGCAGCATACTTTCCAAAACCCAAAAGAACAAATAGAAGAAAGATTGCATGAATCATCCCAGAGAGCTTTGAATTCCCCCCTGTTTTTACATTGATAACGGTTCTCATTGTAGCCCCAGCACCAGGAATTCCACCAAATATACCCGATAAGGCATTACCTATACCCTGTCCAATGAGTTCCTGATTAGGGTTGTGTTTTGTGCGGGTGATAGAATCCGCCACGAGGGATGTCAGAAGTGTATCGATGGCACCCAAGATCGCCAAACTAAGAGCAAAAGTAAAGGCAATACTAAGCATGTGTAGGTCAAATTTGGGAATTATAGGAGAGGGAAGCCCCTGAGGTATGTACCCTATCGTTTGAACATCCAATTTTAATAGTGTCACCAACGGTGTAATAACTAATAAAGCCAAAAGTGGGGTAGGGATAATCTTTGCGACTTTTTTAGGGGTTGAATACAATATTGCAAGGGTAAAAAGAAATACCATAAGTGAATGTACATTTATATGAGACAAGGTGCTACCCAAATTAACAATAGTAAGTATGGGTGAACCTTTTACTGGACTACCCAACGCTGGGTTTATTTGCAGTATTATTATAATTACCCCGATCCCCGACATAAATCCCGAAACCACAGGATAGGGAATATACTTTATGAAAGTCCCCAATTTTATGATGCCAAAAATTATCTGAAATATGCCTGCTAAAAAAACGATCATAACCACCGAAGAGATATCACCTTTCACAGCGGCAACCACAGACGCCATCACCACAGTCATAGGACCTGTAGGACCAGATACTTGAGTCTTTGTCCCTCCCAAGAGTGCAGCAAAAAATCCCAAGAAAATAGCACCGTAAAGTCCTGCCTGAGCCCCCATACCACTTGCAACTCCAAAAGCCAAAGCTAAAGGAAGCGCAACAACCCCAGCAGTCAGACCACCAAAAATATCACCCTTCAATTTCGATATATCCATTCCCATAGAGATGCTCCAAATTTTTAACTTAAAATTTACTCAAAATACCGTTATAAAACTCATATCACTCAATAGATATCGTGTCAATCACAAATGTGTTGGATTTTATATCTTTTTTAAATGGGAATTATGTTTTAACTTTTAAAGAGAGAACAGAGATCTTTTAACTGACAAATATCACATTTAGGTCTTTTAGCGGTACATATCTTTCTACCGAAATGAATTATCTGATGAGAAACCTTCCCCCACCTACCCTCAGGAATCAACCCCATGAGTTCCCTCTCTATCTTATCTGGGTCATCGCTATCTGCCACCCCCAACCTTTTGGAAACCCTTTTAACATGGGTATCCACCACTATTCCCACCGGTGAACCATACTCGCTGAGCAACACATTTGCAGTTTTCCTTCCGATGCCCGGAAGGGTAACCAACTTATCCATTTCAAGGGGTAGATTACAACTAAATTCTTTTACCACTTTCTTGGCTAAATTAGTGATAGACTTTGCCTTGTTGTTGTAAAATCCCGTTGGTTTTATTATATCTTTTACCTCTTCTATATCTGCACCAGCAAGGGAGAAAAAATCGGGGTATCGTTCAAAGAGTAGAGGGGTAACTCTATTTACCATTTCGTCGGTGCATTGGGCACTCAGAATGGTAGCGATGGTGAGTTCGTAGAGGTTTTTATGTTTTAATTCACACTTTGCATCAGGGAACTCACCATCTAAAAATTTTAATAGCTTCTCTACAATCCTAATCTTTTCCACTTCTCATCGACAAGCTTTTTGATATTTTCATCCATTACGATATCTTCGGGCCATTCCCTCGTATGACCTTCAGAAGGCCATTTTTTAGTGGCATCTATGCCGATCTTTGCACCCCAAAAGGCAAAGGGCGAAGAGTGATCAAGGGCATCCAATGGACCTTCCATGATAACAATATCCCTCTTCCAGTCCACATTGTTTCCAAGCCTCCACAATACTTCTGAGGTATTTTGAACATCCACATCTTTGTCCACCACCACTATCATCTTCGTAAACATCATCTGACCCGTACCCCAGACAAAATTCATGATCTTTTTGGCATGCATTGGATACTTCTTATCTATAGATATAAACATGATATTATGAAAAACCCCTTCAAGGGGCAAAGCCATATCCACGATCTCAGGTACCTGTTTTTTTAGCAGTGGTAAAAAGATCCTCCCCGTAGCGACACCCATATAGCAGTCCTCCATTGGAGGTTTACCAACTATCGTGGTGGGGTAAATGGCATTTTTTCTATGGGTGATACATGTGATATGAAATACAGGGTACATATCCGCAAGAGAGTAATACCCGGTATGATCCCCAAATGGACCTTCGAGTCTTAACTCATCTGTGTCCACATAACCCTCTAATACGATCTCACTATTGGCGGGCACTTCCAGATCCACCGTTTCACATTTTACAAGCTCCACAGGTTTCTTTCTTATGAATCCAGCAAGGAGCATCTCATCTATCCCATCTGGTGCTGGTGCCGTAGCAGAATAGATCACCGCAGGGTCAGCCCCCAAAGAAACAGCCACCTCGAGTTTCTTTAACCCCATCCTCTTTGCTTTTCTGAAATGATCTGCTCCATGATGATGAATATGCCAGTGCATCCCAGTTGTCTTTTTGTCATATACCTGCATCCTGTACATACCGCAATTTCTTGCACCAGTTTCCGGGTCTTTTGTAAAAATGTTGGGTAATGTGATAAAACGCCCAGCATCCTTCGGCCAGCACTGTAAAATCGGGAATTTAAAGAGATCTACATCATCCCCTTTTAAGATAACTTCTTTACATGGACCACTCTTTACTATCTTTGGAAATATCTGATTAAGCTCAAAAAGCATAGGTAGAGACTTCATCTTATCAAAAAAGTTCTGAGGTACATTCCTATCGATGAGATTTATGATCCTCTCCCCCAATTCATCCAACTTCTCCACCTCGAGGGCCATATTCATCCTTTTGAATGAACCGAAGGCATTTATCAACAATGGGTGTTCTGAACCTTTTGGGTTTTCAAATAATAGCGCAGGTCCATTGCTCTTTGAAACCCTATCGGTAATCTCTGTAATCTCAAGGATCGGATCACACTCTTCTTTGATCCTCACCAACTCCTTCTCTCTTTCCAACTTTTCGACAAACTCTCTCAAATCTCTATAAGCCATACTTACACCTCTAATTATTTTTGTAACATATTGCTGCGTTGCATATACCAAAGGTCATAAAGTTAAACTCCACCTTTTCGAACCCAGCATCCAGAATCATTCTTCTGTAATCATCCTTTTTGGGGAATTTGTAAACGGAATCCGGTAGGTAGCTGTAAGCATTCCTATTTCCAGAGATAACTCCACCAATAAATGGCAGAACCTTGAGGAAATAGAATCTGTAGATCTTAGAGAAAATAACACCTTCCGGTTGCGAAAATTCGAGGATACAGAGGATCCCACCAGGTTTTAAAACCCTGTAAAGTTCTGATAGCCCCAATTCTTTATTCACAACATTTCTAAAGCCGAAAGCAATCATAATCCTATCGAAACTATTATTTTTGAATGGTAGATAGTGGGCATCAGCATTTATAAAAGGAGCATCTACCCCCTTTTCTCTTGCTATATCGAGCATATTCTTACTGAAATCTGCACCCAATATATCTACACTTTTCACCTTTTTCTGCAATTCCAAGATCATATCTCCCGTGCCACAGGCAAGATCGAGAACTATCATACCATCTTTTACATCTAAAAGAGTTATAGCTCTTCTTCTCCAATAAACATCCCTCCTAAAACTTAAGAGTCTGTTTAAAAGATCATATTTAGGCGCAATATTGTTAAACATCTGCTGGATCTGTTTAGATTTCTCTTCCAAAGATTACCCCTTGATATCTATTTTTATGCAGGTAAAATCATCCATCTGATTGTTTTTGTCTATTACAAGTTCATTGTATAATGTCGAAATAAAGGTTTTAACATCGGTATTGCATTCTTTTAGTCTCTTCTCAAGCTCTTCATAAGTAACATACTCCACCAACCCATCGGAGTATATGAAAATAGATGAGTTTTTAGAAACCTCCACCACAGAATCCATATAATCCTCGTCAATAATACCTGCAGGCATGTAGTCAGAGGTTATTTTCTTTAAGTTATCACCATCTTTCAGAAATACAGGTTCATGACCCAAAGAGATATACTCCATTGTATATTTTCTTTTGTTAACTATGCCAAAAAATAGTGTAACAAATCTACCATCTAAATTCTTCTCCAAAAGAAATTTCGATATATATGTGGCAAAATGAGATGGTTTTAAATTTTTAGATTTCACAAAAACCTGAAACATTGTGGACATCGCCACAGTCACCACTGCAGCAGAATACCCCTTTCCACACACATCGGCAAGACAGATAACAATCCTATCATCAGTTTCACTAAGACCTAAAAAATCTCCTCCAGCCTGCTTTGCAGGATAGCTCACGCCAAATATATCACATACATCACAGGAGACACTCACCTCTCTATCCACAAACCTATTTAAAATCTCGGCAGTGGTTTTCATCTCGTTTTCTTCGAGTTTTAGTTCAAGTTCCTTTTGGTGATTTATGGCATTTTCTACCGCTATCGAAGTAATATGGGATATGATCTCAGAAAACTCTTTATCGGGGTAAAAGTTTGTTGATATATTAAAAAGAACTATTTTTATATTCAACTTCTCCTCATAAATCACAAACATATTCTCGATGATAAACCTATCAGACCTTATGCCACTATCGAAAAATTCTGTTTTGGTTGCAGATTCTAAAAAACTGCAAAGAGAAATATCATTTATAAGGATATTCTCCTTTATATCTCTGCTATCCAGACCAATAGAATAAAATTTATTTTTATAGATGGTAAACCCAGCTTGAGCATCGAAGATCTCCAAAAAAAAGCTTAGCGACTTTGAAAATATAGTCTCAAACTCTAAAAATTTCAAAATATCGTAGGCTTTCTTGATAAAATCTATCTTTTTTTGATATTCTATGAATATCTCTGTACGGCTTTCAGCAGCGATAATATCGTACAACTTTGAGGACAGATAAGGGATGATGACATTAAAATCCTTACACCTCAGTCCACTTGGCTCACAGATAGATACCGCAAGAAGTAGGGTATCCCCGTGTTCCAAAAAGAAAGTTTGATATATTTCTGTAGTCTCAGTAAATTTTATAGGTTCCTCAAAATCTTTGCATACAAGGTTGTAATACCCCAAATCAGAAATATCAGAAAACATTATTGATGAATCATTTACTGTAGAAACATTCACCGTAGCAATTCTGTTGTTTATATCCCAAATTATGTATTTATTGATACCTTGACCTTTGAGATACTTTTCGAGACAATTGATAAAATTGATTTTATTATCAACCAGCAGTGCTTCTAAAATAGACTCATTCAGCTGCATCGCTATTTTCAACCTTTGACAATTCGTAGATATGTATCAATTCTGCTAAATCAACTTTAAGATCCAATTGGATATGCTTGATCAGATCGATCGTACACTCCTTTTCGTTTTCTATCTGATTGGCAAAGTACAAAGCTCTATTAAAGGGGTCATTATCTAATGTATGATGATTTATCACACTATTAATTATATGTTTGCCAAGACCCCACTTACCCAAAACGATCCCTGCCACCTCTTGGTGGGTCATACCTGTTTGGGCCTTCTCATCCTCAAAATCCTTAGTCTCCTTTACAAGAAAATCTACAAGGACCACCTTTCCAATATCATGCATCAATCCCGCCAAGTAGCATGCATCACTATCCAATTTCAGCTTTTTAGCAATGATCTCTGCTATTGTTGCCGTATTATACGAGTGTTCCCAAAGTCTATTGCCTGTCGTCCCGTATATGGAAAAATTTTTCTTGTAAAACTCCTCGATTGACACCGAAAGTACTATATTTTTGATCGTTGCAGTACCAAGTAGCATAGACGCTTGGTCTATACTTGTAATCTCCTTTCTTAGTGCATAAAATGGGGAGTTGATCAGTTTTAAAACCTTTGATGAGATCCCCTGATCTGTCTTAATTTTATCGATAATTTTTTTAAGAGATGCCTCATCACTTCTCGTAAGTTTCAAAAGCTCCTGAGCAATGATCGGTAGTGGCGGTATGTTATCAGCCTTTGCCAAGATTTTCGCTTTTAGTACCTCATTTTCGTTTACCGTCTTGCTCTGCTCAAGTGAGGACATGGTATTTATCTTATTTAGCAACTGGTTAACGGGTACATTAAAAGGTATCACCCCAGAAAAGTTATAATTTTTAATAAACTGAGCCAACCTTGGGTCGTTGCAATTTAAGCATAATAGAGCAGGTTTTTCAAAATTTTTAGGCAAGGTATTAAAATCATTTATATCTTCTATCAATACAATTACTACATCTGCGTTTGATATGATATTGACATTCACATATTGCTTGAGTTTCTCTTTTACTAAATTTATCAGTTTGTTATTTCCCAAAAAAGCTACATTTAGCATTATCCCTTTAGCCCCTGAATTTTGTCTATCAATTCTTTCGGACTGAAGGGTTTGGTGAGATATTCATTTGCTCCAGCCTCTTTGCCCATCTGAATATCATCTGAGGTTGCCTTTGCTGTGAGCATAATTATGGGTGTATCTTTGTGTTCAGGGAGTTTTCTAATCTCCTTGCAAGCGGTAATCCCGTCCATCTCCGGCATCATGATATCGAGAACTATCACATCAGGATTCTGGGTTTTTGCAAATTCCAATGCCTGTTTGCCATTGTTTGCTTCCACCACATCGAAACCAGCCTTTTTTAAATGTAAAACAACTACCTTTCTAAGCCTTAGTTCATCATCGGCAAGCAGTATCTTCATGATTTGAACTCCAATAGGTATTCTTTTGAACTAAAGGTAAAATTGTTGCCATAATGTTTGAAGATCGTTGCTAAAAAGCTAAAAATAACAGGCGGTTCATCCTTATTATCACCAAGCACAATCCTTATACGATCTGGTGATATAAAAATTGAAAGGTGGTCTTTGGCATTTTTAATCGCTTCAAAGAGAATCAGTTGTAAAAAATATTTTATGATGTATCCATTTTTGATGATGGTC
Source organism: uncultured Deferribacterales bacterium (assembly GCA_964519265.1). Taxonomy (GTDB): domain Bacteria; phylum Chrysiogenota; class Deferribacteres; order Deferribacterales; family Calditerrivibrionaceae; genus Calditerrivibrio. Next base: position 113,031 of record CAZFHX010000003.1, read on the forward strand.
ACATCTTCACCATCCACATCAACGGACAACTCATTTAAAAGAACAAGCCCTTTTTGTTCATCGAGGAATCTCCTGACAAGATTCATGAGATTTAATTCGTAATCAGTAATCTTTATCTCTTTCTGTATGAGAAACTCGATGCAGATATTTAATGAGATATCAAGTACATCAAGAATGTAAGCAGACTCATATACGCTGTTCATCTCATCATCGTTGATACTGATGAGTTCCATTTTCAACGCTTCTATGGTTGCCACGATGGTTGAGGTACAGGTTCTAAAATTATGGGAAAAATATTCGTATGTTTCAAGAAGCTCTTTTCTCATATCATTTTCCTAAAAATTTTATCTAATTCATAGATAGATTTTAAATGAAAATCGGCACTTTCACAAGGGGATTCTGATACCAGCACAGTTTTAAATCCAAATTTTTTTGCCTTTTCTATATTCTCTGGCATATCATCTATGAAATAAGAATTTTCTGGATCTAAGTGAGTAAGAGTCAGAAATCTTTTGAAACTCTCATCTGATGGTTTCGGCTGAAAATCGACATCTTCAAGAGAGAATATCTTTTCAAAATGATCCATGATATCAAGATGTTGTAGTACATTTATTGCATGGTTTTTAGAACCGTTGGTGAATATATATTTTTTATACTGTATAGTTGAAAGAATCTTAGAAAGCCTTTCATCTTTACTCAGGATATTTTTATAATCGATATTGTGAACATAATCTAAATAATGATAGGGGTCCACATTGTAGTGAATAATGAGCCCTTTTAAAGTCACACCATATCTTTTTCGATACTCCTGCCTCAATGGATCAACTACATCCCTATCGATCCCCACTACTTCATACATGTATTGATTGATGTTTCTATCAACCCCTTTTAAAACACCTACATCAGGATGGTATATAGTATTATCAAGATCGAAGACTAAATTCATTTGACTAATTTAGCAAAAACTTAAAATAATTTCAATAGCAAAGGAGCAGTACAGATAGAGTTATTGAGTTTATAGAGTTTGTAGCGTATATGGGGGATATAGGATTTAGAAAAATAAAACATTATACATTTGACTTTTTCATTCAAAGGATTTATTAAGTCTTATGAAGATTAGGGACATTTTCTTTGTCGTATACACAGCGGTTTTGACTTTTTCTGTGCTTTATTCACCCCAACCACTCTTACCGGTCCTCATGAAGGAGTTTGGTGTGGACAAATCCAGCGCAGCACTAATCACTACCGTTACCATGCTCCCACTAAGTCTTTCCCCAATCATCTATGGTTTTATCCTCGAAAAACTCACGGCCAAAAAAATAATGATGTTTGCCATAAGCATGCTTGTATTCCTCGAGATAATTATCTTTTTCATCACCAATTTCTACATAATGATATTCGTCAGGTTATTACAAGGTTTCCTCATCCCTGGTATTTTAACCTCCCTTATGACCTTTGTATCTATGGCGTCAGAAAAATCCCTCGTTCAGAGGATCATGTCTTTTTACATTGCAGCAACGATCTTGGGGGGATTTTTAGGCAGATTTATATCAGGTCTAATCTCAAAATTATTTGGTTGGAGGTATGGATTTTTACTATTAGGACTTAGCTTAGCAATAAGCTTTGTATTACTATTTTTTATCACAGATTACAAGATACAGTCCAAAGAGAAGATAACTTTAAAAAACGCCTTAGAGGTCCTCAAAACTCACCCTTTTATCAATATCTATCTCACGATTTTTTGCACTTTTTTCGTCTTTGCCGCAATGTTGAACTTTATCCCATTCAGGTTGAAAGAGATCTTAGATAATGTCAGTGAATTTGTCATAGGTCTAAGTTATTCTGGATATGTGATGGGTATTATCGTTTCCCTATCTACCATGTGGTTGATAAAACATTTTAAAAACGAAAAAAATGTAATCACATTCGGATTAATTGTGTACATAATAAGCATACCATTCTTCTACATGAAAAGTATCTCCACCATCTTTATCGCTATGTTTATTTTCTGCACAGGTATGTTTACCACCCACTCTATAGCCTCTGGATTTTTAAATAGACTTGCCTCAAACAACAAAGGGATAGTAAACGGTCTTTATGTGTCATTTTACTACACAGGAGGAGTATTGGGCACTTTTTTGCCAGGATATATCTACAAATACTTTGGATGGGTATGGTTTTTATCGGCACTTATGTTGCTTATCCTGATAGCCTTAATTTCAAATAAATTTATAAATCGGAGCATTTTCAAAGTTAGCCACAAGGAAGTATGAGGGGTAATTATGTCTGATCAAAAATTTGAAAGGGTATTGAAACCATCATTTATCATGCTATTCATACTATCTTTTTTCTTCACACCTGGATTATCGTTGCTTTTAGGAATTATTTTCTCCCTCACATTAGGCAATCCATTTCAAAAAGAATCAGCCAAACTCAGCAAAAATTTACTTAAACTTTCCGTAATAGGTTTAGGTTTTGGTGTGGATTTTTTTAAAGTTATCGAAGTTGGTAAACATTCAATATTATTCACATTCGTAACTATAACTGCCACTATAATAATTGGTTTACTGTTAAATAAGATATTCAGATTGGATAGAGAAACCTCACTTCTTATAACTTTTGGTACATCTATCTGTGGTGGAAGTGCAATTGCTGCCCTTGCACCGTCAATCCAAGCCAAAAATAGCTCCGTAGCGATCTCATTATCCACAGTATTTCTTTTAAACGCTGTTGCACTTTTTATTTTTCCATCTTTAGGACATATTCTTAATATGAATCAGCAAGAGTTTGGAATATTCTCAGCCCTTGCAATTCATGACACCAGTAGTGTTGTAGGTGCGGCGTCTGTTTATGGAACAATTGCTCTATCGATTGCCGTCACAGTAAAATTGGCAAGAGCCCTTTGGATAGCTCCATTTTCATTCGGATTGGGCTCTATTTTCGGAAATAAGAATAAAATGACTTTCCCTTTGTTCATATTAGGTTTTATTGCTGCATCTTTTATCAACTCTCTATTCAGCACAAAATATCCATTAGCAAACGCTACATTTCAATTTTTATACAATTTGTCCAAACATCTCTTGGTAATGACACTTTTTCTAATAGGTGCCGGCATCACAAAGAATACATTAAAAGAAACAGGAGTAAAACCTCTATTCTTCGGGATAACAATTTGGTTTATTGTATCTCTGATGTCATTTGCTACTATTAAATTCGGAATTTTTAAATTCTAATAAAAAAAAGGGGGGGAACCCCCCTTAATTTTTTACTTAGCTATCGGTGCAAAAGTACCCATTTCGTTTGTTATTGGATACCCTTTCTTTATCCATTCATCCATTCCACCAGTCATAAAGTAAACATTCTTATAACCCATCTTCTTCAAAGATACTCCAGCAAGAGCAGCTCTCTGACCAGTTTTGCACACCACGATTACCTTATCATCAAACTTAATGGCACCTGTCCTTGATAGAGTTGGTTCTAATATACCTCTACCAATATACTGAAAATTCTCAGCTTCAATCCATCCATTTACATACTCTGACCTTTCTCTCACATCAAGAATCACATAATTTTCTTTTTTGTCCAAAATACCTTTAACCTGCTCGGGAGTAAGCTTGATTAACTGGGATTCTGCTTCTGCCACCATCTTTCTCCATACAGAAGGATCTGGTTTGTCAGTGGCAAAAGAAAATGTGGAAACTAATAAAGCAAACACCACCAATAAAAATAGTTTTTTCATTATACACCTCCTAAATTGGCATTTTAATTTTAATCTATCTTCAAATTGCTGTCAAGAAAATCTACATAGCAGTGTATAAAACCTATTGAAAATATAATGTTTTAATGATAAATTAAAAACATGAGAAAAAAGCTCCCCATCGGTGAATCTAATTTCAAGAATCTCATAAATGAAGGTTTTTTATATGTAGATAAGACTCAATACATCTATAATCTAATAACATCCTCCAAGTATTATTTTCTTTCCCGTCCTCGCAGGTTTGGAAAATCTTTACTTATATCAACATTGGAACAGGTATTTAAGGGTGATAAAGACTTATTTAAAGGATTTTGGATTTATAGTTCAGACTATAGATGGGATTTTAATCCAACGATAACAATAGATTTCAATCAAGTACTATTGGACGATCCCAAGACTTTGTCTGATGGATTGGTAAAAAGTATAAGAAACGAAGGCAAACAGTATGACATAAATCTCGATGAGACCGAACCTAAATATATATTGATGGAAATTGTAAAAAAACTTCAT
>CAZFHX010000004.1:0-64428 GCA_964519265.1 uncultured Deferribacterales bacterium
ATTTTGTATCCCAGTCCCATTTGTCGTAGATGTATAGTCCTTTGAAGAGTTCTTTGTTTCCAGCAAAGATGTTTTTTAAAGTATCCAAAAAAAGCGATTTACCAAACCTGCGAGGGCGGGAGAGGAAAAGATAACGATAGTTATTTATAAGATTAAGAGCAATATCTGTTTTATCAATGTAAATGAAATCATCACTTCTTATATCTGTGAATGTCTGTATTCCTATTGGCAGTTTTTTCATTATTAAGACCTCCGTGAGTGTCTTTTGGTATTATAATATTTTGGGGAATTTTTGCAACAGTGTTTTTATGCCGCATTAATAAGTTATAAAATATCAATTTATCATATCAAAACATTAAGTGGTTAAATAAAGTCCAAAAGAAATTATAGTATTTGATAAAATCTGTTAATTTTTTCCTTGATGGAAGGAAAAAAATATGATAATCTTCCTTATGATAAGGAAAGATTTGCTAAAAACTGTTATTGTAGATTTTCATAAGAATAATCTGCCTAAATATATTAAACGAGAACTCTCAGTAGATCTTCATAGCAACAAGATTATTTCTATTGTTGGTCCGAGAAGGAGTGGGAAAACTTATTTTTTATATCAGATAATTGATGAGTTTATTGGAAAAAATATTTCCAAAAACCGCATTATTTACATAAATTTTGAGGATGAAAGATTAGATTTTAGACAAGATGAGCTTGATTTGATAATACAATCTTACAGAGAGCTTTATCCTGATATTAATGTCAATGATGTATTTTTCTTTTTTGATGAGATCCAGAATATTACTGGTTGGGAAAAGTTTGTTAGAAGAATCTATGATAGTTTAAGTAAGAATATTTTCATCACGGGTTCAAACTCAAAAATGCTTGCTGATGAAATTGCAACATCTCTTAGGGGTAGGACGATTAAGTATGAGGTTTTACCGCTTTCTTTTCAAGAGTTTCTTAGATTTAAAGGTTTAGAAGATTTATCTAATTTGGATTTGTATGATTCAAATGTCAAGGCAAAAATGCTCTATTATTTTAAAGAATTTATGGAATGGGGAAGTTTTCCTGAGATTTTATTTTATGAAGATGAAACTAAAATAAGAGTCTTACAAGAATATTTTGATGTAATGTTGTATAGGGATCTTATCGAAAGGTATGATATAGATGAGCATTTCGTTTTGAAATTTTTTATAAAAAGAATGGCAGAATCTGTAACAAAACCGCTTTCTGTTAATAAGATATTCAATGAGCTTAAGTCGAATGGATTTAAGATAGGCAAGGATAGACTATATCATTTTATTGAGTATTGTGAAAATGCTTATCTCATTAAGCGATTAAAAAAATACAAGCAATCTATTCTCAAAACTGAGTTGGCAGAGAAAAAAGTTTATTTTATTGACAATGGTATTTGTCGAGCAATTAGATATTTTAGAAAAGATGATTACTGTGCATTGTTTGAAAATATAATTTTCAGGGAAAATCTGAGAAATGGAAGAGAGATGTATTTTTATAAAGAGAAAAAAGAATGTGATTTTGTATTAGAGGGTATTCCTGTACAGGTATGTTTTGAATTGATTGATGAAACTACTAAAAAGAGAGAAATTTCTGGTATATTGGACTATTGCAATCAATATAAACGAGATTTTGGTATTATTATTACATTTGATATTGATGACGAAATTATCGGTGAAAATTGCAAAATTAAGATAATCCCAGCATTTAAATGGCTGTTTTATAGATGTGACATTAATTGTTTGATTTCTTAAAAAATTATCTAAAGTTTTTCTAAATTTGTTCGATAGTGTGGTTAAGAAAGATGAATAGGTAAGTCAGACAAAAGTAAATAAAGAGTCTGACTGGTACTGAGACAATCAGGCCGATGTTGGTAGATATACCGCGTCGGCTTTTTTTGTTGGCTAAAAAAGACTAAAACAGCTATGGAGATAATCCAGGTAAAAAGGATAGATTAGGAGGTGTGAAAAAGCGTTAGGGTGTTTGTAGAGTTTATAGGGTTTTAGAGTTGTTGAGGTAAAAAAGGTAATTAGACATTTAAAATTAAAAATTCAAAATTAAAAATTAAAAAACAGGGCAGGGAAGCCCAATAAAACAAAACAAGGAGGTATTTTATGCCAATGATAATTTATAACAACATCCCATCTTTGACAGCTCAAAGATACGTTGGGATATCCAACACAAATTTAGCTAAGTCTCTTGAAAAACTCTCTTCAGGTCTCAGGATCAACCATGCATCAGATGATGCTTCTGGTCTTGCGATTTCTGAAAAATTAAGAGGGCAGATCAGCGGTCTTAAAAGAGCTGCAATGAACGCCCAAGATGGTATCTCTATGCTCCAGACAGCAGAGGGAGCTATGGGTGAAGTGCATAGCATCCTTCAAAGGATGAGAGAACTCGCTGTTCAAGCTTCAAACGGTATCTATACCACTAATGACCGTAAGTATATCCAGGATGAGGTAGATCAATTAAAGGCAGAGATCAACCGTATTTCAGCATCTACAGAGTTTAACACTAAGAAGCTCTTAAATGGTGATTCCACAGCGTTGTGGTCTGCCGACAGCAATAAGATCACAACGATAATAAGAAGCAGAGTAGCAGAAGGTAACTACAACATTAATGTAGATGCAAATCCTGGACAAAACTTCATCTACAAAACAGATGTAATGACAATGACAGATGGTGCTTACGCGGCGGAATTCGTTGAAGGTGCAAACGGTATATCCGCTAGGAAGATTACCGATGTAGTTGGGCTTAATAGCACTATAAATGATTCAAGTAAATCTTATAAAATTTCCGCATTAATAACAAATGTAAGTTCTGCTTCTGTATCGAACTATTCTGGTGTAGTCGGTATTTATAATACTACAGGTAGTACAGTTGCTAATAACGATGTAGTTTTAAGATCTGCTTCTTCTACAATTAATAATGATGGCTATTATGAGATAGAGGTGTTGGCTAACTTTTCATCTTCTACTACTGGATATACTGTCGGGTCTGCATTGAGGGTAAGATTTTACAATGCTGAAACTGGCGCGCTCTCAGATTGGACAAATGTAAATGTAAATGTCAGTTCTGGTGGTTCCAATATGTTTACTCAGTCTATTACTATTGGAGGTAATACTGCTGTTTTAAACCTTGGCGCCTCTGGTGGTGCAGCTTTAAGGGCTGGGGACAAGATCCTTTTCTGGGTAGCTGATGTCAATGATATAAATGTGTCTGCTACTGCTTCTACTTCAGGAGCTGCCCAAGTTCAATTATATGATTCTTATGGTAAGGCGAATATAGTTCGTGAGATAGATAACTTTGTATCGTCATCAGAATATAAAACTACTCAGTTCTATATTGCAGAGATAAATACTGCCACAGGTTCAGTAAATATGGGATCATTCAAACTTGAGATGGGTAAGGTATTACCAGCACAAACAGGTACTTTGGAATTTGAGGTTGCTGGTCCTGGAGATAGGGCTGCTGAGTTTGCAAAATTGTCTGATATTGCAAGATTTATAAATGCTGATGGTAGAAATATATTTGACAATACTCAGGCTCTTACAATCTTTGGCAATGGAAAATCTACTACGATATACCTCGAAGGAAGCGATACAATTAAAGACTTTGAGGAGAAACTTACAAATGCTCTTGTAAATGGCTTGGGTATGGGTAGTGATGTGGCAAGTGTAAACGAACATCTTGTGGACTATGTGAAAAGTGCTACATCTAATTCACCACAGGCAGTTGCTGGTACATTTGTAATTCAATCAGCACTTTTAGGTGAAGATAGTAGGATATCGTTCATAGGTGATCAGGCTCTCATAGATGGGCTATCTCTTGCTACTATTCAAGAGGGAAGAAACTCTGAGCTAACTGTAAAAGTAACCGATGCTCACACAGGTGTTACCGTAGGATCAGATATTGTCAACGATTATACACTTAAGAATGTTATTAAAGGTGTTGATGTAAAGATAGGTAGTAGTGTTGACATTCAATCCAGTTGGAACAATACAGCGAAGAAGATCGATTTTAGCTCGAAGTCAGGATCCGTTGATATTAAGCTTCACCTTGTAGACAATGCTACAGAGCTTCAGATCGGTGCAAATGAAGGGCAAACCATTGAGGCTTACATCGGGCAGATGGATACAAAAGCTCTTGGGCTTGATGACGTGTATATGATAAGTCAGGAGCTTGCTCAGAAATCTATCACTAAGATAGATAGAGCAATAGAGCTTGTATCAGGGGCAAGAGCTACTATAGGTGCTCAGGTTAACAGGTTAGAATATGCTATCAGTAACCTGAATGTAACAAGAGAGAACCTGGTAGCTGCTGAGTCGAGAATCCGTGACCTTGATGTGGCTGCTGAGATGGCTACATTCACAAGGTGGCAGATACTCAATCAGTCTGGTACTGCGATGCTTGCTCAGGCTAACCAGCTTCCACAATTGGCACTTCAGCTTCTGAGGTAATAGCATAAAAAGAGGTGGGATAAACCCACCTCTCATCTCAAAAGGCAGGTGATGGTATATGGTAGATGCATTAAAATCTTTAGCTGTGGATGTTGTTGCAAAAGATCCTCAGCTAAATACCTCTCAGCAATCTAAGACTGTAGAGTTTGGCAAGATGCATGAGATAAAACAGAAAGATGTTTCAGAAAAGGAATTGAAAAAGGCTGTCAATGAGATAAACGATGCCTTTAAAAGTATGAATATAGCAAGGCAGTTTGTTATAGACAAAGATACCGATCAGGTTGTAGTAAAGATCCTTGATACAGAAAAAAATGAGGTTATCCGCCAGATCCCATCGGAGGATGCTCTGAGGATTAGTAAAAATATTAAAGAGATGCTTGGTTTACTCTTTGATAGTAAATCGTAGGACCAGCCTATGATTTATAAAAAATTCAAATTCCCTGCATAACCCCCTTCATACTATTAAGTGTGGAGGGGTGTTTTTATAAAATTGTTCAAATTCAATCGAGCACCTAACTTTGTATAGTTCGGAACACTCGATGATATATGAATAGTATGAAAGTTCGCTATCTCTACAACACCATTTAGGTGCTTGGGTTCAATGTTTATCGAGCATCTAACTTTGTGCAGTTCAGAACAGCCAAGGATATATGAATATTATGAAAGTTTGCTATCTCTACGACACCATTTAGGTGCTTGGGTAATCCGCGATATTGACAAATCAAGAAATTCTGTATAATATATACACTGTAAGCGGGTATAGCTCAGCTGGTAGAGCATCAGCTTCCCAAGCTGAGGGCCGCGGGTTCGAATCCCGTTGCCCGCTTTTTTTATTTTTTCTTCTTTTTATCTTGTTCTTTTTTTATCTCTTTGTATCGATCCTCGATACTGCATCCTGAAGAGGCTCAGCCACCGCCTCTAAAAAAGCTCATTGCCAAAATCAGAACTACAAAAATTATTAAACCGATATACTCACCCAAAGTTTTACCCCTAATCTATAATATTTTTTATGTGTGCTAATGCTTCATCGACCTTTGAAATATCTTTTCCACCTGCTTGAGCAAAATCTGCTCTTCCTCCGCCGCCACCACCAGTGATTTTGGTTACCTCTTTTACGATCTTATCAGCAGAATATTTACTTACGAGATCCTTCGTAACACCGCAGAGGAATGTGAGCTTTTCGCCGCTCACAACTGTTATTAAAACTATTCCAGACTTTATCTTGTCTTTAATGTTGTCAGCTAATTCCCTTGCTTTATTTAAATCGGTTGTTTCTAATTTAAAAGTTATTAATTTTACCCCATTTACGATTGAAGTGAACTTATCCAATTCATCCATGACTTTTAGAAGATCTCGGGATTTCTGTTCTTCCAACTCCTTTTTGAGAGTTCTATTTTCGTCGAGTATCTCTTTAACTTTTGAAGTGATCGAATCTTGATTTGTTTTAAGTGTAAATGTAAGTTCATCAATAATATTTTTAATCTTTACATTCTCTTCAAATGCTGCCATACCTGTGACTGCCTCGATCCTTCTTACCCCAGCAGCCACGCTCATTTCCCCTGTGATCTTGAAAAATCCTATTTCACCAGTGTGTCTCACATGGCATCCACCACAGAGCTCTTTTGAAAAATCAGATACTTCTACAACCCTTACGATCTTGTCATACTTTTCACCAAAGAGTGCCATAGCACCAGATTTGACAGCTTCCTCTATCGGCATAAGGGTTTTTGATACGGCTAAATTTTTTAAGTTATTACCGTTTACAATCCTTTCTATTTCGATTAGATCCTCTTTTGAAATAGCCTCAAAATGGCTAAAATCGAATCGGAGTTTTTCATTATTCACGAGAGAACCAGCCTGCCTTACATGATCCCCAAGTACTATTTGCAATGCCTTATGAAGGAGGTGGGTTGCCGTATGGTTTCTCTCGGTTGCCAACCTTTTCTCTATATCTATTTCTGCGATTACAACATCTCCAACTTTGATCAAACCCTTTTTCATAAGAGCCTTGTGTACTATGAGGTTGCCATATTTTTTTGTGTCCCTAATCTCAATTAATGTATCATCTTTTGTAATTGTTCCTGTGTCGCCGCACTGCCCACCACCCTCTGGGTAAAAAGGTGTCTCTTCAAGAAGTATATCTATTTCATCACCTGATTTTGCTTCCTGTTTTTCTGCGTTTTCTTTTATAATTGCTATAACTTTTGATGATATTTTATGCTGATCATAGCCTTTGAATTCTGTTTTAAGATGGGCAAGCTTTTTATAAATCTCACCTATTTTCTCTTCTCCACTTCCAACCCAGTGCTTCTTAGCCCTTTCCTGCTGCAGTGCCATCTCTTTTTCAAAACCGACAAGGTCAAGGGTAAACCCATTATCCTCTGCAATATCCTGTAAAAGGTCGATGGGGAATCCATAAGTGTCGTATAATTTGAATATCTCTGTTCCAGCGATCTCTTTGGTGGATCTATTTTTCTCGAAGATTTCATCAATAAGCTTAAGTCCCAAATCGAGCGTACGGGAGAATCTCTTTTCTTCAAAAGCGACCATTTTGGAGATGTAGTCTTTTTTATCTTTGAGTTCGATATAGTGATCCCCCATGAAATCCACCACAAACTCACAGACCTTGTAGAAAAATGTACTATCAAACCCCAACATCTTACCGTGCCTCATTGCTCTTCTCATGATTCTCCTTAAAACATAACCTCTACCCTCGTTGGAAGGGATTACGCCATCTGCAATGAGGAATGTTGTGGATCTGCTGTGATCTGCAATGACTCTGAGACTTACATCATCCTTTTCTGATGCACCATATACCTTGCCTGCCAATTTTGCTGTAAATTCTATGATAGGTTTTATCAAATCTGTTTCGTAGTTGCTAAGTTTTCCTTGACAAACCGCTGTAATTCGTTCTAACCCCATCCCTGTATCTATACTTGGTTTGGGTAGTGGTGTGAGTTTACCATCTGCGGATCTGTTGTATTGCATAAACACCAAATTCCATAATTCGAGGTGTCTATCACAATCGCAATCGGGGTTGCATTCAGGTCTTCTGCAACCTGCTTCTGGTCCTAAATCGATATGTATTTCCGAACATGGTCCGCAGGGGCCTGTGTCTCCCATTGCCCAGAAGTTATCCTTTTCCCCTCTGCGGAGTATCTTTTCTGCTGGTATGCCGATTACCTTATTCCATATCTCAAATGCCTCTTCATCGTCGAGATAAATACTCACGAAAAGTTTTTCTTTTGGAAGTTTCAATTCTTCTGTGAGGAATTCCCATGCAAATTCGATGGCTTCTTTTTTAAAGTAATCACCAAAAGAGAAATTCCCCAGCATTTCAAAGAATGTATGATGCCTTGCAGTTCTACCCACATTTTCCAAATCGTTGTGTTTGCCGCCAGCTCTTACCACCTTTTGGCATGTAGCAGCCCTTACATAATCCCTTTTTTCCAAACCTAAAAAAAGGTCTTTAAATTGATTCATCCCTGCATTTGTAAAGAGCAGGGTAGGGTCGTTGTGGGGTACCAAAGATGATGAATCTACGATCTTATGACCATTTTTTTCAAAATATTTTAAAAATTTTTCTCTAATCTCTTTTCCAGAAATCATAGATTTTGCTCCTAATCTTTTTTAAGCTTTTGAAGATACTCTTCCCATTCAATAGGAAGGAGATACTTTTTCTTGTTGTTGCATTCTTTACAGGCTGCCACAATGTTCCCTTTTGTAGATTTACCACCTCTTGCAAGGGGGACTATGTGATCCATAGTAAGTTCTTTGGGAGGCACTTTTTTGCCACAATAGTAGCATTCTCCTTTGGAGATTATCGTGTGCCACCACTGTTTTTTTCTAAGGTCCCTTGCCTTCTGTTTCTCTTTTTTTATCTCTTCTTCTGAAACGCTTACAACAAAGAAATTTTCCATATTTTTTAATTATAATACATTTTTCTATTTATTTTCAAGGAAAATTTTGCTAATACTCTTCGTCACGAATTAAAGGGGGTAAGTTTATGGAAAAAACTGAACACAGCGGTCTTGAGATGCACGGATTTAAAAATCTCAAGAGGATTCACTGGAATCTTTCAACACCAGAGCTTTACGAAGAGATTATTAAAAGGCAGGAAGGGATTTTGGCTCACTTGGGGCCGATAGTTGTAAGGACTGGTCACCATACTGGAAGATCTCCAAATGATAAGTTTATCGTTGATGATGGTGTTTTGAGCAAGGATGTAAACTGGTCTAAAGACAACAAACCTCTTTCAAAAGAGAACTTTGAGAGGATCTACGCTCGTATTCAAGCTTATTTGCAAACAAAAGAGGTATTCGTGCAGGAGCTTTATGCTGGGGCTGATGAGAATTTTAGGATCAAGGTAAGGGTAATTACCGAGACAGCTTGGCATAGCCTTTTTGCAAGAAATATGTTTATTAGAGAGCTTGATAGGGAGGTTTTAAAAGATTTTCAACCCGATTTTACCGTGATCAATGTCCCTCGTTTTCATGCAATACCTGAGCAGGATGGCACAAATTCTGAGACATTTATTATACTCAACTTAGAAAAGAGAGTGGTTCTCATCGGTGGTACAAGCTACGCTGGGGAAATAAAAAAATCTATTTTCACAGTTATGAATTATTTATTGCCTAAAAAAGGTGTTTTATCAATGCATTGTTCTGCAAATGTGGGTAAAAAAGGTGATGTGGCACTTTTCTTTGGGCTTTCGGGTACAGGTAAAACTACGCTTTCTACCGATCCTGAAAGGGCACTTGTGGGTGATGACGAACATGGTTGGAGTGATAATGGAATATTTAATATAGAAGGTGGTTGCTATGCTAAGGTGATAAGGTTGTCCAAAGAATCTGAGCCAGACATCTATGAGTGCACAAGGAAATTTGGGACGATCTTAGAAAATGTGGCAATTGATGTCATCTCAAGGAGAATAGATCTAAACGATGATTCCCTCACTGAAAACACAAGGGCATCCTATCCAATCACACATCTTCCAAATATTGTAAATAGCGGTACTGCAGGAATTCCTTCAAACATTATTTTCCTCACCTACGATGCCTTTGGTGTATTACCACCTGTGGCAAAACTGAATATGAATCAAGCTATGTTCCACTTTATTTCGGGATATACTGCTAGGGTTGCTGGTACTGAGAAAGGGGTAAAAGAACCTAAATCGGTATTTAGTGCTTGCTTTGGTGCTCCTTTTATGGTTCATCATCCAGCCGTGTATGCAAAGATTTTGGGTGAGAAGATGACGAAGTATAATGTAAACTGCTGGCTGGTAAATACAGGCCTTACAGGTGGTCCTTACGGCGTGGGTAAGAGATTTTCGATAGAGTATACGAGAAGGATAATCAAAGCGATACTTGATAAAGAGCTCGATAATGTGCAGTTTAATGAGGATCCGATCTTCGGATTTGGTGTGCCATCTTATATTCCAGACCTGCCTGCTGACATCTTAAATCCTCGAAATTCTTGGGAGGATAAGGCTAAATACGATGAAACCATCAAGAAGTTGGCAGTTGATTTCAACGAGAATTTCAAAAAATACGCAGATAAGGTTGATGCAGAGATAATTAAGGGTGCACCAAAATTGGTGTAAAGTATTATGTGAGGGGGATAACCCCCTCTTTTTGATTTTGAAAATGGTAAATGAGGAGTTGGTGCGAGAATATTTGGTTGATTGAAATTCTCCAAACTATTGAAATTCATTGTCTTATGATGTAATATATTAATAGTTGGAGGTGTTCTATGCAAGAGTCAATGGAAACTGTTACCCTTGAGGAGATATGGAGATTATTTAAAGAAACTGATCGTAAGTTTCAAGAAACAGACAGAAAATTTCAGGAGACAGACCGTAAATTTCAAGAAACTGATAAGTTGATTAGACAAACTCAAAAGGCAATAGGTGAGCTTGGTAATAGATTGGGTCAATTTGTAGAAGAAATGGTAAAACCAGCGGTGGTAAAGCTTTTCCGTCAAAGAGGGATGAATGTGCATCGTGTAATTTGTAATATGGAAGCAAACTATGGGGATGAAGGGATACAGGTGGATCTATTGGTTATCGATGGCTCAGAGGCTATAGTGGTGGAGTGTAAGAGCAGTTTATCTGTGGATGATGTGAATGATCATATTGAAAGGTTAGGCAAATTTAAGAGATTTTGGCCTGAGTATGGAGGATTTAACCTTTTTGGAGCAGTCGCAGGGATGGTGGTACCTGATGATGTAAGCAAATATGCCTACCGTCAGGGGTTGTATGTATTGGTTCAGAATGGGGATATTGTAGAAATTCGAAATGATGATAAATTTCAACCGAAAGTGTGGTGATAGCGTTTATTGGGTTTGTAGAGTTTGTAGCGTTCATAGTGTTTATAGAGTTTGTAGGGTTTGAATAAGTCACTGTGAGGCACTTGTGAGTGCCGTGGCAGTCCAGAATTTTGTTTATAGTGTTTATAGCGTTTATAGGATTAAGGTCTTGTCGAGCACATAGGTTATCGGATTTGGATTTTACGGATAAGATGATTTTTGTAATGATATAGCATTCATAATATAGTTTATCTATGTGCTTGATTATAGGGTTTATAGCGTTCTTAGAGCTTGTTGGGTGTTTGTATCAAATTGTAAAACATGATACGACCGCTCGAAAAAAATCTTGACAAACATCTATTTTTAAAACTATATTAATTTATACTAAAATAAGTGGAGGATTTTTATGAAAAAAGGTTTTACTTTAATTGAACTTGTCATTGTAATCGTGATTTTGGGTATTTTAGCAGCAGTGGCGATACCAAAGTTTGCTGATTTACAGACTGATGCAAAAAAATCTGTGGTTAAAGGGTTATATGGGTCTGTAGTTGCAGCTAAAGATATAGTAAGGGCAAAGTGGTTAGCTCAAGATAATGTGTCTCTGGGTTCTATCACGATTAAAGGAAAGACAATTTCTGTTGATAACACAAGTGCTACAAAAGGATATCCATTAGCTGATTCTACTGGTATTGCAAATGCAGTTGATTTTGACTCAAATAAGTTTGACAATATAAAAGTTACCGGTGGCTATGCTTTTGTAATTAAGGGTACCACCGGTACTGTAGATAATACATCTAATAATGATGGTTGTGGTGTATTTTATGGACTGACTAATGGAGTACCTACAGTTAGATACGAAGATAATTGTTCTTGATGTCATATACCTTATAGTAGACAATGGAGCTGAG
Organism: uncultured Deferribacterales bacterium; assembly: GCA_964519265.1. GTDB lineage: Bacteria > Chrysiogenota > Deferribacteres > Deferribacterales > Calditerrivibrionaceae > Calditerrivibrio. The sequence continues at coordinate 11,684 of CAZFHX010000004.1, forward strand.
GGGGATCGAACCCCTGGCCTCATGAATGCCATTCATGCGCTCTCCCAGCTGAGCTACAGCCCCTTGATTTAATTTTTATTTGTGGTAATATAATTTTTGATTAAATTTGTCAAGAGTCTGTTGTGTTTGATGAGATATTTTATTCTGAATGTATTAATTGTGGTGTTGAGATCAAATATAATGAAATTGTATGTGAAGATTGCAAGTCTCTTATAAGAAAAGTTTCTTTTCGATGTAAAAGTTGTGGTTATCCGCTGAGTATTGAGACAGAGATCTGTAAAAACTGTTTGACTGCTCATCATTTTGATAATCTTTACATACCTTTTTTGTATGTGGGAGCGATACGAACTGTTTTAAAGAAGGTAAAGTTCCGATACAATTACAAAGGGTATAAATTGATCTCTGAGCTGGTCAAGAAAAATCTACTTTTGAAAGATAGATACGATATCATAACCGCCGTGCCGTCCACCTTTTTAAGAAGATTCAGAAGATTTATTCATCCTGCAGAGTATATTGCTTTGATTTTATCTGATATTTATAAAATTCCATACGAATTAGTCCTAAAAAGAAAGAGGCACACGAATTATCAGTGGCGATTACGGAAAAAAGATAGGTTTGAGAATGTGAAAGGTGCTTTTTCTCCCAAGAGGGAGTTATTTGATTTGAAAATTTTGCTTGTTGATGATATAATGACTACAGGAGCAACATTAAATGAATGCTGTAAAGTGCTGAAAGATGCAGGTGCCAAAAAGGTTGACTGCTATGTGCTTTCAAAGGGGTTGTTATAATGCTTGATATTGAGCAGTTGCTTACATATTTGAATTTGGAAGAGTTTACAAATATTTTTCTTTACTATCAGGATGAAGATCTGTTCAAATACTACAACAATGGCAAGTTTTCAACCACGGAAATACCAGAATTTCTGAAAAGATACCTTTTAAATGATAAGGTCAGCCTATATTTCTTCCGCAAGAATAAAGAGATAATCACATTTTATTTCTTTAGAATGAATCTTCAGAACAAACATTATGTATTAATAATTCAGGATCTCAAGGATGGGCAGTACCTCAACAAGTTCATAGGGACTATGCTTGAAAATCTATCTGAGCTCAGAAATGAAGTTGTCCAATTGAACAAAGAGATAGATTTCCTTAGAGATGAATTAAGTGTATGTGAGAAAGACTTAGCTGAAAATGAGCAGAAGAATAATAAATTGTCAGAACTTTTAGCATCAAAAGAGACACTAATTGAAAGTTTGGAAGAGAGTGTAACGATATTGAAGAAGAGCCGTCAGAAGATGCTAAAGCTGATCGACGGCTTTAATATGCCTTTTTTTTCTATGGATCTCAACTACGATCTCAACAATGTCAACCTTGCTGCAGGAAAATTTGCAGGTGAAACACACTTGCCGAGATTGGTTGGGGGGAAATGTTTCAAGATGATCTACAATTTCTCCGAGCAGTGTAGTTGGTGCAAGTATGAAGAGATCAAGCAGGAAAAAAAGTGTGTGAAACAACATATTCATTATGAGAGAGATGGTGTAAAGTATGTTTTTGAGCAGAATATGTTTCCTATTTTCGATCAGGAGGGGAATCTCATAGAGGTGGGTGAATACCTAAATGATATTACTTCACAATATGAGCTTTTGGAGTCTTTGAAAAAATCGGAGCAGGAGTTGGTGCAGGTAAGTAAGAAGAATGTGGAATCGATCAATGAGATCAGTGTTCTGAAAAAGGCTTACGAAGACCTCTCTGCTGAGTATGAGAAAGCAAGTGCCAAGATATCGAAAATGAATGCGGTATTAAGTACGCTTTTACAGCAGGATACGATGAATGAGTTGTTGAAGTTGAGGGCAGAGAAAAAGGAGCTTGAAATAAAACTCTCCAAGGCCCTTACAACTATCAAGAATTATACAAAGAAACATCAAGAAAATACTGAGCAACTTGAATCTATGGCAAAAAAATCGATCTATTCCATCGAAAGACTCTTTAATATCATTAGCAACAAAAAGAAGATCGATGATGAAGAACTGAAAAAAGTTTTTGACTTTTTGAGTGGACAGATATTATATATAAAACAGATCATAGAAAAACAGGAGGAAAATAATGAGTCTAAAAGTAGCAATTAACGGTTTTGGCCGCATCGGAAGATGTGCGCTAAGAGCAGCATACGCTAAAAACTTAGATATTGATTTTGTGGCAATCAACGATCTCACTGATGCCAAAACATTAGCACACCTTTTGAAATACGATTCTGTTCATGGAATTGCTGATTTAGAAGTGTCTTACAATGATGATTCTTTGATAATCAACGGTAAGACGATAAAAGTTTTATCATTAAAAGATCCAGCGCAATTACCATGGAAAGATTTGGGAGTGGATGTAGTTCTTGAATCATCAGGTATTTTTACCAAGAGGGATGGGGCATCCAAGCACTTGACTGCTGGAGCTAAAAAGGTCGTAATCTCTGCACCTGCTGAGGATCCCGATATCACTGTTGCCCTTGGGGTAAATTTTGATATGTATGACAAAGAGAAGCATCATATCATTTCGAATGCTTCTTGTACTACAAACTGCTTGGCACCTGTAGCAAAAGTAATTCACAAAAAATTTGGAATTATCAATGGATTGATGACTACAATTCATTCATACACAAACGATCAGAGAATCCTTGACCTACCCCACAAAGATTTAAGAAGGGCAAGGGCTGCTGCATTGTCGATGATACCTACATCCACTGGAGCGGCAAAGGCTGTAGGCCTCGTATTACCAGAGCTTAAGGGTAAGCTTGATGGACTTGCAATTAGGGTACCTACTCCAAATGTTTCCCTTGTGGACCTTACCTGCACTGTATCAAGACCTGTAACGAAAGATGAGATAAACGCTGCTATTAAAGAGGCTGCTGAGGGTGAGATGAAAGGGATCCTTCAGTATGTGGATACCGAGCTTGTTTCTTGCGATTTTAACGGCAATCCCCATTCGTCTATTTTTGATGCACCACTTACAAAGGTTATCGATGGGACATGTGTGAAGGTGTTTAGCTGGTATGACAACGAGTGGGGCTATTCCAACAGAGTAGCTGAACTTTTAACGAAACTTTTTTAATCGGTAAACAAGGGCACTTCGTGTGCCCATTTTTTTATATATAAGGAGGAATGTGTGGTTCGAAGTCTTGAGTCCCTCGAAGTGAAAGGGAGAAATGTTTTTTTAAGGGTAGATTTCAATGTGCCAATAAAAAATGGTTCGGTGAAGGATGATACGAGGATTGTGGAGGCTCTCCGTACCATTAATTATTTAAAAGATAAGGGTGCAAAGGTTATTATGGCTTCCCATTTGGGTAGACCAAAGGGGGAATTCAACGCAGAATTTTCGCTAAAACCTGTGGCAGAATACTTCTCAAATAAATTTTTCCCTATCAAATTTGTTGATGATTGTATTGGAGAAAAGGTATTATCTGCTGTTAAAGAGATGAAGGATGGGGATGTAATTCTGCTGGAGAATTTGAGATTTTACAAGGGTGAGGAGAAGAATTTACCTGAGTTTTCTGCGGCTTTGAAGGAGTTTACTGAAGTTTATGTCAACGATGCGTTTGGTACATGCCATAGAAAGCATGCATCTGTTTTCGGATTACCAGAGTTGGTTGCTGAAAAGGGTGCGGGGTTTCTTGTGGAGAAAGAGGTGGAGTATTTTGAAAAATTGTTGAAATCTCCTGAAAGACCATTTGTTGCCATTTTAGGTGGTGCTAAGGTAAGTGATAAGATAGGTGTGATTAAGAGCCTCATCAATCTTGTGGATGAGATAATAATAGGTGGGGCAATGGCTTATACCTTCTTAAAATTTATGGGGAAAAGTGTAGGGAAATCGCTTGTGGAAAATGAGTATTTAGGTGTGGTAGAGGAGACATTGAAACTTTCTGAGGAGAAGGGTGTAAAAATACTTTTGCCTGTGGACCATGTTTGCTCTGAAGTATTTGATGGGGAACCTGTTTACATAAAAGATCAGGATATTCCTGAGGATCTCATGGGTCTTGATATAGGTGAAAAGACTATTGAGATATTCAAAACTGAAATTCTAAAGGCTCGTACAATTCTGTGGAATGGGCCTATGGGTGTATTTGAAAATGAAAACTACAACAAGGGTACCTTTGCTGTGGCTAATGCTTTGGCTAACTCTGGTGCTGTGACTGTCGTGGGTGGTGGTGATTCTGTGAGTGCTGTGAAAAAAGCTGGAGTGGCTGACAAGATCTCCCATATATCCACAGGCGGTGGTGCTTCGTTGGAATATATAGAGTTTGGAAGTTTGCCGGGGATTGATGTGTTGAAAGGGTAGGGGGTATAGGGCGTAGAGGGGTTAAAGGGGGTAGAGGTTATAATAACTGTGGATTAATAATGTTTAATTGAAAATAAACAGAATTTTATTATTGACAAAATGGAATCTTTTTGGTAGGTATTAGATTGTGTACAGTATACATTTGGAGTGTGAAGAATGATTAGTATTGACTTTACATTACTGTTGCAGATCGTTCAATTTTTGATAATTCTTTTCATTGGTAAAAAGCTGATTTATGATCCTGTATCTGCAACTGTTCATAGTAGAAATGGTAAAATACAGAGTTTACTCAAAGATGCTGAGTCTATGAGGAATGAGGTTGCTTCTCTCAAGAAAGAGTATGAGGAAAAACTTGCGGCGGTGAAATCTGAGGTTGCTGAGTATCAGAGAAAGATCAGAAATGAGGCTGTAGCATCGGCAAACGAGATGATCGGCAAGGTCAAGTCTGAGATCGATGCTAAGATTGCCAATGCAAGAAAAGATATTGAGATACAGCTTGAAAAATCTAAGGTTTTGCTTGAAGAAGAGTCTAAGAATATTGCTGATATGATCGTAAATAAGATATTAGGAAAAGCTGCTTAAGGAGATGATGGTGAAAAGGTTGTTATTCTTTTTTATGATGTTGTTGCCTGTGGCTGTTATGGCCTCTGAGGGGCATGGTGGTAATCAAATTATGGGGCTTGTTTGGAGAATAATTGTCTTTGTAGTTTTTGTATTTATCCTTTACAAGCTTCTAAAAAGTCCACTTTTAAATGCTTTGGATAAAAGGACAGATGATATTAAGACTGCCCTCGAGAATGCTGTGAAGGCAAAAGAAGAGGCTCAGAAAGAGTTGAGTGAATACAAGAGTAAGTTGTCTTCAATGAATAAAGAGCTTGAGGAGATGAAGGAGAGGGCTTTTAAGTCTGCTGAAGCAGAAAAGGCAAAGATTATTGCTGATGCAGAGTCTGCAGTTGCAAGATTAAGAGAGTTTTCTGAGTCACTGATAGCTTCAGATGTAGCAAGAGCAAAGACCGAACTTAAAAACTATGCTTTTTCTTTGGCAAAGCAATTGGCTGAAGAGAAACTCAAAACCAATTTGGATGTCGCTAAGCATGAGGCAATTGTCTCTAATTACATCAAAAAGATAGGAGAATTAAGTTGAGAGATATAGTTGTTTCTAAAAGATATGCGTTTGCATTGTATGGTTCGTTGAAGTCTCTTGAAGATAAAAACAGGGTGATTGAGGATTTTCAAAAGTTGAAGTACTGTCTGGATGCATCACCTGAGCTATCCAAGATAGTTAAGAATCCTGTCATTAAAAAGTCTGATAAGTTGAAGGCGATGGAGGCTATTTCTGCTACTCTTTCGCTGTCGAAGGAAGTGAAAGATTTTCTCCTTCTGCTTGTAAACAAGAATAGGTTGTCTCTTTTTGCCGGTATTTATGATGCTTTGATACAGCTTTATAACGATGAGATGGGTGTCACAGAGGCCGATTTGGTCGTTGCTTCTGCTTTAAATGAGAACCTCTATAAAGAGATCGAATCTACATTGAGCAAAGTTACTGGTAAGAAGATCATTCTTAATGTAAAAGTGGATGCAAACATAATTGGTGGCTTTTGTGCCAAAGTTAAAAGTAGTTTGTATGATGCGAGTATAAAGGGGCAGTTGAACAAGCTTTCTGAGAAAATGTTGGAAGTATAAATACATAGACTAAGGAGTTATGCGAATGCAGATCAAAGCTGAAGAGATAAGTAAAATTATAAGAGAGCAGATCCAGAATTTTGAACAGAAAGTTCAGATGGAAGAGATCGGGACTGTTCTTAGCGCTGGTGACGGTATCGCTAAGGTTTACGGTCTTGATAATGCGATGTCTGGTGAGCTCGTGGAGTTTCCCGGTGGAGTATACGGCATTGTGTTCAACTTAGAGGAGGACAATGTCGGTATAGTTGTTATGGGTGACTACGAGCATATCAAAGAAGGGGATGTGGTAAAGAGAACAGGTAGGATTGCTTCTGTTCCCGTTGGTGAGGCGTTGATAGGTAGAGTTGTAAACCCATTGGGTATCCCTATTGATGGAAAAGGTCCATTGAATACCACAGAGTATGATGTAATCGAGAAGATCGCTCCCGGTATTATCAAGAGAAAGCCTGTTCATGAACCTCTTCAAACAGGTATTAAGGCAATAGACTCTATGATACCTATCGGTAGAGGTCAGAGGGAGTTGATCATCGGTGATAGACAGACAGGTAAGACTGCTATCGTTATCGATACTATTATAAATCAAAAAGGTAAAAATGTTATCTGTGTTTATGTTGCAATCGGTCAGAAGAGATCGACTGTTGCAAGGATCATAGATACCCTTGAGAAGCATGGGGCTATGGAGTATACGATCATCGTATCTGCTACGGCAAGTGATCCTGCTCCACTACAGTTCATCGCTCCATTTGCTGGATGTACTATGGGTGAGTATTTCAGAGATAGAGGTAAGCATGCCCTCTTGATATACGATGACCTTTCTAAGCAGGCAACAGCTTACAGACAGCTTTCGTTGCTCCTCAGAAGACCGCCTGGTCGTGAGGCTTATCCTGGTGATGTATTCTATCTTCACTCAAGATTGCTTGAGAGAGCCGCGAAGCTCAATGATGAATATGGTGCTGGTTCTCTGACTGCGCTTCCTATTATTGAAACGCAGGCAGGCGATGTTTCTGCATATATTCCTACGAATGTTATTTCGATTACAGATGGTCAGATCTACCTTGAAAGTGACCTTTTCTATTCAGGTATAAGACCTGCGGTGAATGTTGGTCTTTCTGTTTCAAGGGTTGGTGGTGCAGCACAGATCAAAGCTATGAAGCAGGTTGCTGGTAGACTTCGTCTCGAACTTGCCCAGTATAGAGAACTTGCGGCGTTTGCGCAATTTGGTAGCGATCTCGATGCTGCTACACAGGCTCAGCTCAATAGAGGAGAAAAGCTTGTTGAGCTTTTGAAACAGGGTCAGTATCAACCTGTTCCTGTTGAAGAGCAGGTACTTGCAATATTCTGTGGTGTAAATGGTTATTTGGATGATATACCAACGAAGAGTGTTGCAAAATTTGAGGCTGAATTTATAAATTATGTGAAGATAAATAAACCAGAAATTATAAATGAGATTGTTGAGAAAAAAGCTCTTTCCGATGAGCTAACTGCTAAGATAAAAGCTACGGTGGAAGAATTTAAAAAGCAGTTTACTGCGTAACTTAGGATGACACCATGCCAGGAATGAGGGATATTAAAAGGAAGATAAATTCTGTCAAGAACACGCAGAAGATTACAAAAGCAATGAAGATGGTTTCTGCTGCGAAGATGAGAAAGGCTCAGGATGCCATGAACGCTGCGAAACCTTATGCTAAGAAACTGACAGAATTAGTAAATAGTATCGGCAGTAGAGTATCCAGTGAGATGCATCCGTTTTTACAACCTAAAGAGGAGGTAAAAACGATCGGACTCATTGTTGTAAGCTCGGATAGAGGACTTTGTGGAGCTTTCAACAATAATATTTTCAAAGCGTTCATGAACTTTGTAAGGCAGCACACTGACAAACAGATTAAGGTTATAACCGTTGGTAGAAAGATCGATGAGTTTGTCAGAAAACGCAAGTTTAATATCCTTGATAGCTATGTAACATTTGGTGGTAGAGTAAGGTATGATGATGCCGTAGTGATAGGTGAGAAGGTAAGTGAATACTTTATCTCAAATGAGATAGATGAGCTTTATCTCATCTACAATGAGTTTAGAAGTATAGTTTATCAGACACCTAAGGTAGTTAAGCTTCTCCCTGTTGCCATTACCGAACAGGTGGAGGGTGATGCAACCGATTACCTATTCGAACCAAATCCAGCAGTGTTGATCAAGGAGATCTTACCAAAGTTTTTAAACTTCAATATCTTCAGCGTACTGCTTGAATCAACTGCTGGAGAGCATGGGGCAAGAATGGCTGCCATGGATAATGCCACGAGGAACGCTGGTGAGTTTATCCGTAAACTTGTACTTACTTACAACAAGGCAAGACAGGCAGCAATTACAAAAGAGATCCTTGATATTGTAAACGGAGCAGAAGCATTAAAATAAATAAATTGTGTCATGGAGAGTTGTGATGACTAATGTCGGTAAGATAGTGCAGGTAATAGGTCCGGTAGTCGATATAAAGTTTGACTCTGGAGTATTGCCTGAAATTTACAATGCTGTAAAGATTGAAAACAAAGCAACCGGTACCACAGTTATCTGTGAGGTTGAGCAGCACTTGGGAGAGAATACTGTAAGAGCGGTATCCATGACCTCCACCGATGGTCTTGTGAGAGGTATGGAGGTGATCGATACCGGTAAACCAATTACAGCTCCTGTCGGAAAGGGTGCTTTGGGAAGGATCCTCAATGTAGTTGGAGATCCTGTTGATGAAAAAGGTCCAGTAGAGGCTATTGATTATTGGCCAATTCACAGACCTGCTCCAAAATTAGAGGATCAGGACACCGGTAGCAACATTCTTGAAACCGGTATTAAGGTTATCGACCTGCTTGAGCCATATACAAAGGGTGGTAAAACAGGTCTTTTTGGTGGTGCTGGTGTTGGTAAGACAGTTCTTATCATGGAGCTTATCAACAATATTGCTAAGCAGCACGGTGGTTATTCTGTTTTCTGCGGTGTTGGTGAGAGAACAAGGGAAGGTAATGACCTCTACTTAGAGATGCATGAGTCAGGGGTTCTTGATAAAGTTGCCCTTGTGTACGGTCAGATGAACGAGCCCCCCGGTGCAAGGATGAGGGTAGGACTTACTGGTCTTACTATTGCTGAATATTTCAGAGATGTTGAAGGGCAGGATGTTCTTCTGTTCATAGATAACATATTCAGATTCACTCAGGCTGGTTCTGAGGTTTCTGCTCTTTTGGGTAGAATGCCTTCAGCGGTTGGTTATCAGCCAACATTGGGTACTGAGATGGGTGAATTGCAGGAGCGTATTACATCTACTAAGAAGGGTTCTATTACCTCTGTTCAGGCGGTGTATGTGCCTGCGGATGACCTTACTGACCCTGCTCCGGCAACTACATTTGCTCACCTTGATGCGACTACGGTTCTTTCAAGGCAGATTGCTGAGCTTGGTATCTATCCTGCTGTGGATCCGCTTGACTCTACATCAAGGATACTTGATCCAAATATAGTTGGTGTAGAGCATTACACTGTTGCAAGGGAAGTTCAGAAGATCTTGCAGAGATATAAAGAGCTTCAGGATATTATCGCCATCTTGGGTATGGAAGAGCTTACAGAAGAGGACAAGCTCATTGTTGCAAGGGCGAGGAAGATTCAGAGATTCCTTTCTCAGCCATTCCATGTGGCGGAGCAGTTTACTGGTATGAAAGGTAAATATGTGAAGCTTGCTGATACTATAAAAGGTTTCAAGGAGATCATCTCTGGTAAATGTGACGATCTTCCTGAGCAAGCATTCTATATGGTAGGTGGAATTGAGGAAGTTTACGAAAAAGCTGAGCAGCTTAAGAAAAGAGGTTAATCATGGCTGAGAAGCTAAGACTGGAGCTTGTATCCCCCGAAAGGCAACTTTTATCCATCGATGTGGATGAAGTTGTTGCTCCTGGTGTGGAAGGGGAGTTTGGTGTTTTGCCTGGTCATACCGCTTTTCTTACAGCTCTTAGGGTTGGTGAACTTACCTATAAGGTGAACGGAAAAGAGGAGTATGTTGCAATAGAAAAAGGTTTCTTTGAGGTTGTAAACGATAAGGTCACCGTGCTTGCAGAAGGTGCAGAGCTTGGTAGAGAGATCGACCTTGAAGAAGCTATAAGAAGAAAACTCGAAGCAGAAAAAGCCCTCGAAGCTCTAAGGCATGAGGATGAGTTGAAGTTTAGAAAAGCTGAGGCCCAGCTACGAAGGGAGCTGCTTAGGGTAGCAATAGCTGAAAAATACAGAAAATAAATAAAAGCGGGGTAAAACCCCGCTTTTTTGTTTTATCTATTGTGCAATAAAAAAGCCCCATTGAAGGGGCCTATTATTAACAATCGAAGTAGAGCATGAACTCCATGGGGTGTGGCTTCATATTTACTGCTGCTACTTCGTTTTGTCTCTTGTATGCTATCCAGGTGGAGATCACATCTTCTGTAAATACATCACCTTTGAGCAAGAATTCGTGATCCTTCTCAAGAGCATCAAGTGCCTCTTCAAGGGAACCTGGCATCTTTGGTATATTTGAAAGCTCGATTGGATCCAAGTCGTAGAGGTTTTTATCCATTGGCTCACCTGGATCGATCTTGTTTTCTATACCGTCGAGACCAGCCATAAGCATTGCTGTAAATGCCAAGTATGGATTGCAAGATGGATCTGGGAATCTTACCTCAATTCTCTTAGATTTTGGTGAAGCTGAATACATAGGTATCCTGATGGATGCACTTCTATTTCTTGAAGAGTAAGCTAAATTCACTGGTGCCTCATATCCAGGAACAAGTCTCTTGTAAGAGTTTGTAATTGGGTTTGTAAATGCTGCAATTGCCTTTGCATGCTTGATTATACCGCCGATGTAGTATAATGCCAATTCGCTTAAGCCAGCGTATTCATCACCTGCAAAGAGAGGTTTTCCATCTTTCCAAAGTGATTGATGGCAATGTAGACCACTACCATTGTCTCCAAACATAGGCTTTGGCATAAAAGTAACAACTTTATTGTGAAGTTTGGCAACATTTTTCACTGCATATTTGTAAAACATAAGATTATCTGCCTGCTCTAACAATGGAGCGAATTTTATATCTATTTCCACCTGTCCTGCAGATGCAACTTCATGGTGATGTGCTTCAACTTCGATACCAAATTTCATAAGTGTGAGAGCCATTTCTGCTCTGATATCCATCAGTGTGTCGTGTGGAGGCACAGGGAAATACCCCTCTTTGTGTCTTATTTTATAACCCAAGTTTGGTCCTTCATCCCTTCCAGTATTCCATACTCCTTCGATAGAATCGAATGAATAGAAGCTTTCATTGGGGGTACATGCATATCTTACATCATCGAATATGAAAAACTCTGGCTCTGGACCAAAATATGCTGTATCGGCAATTCCAGTACCTTTAAGATAATTGGTTGCCTTCATAGCGATATTTCTTGGGTCTCTTGAATATGGCTCTTTTGTTATCGGATCTACGATCTTGCAGAGCATTATCAAAGTGGGAACTTGTGCAAAAGGATCTATCTTTGCAGTCGTAGGATCCGGAATGATAAGCATGTCGCTGTTGTTAATTGCCTGCCATCCTCTGATACTTGATCCATCAAAACCCAATCCATCTTCGAATGTTTCCTCGTCAAACATTGACACGGGATAAGAACAGTGCTGCCAAAGGCCAAAAAAATCTACAAATCTTAAATCTACAAATTTGATTCCCTGCTCATCTATGAGCTTTAAAACCTCTTTTGGTGTCATAGGACCTCCATTTATATTTTTTTGTTAGAGTGCATTTTCACCTGTTTCACCTGTCCTGATCCTTATGACAGATTCCACTGGTGTAACAAATATCTTTCCATCCCCAATACGCCCAGTTTTGGCAGCTTCGACGATCACTTTTACAGCATCGTCCACCATCTCGTCGGGCAAAACGATCTCGATCTTGATCTTTGGTATAAAATCGATCACATACTCAGCACCTCTGTAGAGCTCTGTATGCCCCTTTTGTCTGCCAAATCCCTTTACCTCAGTGATTGTAATCCCTCTTATACCTATCTCTGTGAGTTTTTCTTTGACTTCATCAAGCTTAAAGGGTTTTATTATCGCTTCTACTTTTTTCATCATACCTCCATATCTATGATTTATAATATCAATTATGATGCCAATGTATAACCCCCAATCAATAAGGATATGAACCTTTTGGATGGTTATTTTTTAATCAATTTTCTGTTTATAATGTCTAATCTTTCATCGATAAATTTACAGTCATCCTTTTTAAGGTTACATATCTCTTTTTTGATGAGGAGGTCATTTTTTATGTTGTAGGTCCATCCATTAAATCTATCTATCTGTAGAGCATACTCTATGATTTTGTCGGCATCATCAAGTTTTGAGATATTTATAAAGCGCCTTGAAAAATCCCTTGCGAGTCTCGATCTTGTCCAATCTGGTAGGTCGGATTTTGATAGTGTTTTGATGAGTTCATCAGCGTTTTTATAAAAGGTGGCTTGAATTTTTAAACTTTCGGGTAATTTATCAAAGATGTATTTTTGACCTATTAGATAATCTATGATGTTCATTTCATCATCGCATTTCCCCATAATGGAGTACCTTTTTGCAAATTCTAATGAGCTATTATCATCTTCTATAAGGTGTTTACCGATGTAAATTTTTGAAAGGTTGCATAGATCATCAGCCCGTTGGAGCGTATCAACGGATTTCAAAAAGTTTTGTTCTGCTAATTTAAATTCACCTGTGTTGTGATACTTAATATAGTTTTCAAAAAACCTCTCTGCGGATATGAAATTATCAGATAGTTTTTTGGAGGAGCAGGCAGTTAATGAGACTACTAAGAATAGGTAAATCAGGTACCTCACGATCACCTCTAATTATGGTATTTTTATTTTACCATCCGATGGTTTGCCACTGCTAAATGGCCATCTTTGTTCTAAATTTAAAAGCAATCTGTTGGATGAGTTTAAAATCTCCTCAGCTTCTTTTCGTATCAATGTTAGATTATCGGATGTTTCTGCTATATTTTTTGAGATGGTTTCGGTATTTTTTAGGATAGGTTCGAGCTCTTTTACCCTTTTATTGACATCCACGATGAGTTCGTTTGATTTTTTTACTATGCTATTTACCTCTTTTAATGTTTCCTCTGTCCCTGCAACCCTATCATCCACTTTGTCGAGGATTTTTGATACCTTTGTGGATATCTCGTTGAGATTCTTTTGGAGAGTGATTATATCGTCGGTGATTTTGGATATTTTATTGTTGAGTTCTTCTGTTCTTAAAATCTTACCTAATGAACCTCGTTTGTATGTTAGATCATCACCCAGATTCCCAAGACCTCTTAGAAGCTTTGCTAAATCCCCATCGGGATCGTTTAAATCATCTGTGATATCCCTTATATTTGCAACGATCTGCTTGGCATCATCTAAAACTGGCTTAGCTTTTTCAATGATCTCTTCAACCCCTTTGCTTCTCTTCAAATAGAATTTATCTCCATCCTGAATAACTCTACCTTTACCACCTGAAAATACTATCGATGTGGCTCCTAATATATTTTTCGATTCCAATTTACATTCAGAGTCCACCTTGATCCATTTTACATAATCTTTGGGGATCTTTACCACCATTAAAACCTTGCCGTCATCTTCAAGGTTTAGGTCTTGAATTCTGCCTATCTGAAATCCCGAAAAGATTACAGGCATACCATTGGTGAGGCCTTCACCATTCTCCGAGAAAATTTTAATTTTCACCTTTGGAGTGAGTACCTTTTTGTTGAACGCAATTAGACCCAGAGCAACTAAAACTGTGATGATAGAGATGATAATAAACAGTCCTACTTTAAACTCTATCCCTTTAAATCGAGGGTCAGCCATTCATCCATCTCCATCTTTATCAGATTATCGATATTTTGATATTCATGGTAAGTTTCATTATAATCGAAAATCGTATATTTTTCACCACAATTTTTTAAGAATCTTATCAGCTCTCCTGCCATACCAACTCCTGAGTGTTCGAGAGGCATGATGAATACTATCTCCTTTACTCCAAAGATCTTTGCGGCAATATATTTTACAATGAGTATTTCGAAATCTGAGAGGGAGTCTCTTCTGTGGTGTAGTTTCTCTTCGAGACCGAAATGGGATAACTCTTTTTTAATGGGTTCGACGAGGTCTCTGAGTCTCATTTTTTTGTGATATGATGATGGTAGGGCGATATTTTCAAGGACTGATAGATTACCAACGAGGGGGAGGGGTTTGTATATTATGTAGTAGAGTAGCCCATTTTCATTCCGTTTTGTAAATAGGTTAATCACATCATCGATACTCGAATTATTCAAAGGAAAAAATCTTCTCATATAAAGATCCCTGTGATCTCAACGAATATCAATCCATAAAAGACTCTCATCATCCCCTTTAAAAGGGCTATCGGTACATCTGTGGTGGCTCTACCTACCCCCAATGAGGTAAAAATCGGTAAACTCATAAGTACGAAACCGAATAACACTGTTTTGTAGATAAAGCAAAAGATATCGTTTACATTCAGCGCGTCAAAGATGAGCATGACCATGTAATCAAATGTGATATTTAGTTGAAAGCTAAGGAAGAAATACCCAACTGTGACTGCGACAGCGGCAAAAAATACAGCAAGGGAGAAAGAGCATATGATCCCTGCAAAGATCCTCGGTAGAAAAAGATAACTAAATTCATCGATACCGTGAGAATTTATATACCTTATCTCTCCGCCTAATTTCATCATAGAGATCTCTGCTCCAACGGCTGTGGCACTTCTTAAAGACAGTAAAAGGGCAATGAGAAAAGGGGCTACTTCTCTAATCACCACTACAACAAACACCACACCGATCTGTTGGTATGCTCCTATACTCATCAGAAATTTCCCCAAAGTACCAACCAATCCTAAACCGAATATGATGGCAATGATGATCATTACCCTTATTATTTGAACTCCAGTGAAATAAACTTGCCTAAGAGTGACTAAAAATATGGCAGGATTGAATACCTTAAACGATATAAACCTTGCCAATATCTTATTGCAGAATCTCAAATAGTCTATTAAAACCCTGAACCCGTCTACAAAAAACTTTCCGAGTCCGTGAATGAATTTTATCATCAGCTTCTATAATCTGCGTTTATTTTTACATAATCGTAGCTAAAATCGCAGGTCATCACTGTAGATGTTGCGTTTCCGATCTTGAGGTCTAAGGTGATGCTGTATTCTTTTGTAAGCATGATCTCATGAACCTTTTTTTCCAACACTGGATCTATGAGGCTACTGTTTTCTACATATTTTAAATCGTTGAAGTATATGTCGATGGTTTCAGGATTTAGGTCGATTAGTGAGGCACCTGCTGAAGCAAGCAGCCTTCCCCAATTGGGATCTGATCCGAAAAACATCGTCTTGACCAGAGGTGAATTGGCGATTTTGAAGGCACAGATTTTTGCATCCTCGTATGTTTTGGCATTTTTTACAGTTATATGAATAAGTTTAGTAGCACCTTCACCATCTAACACTATTTCCTTGGCAAGGGATTGACATACGAAGGTGAGGGCATCTTCAAATTGCTTTAATTCCTCTTCGCATGACAAAACGATACCACTTAATCCATTGGAGAAAAGGAATACCGAGTCGTTTGTGCTCATATCACCATCAACTGTGATGGAATTGAAGGATTTTTCAACGGATCTTGATAGGATCTCCTGCATCTTATTTTTTTCTAAAACTACATCCGTTGTGAGAAAACAGAGCATTGTAGCCATCGAAGGTGCTATCATACCTGCACCTTTGGCAGCACCACCAATGACATATACACCTTTGGATGTTTCCACTAAGGCTGCGATCTTTTTAGGTCTTGTATCTGTAGTCATGATAGCTTTTGTAAAATCATCATCTTCGTCGTCAATTTTACCTACAAGTTCATCCATTTTATTTAAAATCCTATCTGTGGGCAGTTTTACTCCTATGACCCCCGTTGATGACATGAGGATAGAACCCTTGGGAAATCCAATTTTTTTAGCAAAGTTTTCAGTTATGGTGAAATAATCCTCGATCCCCTGTTTACCTGTGCAGGCGTTGGCGTTTCCGCTATTGACTATGATACCGTAAAACTTTTCATTTATTTTTAGTTGCTCCATCCCAGCGATTACTGGGGCTGCTTTCATCTTATTTTTTGTGAAAACTGCTGCTACCTCACAAGGTGTTTCAGAGATGAGGGCTGCAAGGTCTAATTTGCCAGAGTTATTACCTTTTATGTTTGCTACGACAGCAGCAGATGAAAATCCCAAAGGGGTGCAAACCCCACCATTTTCTATCAGTTTCATATACACCTCACAATAGTCCATCAGTTTCATCAAAGTGTGCAATTACATTTAAGTTTTGCATCGCCTGACCACTGGCTCCTTTTATCAGATTATCTATCGCTGATATTATTATAACATCATCGTTGTTTTTATGTACAGAAATATCGATAAAGTTTGTGTATGCTACATTTTTTATCGATGGTATATCGTTGTCGTATATCCTGACAAATTTTCTATCTTTGTAAATGTCTTTCAAGCATGCTTGAAGTTCATTTAGGGGTTTTGTGGATTTTGTGTATATTGTTGATAGAATACCTCTATTTATTGGTAATAGGTGGGGAGTAAAAACCACATGAGTACCTTTGTTTGCTTTAGAGAGGATAAAATCGATCTCTGGGTTGTGTCTGTGGGCAAAGATACCGTAGGGTTTGAAATCCTCATTTACCTCACAATAATGTGTTTTTTCAGTGGGTGTTTTCCCAGCACCGCTGACCCCAGATTTTGAATCTGCAATGAGGTAGTTTTTATCAATGAGATTATTTTGTATCAATGGATAAAGTGGTACAATGATCGAAGTGGGGTAGCATCCTGGATTTGCTATCCACTTTGTTTGTTTGATCTCATTTTCGAATAGTTCTGGGATGCCGTAAACGAAGTTTTTAAGAAGTTCTGGTGCTTTGTGCATCTCTTTGTATGTCTTTTGGTATAGTTCCACATCGCTGATTCTAAAATCTGCGCTGAGATCTATAACGATTTTACCCTTTTTAGCGAAGAAATCTGCTGCATCCATCGAAGCACCATGGGGTAGGCATAGAAAAACAGCATCGACATCACTGCTGATCTTTTCGAAATCGTTTGGGATAAGTGTGAGTTCACAACGATTTTTTAGATAAGGGTAGATTTCACTGATTTTTTTACCTGCGCTTGTGTCGCTTGTGAGGTATTTTAATTCTAAGTGTGGATGTTTTAGAGCGATTTTGATAAGTTCAAAACCTGTATAACCTGTTGCACCGATTATGGCTATTCTCATATTCTCTCCAGAAAATTATTGATTTTTTCATATTTTAGTGCAAATTTTGGTAAAAAAAAAGAGTTTTTTGTGATGAAAATAAATGTCTATGTGCAGCCAGGGGCCAAAAAGAGCTCGTTTGAAGGGGAATTTAACAATAATTTGAAAATAAAAATAAAATCTCCCCCTTTGGATGGAAGAGCCAATGAAGAACTGATTTCTTTCATCTCTGAGAAGCTAAAAGTGTCAAAAAAGGATATCCGATTGGTTTCAGGGGAGAGATCAAGGTACAAGGTGATCGAAATACCTGTAGAGATGGATCTCAAAGTTATCATCGATGAGTTAACCAAAGACTGACCATTCAAGTATGTACATCTAAATTCTACATTTTACAAAAATTTTAAAATTTTACGAATTTTTCATAACAAAACCCCCATATGTTAGCATAACAAAAAAACGGAGGTTTTATAATATGAAGAAGCTTATTTTATCCATCGCAATACTTGGTATTGCTGCTGTTAATCTTCTTGCATCTGATCTGGTTGACAAAAATCTTCCTTCTTACAAGAAAGTAAAAGGGGTTACTGGTAATCTTAAAAGTGTGGGTTCAGATACGATGAATAATCTTATGACCCTTTGGGCAGAAAAGTATATGAGCTATTATCCCAATGTGAAGATCGAGATAGAGGGTAAAGGTTCTTCTACTGCTCCAGCAGCTCTTATCTCTGGTACAGCTCATTTTGGCCCTATGAGTAGAGAGATGAAAGCAAAAGAGATCGATGATTTTGAGAAAAAATATGGTTACAAGCCAACTGGTCTTAGAACGAGTCTTGACATGCTTGCAATCTATGTAAACAAAGATAATCCACTTAATTGCTTATCCCTTGAAGAGGTGGATGCTATATTTTCTAAGACAAGAAAAAGAGGGTATCCAAAGGATATCGTTACTTGGGGTGATTTGGGTCTTACAGGTGAATGGGCAAACAAGCCTATAAGCTTGTATGGTAGAAACTCTGCATCTGGTACATACGGCTACCTCAAAGAGCATGTGTTTAACAATGGCGATTACAAGGATAGCGTAAAGGAGCAGCCTGGTAGTTCATCAGTAGTACAGGGTGTTACCAGCGATAAGTATGCAATCGGATATAGTGGTATCGGGTATAAAACTGCTGGAGTGAAGGCATTGGCTCTTTCTGCTAAGAAGGGTGGTAAGTGTATAGAACCTGATGCTGCTCATGCATATACTGGTGAGTATCCTCTTGCAAGGTTCCTCTATGTTTATGTTAACTATAAGCCAGGTAGTACCCTTGATCCACTTAGAGCTGAGTTTATAAGGCTTATTTTTAGCAAGCAGGGGCAGGAAGTTGTAGTTAAAGATGGTTATTTCCCTGTTACTCAAAAGGTTGCTGAGCAAGAATTAGCAAAAGTTGGTTTAAAATAATATAGGTTAGGACGAGGGGGCTAAGCCCCCTTAATTTATCATCGGTGGTTGTATGAAAGATAAAAATTTAGCCAGAAAGATCTCGGATAAAGCAGCCAAATATATTATTACTCTCGGTGGCATTGGTACTATAGCGGCTGTTTTACTTGTGTTTTTATTTCTCTTGTGGACAACATTACCTCTTTTTAAGTCGGGGAAGGTTGAAGAATTATCCGCAGTAAAAGTCAAGCAGAAGCTTAGTTTCAAGCATGGTATGGTGGATGAATACGGAATGATTGCAGCAGTTTTCGATGGGGTGGCCTTTGATGTTATCTCTCTGCCTACGGGGGAGATCTTGAGTAAAAAGAACTTAGGTTTCAAGGTAACCGCTATTGGACATAACGAAAAAAGCAACAACTATTTTTTGGCAACAGAGAACGGTAAGATCCTTGAGGCAAATGTAGAATTTAAAAAAGAGATCTTATCTGAAGGTATAGGAACAGGTAAACCTCAATACAGTTCTAAAGATGAAGTTTTGTATGAAAAAGATGGAGATGTCGAGAGTAGATATTCTATAAAGATAGATTTCGAAGAATTGTTGGATACAAAAAGCAACAAGAAGATATTACTTTTGGATGGAATACGATCAGATACAAATAGATTCTTGGCTTATCTTACAGATGACAAGGTCTTACATATCAATCAGTTGATAACGAAAGAGAATATGATGACTGGTGAGATTATTTCTGAGTTTACCCAGTCGAATATAGATCTGAGTAAACATATAGGTGATAAGTATCCAGATTATCTAAAGATAAATTCAAGTAGAACTAACATAATGCTCTTTTCAAGAGATGGGCATTTTTTAAGTGTAGATACGAAGATCTTTGAAAACCCTAAGGTTGTTGAAGATAAGAAACTATTTGCAGATGGTAGGGAGATCAGGTACTTGGATTTTCTAATAGGTAGAAACACGATCCTAATTAGCGACAATAAGGGTTATGTGACTACATGGTGGCCCACAGAGGATCCCCAAAGCAAAAATAACTATATATTTTCTAAAATCCATTCGTTTTACAGTGGTGATGATGTTCCCGTGAGATTTATTTCACCTTCCCAGAGGGATAAGTCTTTTATAATTTTAAACGAAAAAAATAGATTAAAGATGTATCACATGACATCTGGTAAACGACTGGTAGATATCCCCACGAATGTAGCCAATGCACAAATAGCACTATTAAACCAGAAAAATAATAGAATCGCGGTAATTGGGGATGATATTGCACTATACAATTTAGATATTCCTCATCCTGAGGTTACTTTTAAGTCTGTCTTTGGCAAGGTGCAATACGAACTTACAAGTAAACCTGAATATGTGTGGCAATCTTCCAGCGGTAGCGACGATTTTGAACCGAAGTTTAGCCTTATTCCTCTGATCTTTGGAACAATAAAGGCAACCATTATTGCTATGATTTTTGCCATACCTGTAGCATTGATGGCTGCAGTTTATACAAGTGAATTTGCTTCAAAGAGGTACAAGAATGCCATCAAATCTACCATAGAGGTTATGGCTTCATTGCCATCGGTGGTATTAGGATTTATTGCCGCTTTGATAGTATCACCTTTTGTGGAGAATGTTGTTTTGGGACTGATCTTTTCTATAATAATGGTCCCTTTTTCACTCTTATTTTTAGGGCATATCGTTCAACTTTTTCCCAAAGAGATTCTAAACAGTATGGAAAGATACAGGGTATGGCTAATACTTATATTAGCGATACCATTGGGTGGATTCTTGGGTACAAGGATCTCTTCAGTGATGGAAAAATTGCTCTTCTATGGAGATTTTAAATACTGGTTGCACAATTATGAGTATTCCCCTATCGGTGGATGGGCACTTATCATGCTGCCTTTGGGGATACTTGCTACTATTTACATCTACAGAAGATTTTTCTATGAGCATTATGAGGCTATTTTAGATAATAAGTCGTACTATCAGGCAGGTGTGATAGAGTTGATAAAATTTTTCGTCCTGACCTTTGTTTCTATCGCTATGACATTCCTTTTTGCCTTTGTGATAACTAAACTTGGTGTTGATTTGAGATACGATTTACCCGTCATAGAATCGATAATGAACACCTATGTGCAGAGGAATGCATTGATCGTTGGTTTTATTATGGGGTTTGCAGTAATACCGATTATTTATACTGTATCTGAGGATGCTTTAAACGCAGTTCCAGAACATCTAAGATCCGCATCACTTGCTGCTGGTGCTACCCAATGGCAAACTGTGATAAATATTATATTGCCTGTGGCGATGAGCGGTATCTTCTCAGCAATTATGATCGGTTTTGGTCGTGCCATAGGTGAAACGATGATAGTCCTTATGGCTGCTGGTAATACTCCTATTTTGGATATGAATATCTTTGCAGGGTTTAGAACCCTTTCAGCCAATATTGCCGTTGAATTGCCAGAAGCAGTCATAAACAGTACCCACTATCGAATACTTTATCTTGCTGCACTGGTACTTTTTGTAATGACCTTTATCATAAATACATTTGCTGAGATGATTAGAATCAAATACAGGAAAAAATCGAGTCAGTTGTAAAGGGGTATCGATGAATAAATTTGCTCGAAAAAACTACAAAATATTCTTTAAATCCAAAGGGGAGCCTCTTCTGTGGCTGACTGGTGGTGGCCTTGTGATAGCTCTTCTGATGATCGCATTTTTATTACTTTTGGTACTAAAAAATGGCATGGGGAACTATTGGCCCGACAAGATAATCCATTTTCAACTGAAAAACGGTGAATCCCTCATGGGGGAAGTTACCAAGATTGAATATTACAGGTTACCAAAAGATAAATTGGATGCCCTCGATGATCAGAATAAAAAAAGGATTGTGGAAAACGATGGTAAAGAGAAACGGTATCTCGTGAGAATCGGTAATTATGAGCTTACAAATGAGCATTTCAAATGGGTGAGTGAATATGAGATTTCCAAAGTGTCTTACCCTGAGGATGCTATGATCATAGAAAGGTTGGAATGGGGTAGATTTTATGGGTTTCCTAAAGAATTTCTTGTGGAAGGCAAACCGATAGCAACTGATCTTAAATCGATAATGACAAATTACGACAAATACCATTCCAAAATGAGAGGGTTATGGAAGGATAAAGTTGCCATAGAGAAAGGTGAAATTGGAAAACTAAACCACAAGATCGAAAAGGAGAGGTTGAAATTAAAAGAGGCAAAGTTGGAATTACAAAAAGTTAAGTATTCTAAGGATCAAAACAAAATAAAAGCAGCAGAAGAAAACCTTTCAAGAGTGGAAAAGGAGTTTAATGAGTTTAATGAATTGAGTAAAAAAGAGTACGACAAGTTTATTCACAAAATAGATGAGTTGAAAAAGGAGTATGAGAAGTATTCTATAAAATTTAAAACTGCAGATGGGCGTGAGAAAGAGATCAAACTGTTCGAAATGGTGAGAAGCTACTATGCTAATACTCTTACTTTTTCAGACAAATTAAAGATTTATTTCAGTAGATGGGTGGAATTTCTCACTGATGAACCGAGAGAGGCAAACAGCGAGGGTGGTGTTTTTCCTGCGATATTTGGTACCGTTGTTATGACTGTGATCATGAGTATGTTTGTGGTGCCATTTGGAGTCGTTGCAGCGATCTATATGAAGGAATATGCTAAAAGTGGTAAGATAATTAGTACCTTGAGGATTGCGATAAACAACTTGGCGGGAGTTCCTTCCATTGTTTACGGTGTTTTCGGTTTAGGTTTTTTTGCCTACACACTGGGTGCTACGATAGATAAGCTATTCTATGAGGCAAAACTTCCAAACCCAACCTTTGGGACAGGGGGGATCCTCTGGTCATCCCTTACCTTAGCTCTACTTACATTGCCCGTGGTGATTGTGGCTACAGAGGAGGCTATAAATGCCGTACCCAACTCATTGAGGGAAGGCTCTTATGCCTGCGGTGCTACAAAGTGGCAAACCATTAGATACATAGTTTTACCCAGGGCGATGCCTGGAATTATGACAGGTTTTATTCTGGCGATGTCGAGGGGAGCAGGGGAAGTGGCACCGTTGATGCTCGTGGGTGCTGTAAAGTTAGCCCCTGAGATGCCTGTTGATAGTATCTATCCTTTTGTACATTTAGAGAGGAGCTTTATGCACTTAGGATTTCATATCTACGATTTGGGATTTCAGAGCCAGAATAGTGATGCCGCTATACCGATGGTTTACACTACGACCTTGTTGCTCATTGGGATTGTGGTGTCGCTAAATGTCATGGCTATTTATATAAGAAACAAACTTAGAAAAAAATTTATAGGAAGCGTATTCTAAGGGAGAAATTAAGATGAATGAGCTTTTGGATGAGTTGAAAAGCAATAAGAAAAAAACTGTGTATGACCCTCTTCTTGAAAAAGAGGAGATAATTATTCATATCAAAGATTTTAAGCTTTTTTATGGTGAGAAGCAGGCTCTCTTTGAAATAAATATGCCAATCCCTAAGGGTAAGGTAACAGCATTGATAGGTCCATCTGGATGCGGAAAATCCACACTTTTGAGATCTATAAATAGGCTCAACGATCTATTGGATTATGTGAGGGTAGAAGGGGATATACTCCTCGACGGCGAGAGTGTGTACGATAAATCTGTGGATCTATCAGAGCTCAGAAAAAAGATGGGGATGGTGGCCCAGAAACCTAATCCATTTCCCATGAGTATCTACGATAATGTTGTTTATCCTCTGAAGATTGCTGGGGTCAAAAAGAAGTCTATTTTAGATGATGTTTGTGAAAAATCTCTCATTCAAGCTGGCCTATGGGATGAGGTAAAAGACAGATTGAGAGACAATGCATTGGGTTTATCGGGTGGTCAGCAGCAGAGACTTTGTATCGCAAGGGCTATAGCACCAGAGCCTGAGGTTGTGTTGATGGATGAACCATGCTCGGCCCTCGACCCAATCGCAACTTATAAGATCGAGGAACTCATCCTTTCACTTAGAGGGAAATATACCGTGGTGATAGTTACCCATAACATGCAGCAAGCGGCAAGGGTAAGTGATTTCACTGCATTCATGTATATGGGCTATCTCATTGAATATGGAAATACAGTAAATATTTTCAAGAAACCTAAGGTAAAGGATACCGAGGATTATATAACGGGAAGATTCGGTTAAACATTAATATATGGAGGAAAAGATGAAAAAGTTTTTAGCATTATTACTTTTAACATCAGCATTAGGATTGGGATGTGCTGCAAAGCAGGATGTGGAGATGGATGATGACGATCACGAGATCGAGTTTGTACAGAAAGATTATTCCAAATACGATTTCAGTAGACCTGGGTTCATCACAAAGGTTGTTGACAACAGACTATGGGTGTTTAAAGATGGTGATAAGGAGTATGAGAAGTTTTTAAAAGACGGTGAGCTTGCAAAGCATGTAACTCTACCTGCTGCTGGTCCACTTAGAGTGACCTTAAAGGCTCCAAATAGAGAAACGATCGATGAATATTTAAAGGCTTATGGTGATCTTGAAGAGGCTAAGATCGATTTTTCCAAGATCAATTTGGAGAAGCCTGGTTTCGTAACAAAAATAGTAGATGGCAGATTGTGGGTATTCAAGGCTGGGGATAAAAATTTGACTCAATTTGAAAGAGATGGTGAGCTTGCGAAGCATGTGACCGTTCCTGGTGGTGGCCCAGAGGGGATCACTATAAAAGCCCCAGATAGAGAAACCATTGATGCCTATATGAGTGCCAAATAAAGATTTTTATCATAAAAGAATCTTCAAGGTGGAGAAATCCACCTTTTTTATTTTTTAGTAAATGTTCAATTCAACTTTTCTCAAAATTTAGTATGATTTTTTAATTTCTGTTGATACTAATCTTTTTGTCATTTATAATGATAGAAACTTGACATTTGGATTGGATTGCAATAATAGAGTTATTGTAATTTAAAATATGATGGAGGTTTTTATGTATTTTTCAAAAAAATTAATTTTTGTTTTATTTACTTTTTTAGTAATGATGACCAACGCATTTGCAGAGTTTTCAAAGCTGCCCAACCATGAGGCAACCCTCCTGCAAAAAGGTGAATCTAAGCACTGGTGTCCCATTTGTGGTATGAATCTTAAAAATTATTTCAAGACAAATCACGCCGTAAAATTAAAGAATGGTGATTACAAACAGTACTGTTCTATCAGATGTTTGGCATTCGATTATGATACTGTAAAAAGCGATGTTGACAAGATCTTAGTGGTAGATATTGTATCTGATAAGTTTATAGATGCCTACAAAGCCTTTTATGTGGTAGGTAGCAAAGTGCCAGGAACGATGTCTCCAGTGAGTAAGTTGGGTTTTGAAAAGAAGGAAGATGCTGAAAAGTTTATGAAGGAGTATGGCGGTGAAATAAAAAGATTCGACGAAACATTTAAATTGGCTGTGGAGTCTTTGAATAGCGATATTGCAACATTTAATAATAAAAAGAAAACAATGATGTATCCTTTGGGTGAGAAGGTATACAATTCCGTATGTAAACCGATAGATATCGCGAAATTCAAGAGGATGAATGACTTGAAAGCTGCCATTGTGTTCGAAAAACTGTGTGGAGAGATAGACGAACAGAAGGCTCAGGCTGTTGCCCTTTATTTGTGGGAAGTGAAAAGGTTTGAAAACAACAAAGAGGAGCATATCCATCTTTCAAAGGATGAGAAGTGTCCTGTGTGTGGTATGTATGTTTACAAGTATCCGAACTGGGCTGCTGAGATCAAGACCGACAAGGAGAGATTTGTTTTCGATGGTGTAAAGGATATGATGAAATTCTACCTTGATCCTCAAAAATATAAAAAGGGGATAAGTAAGAGCAGTATTACCAAAGTTGTGGTGAGCGATTACTATACTTTGAGGGCCATCGATGGGAAGAAGGCATTTTATGTGATAGGCAGCCGTGTGTTGGGTCCTATGGGAAAAGAACTGATCCCGTTTGTATCTATAGAGGATGCCAAGAGTTTTATGGCAGACTATGGAGGTACAAGGATCTTGAAGTTTGATGAGATCACTTCTGATATCATAAAGAAGTTGGATGAATAGTATAAAGTGAGTAGGAGAGTTCTGCTATTTTTTTTAGCAGTTCTGCTTTTTGATATCATTGCCATTAGTATATTTGTGTACTTATCTGAAAAGAGGGAAGATGTCCTCGAGGTGATGAGGCGAGATGTCAGGTTGGTTGGGCTTACTGATGTCTCCCTTGTCACTGAGGCAAGGTTTATCAGACATAGAAGTTTGTCCGACATCTATTCGGTATTCGATTTTTCCCCTGAGGCGAGAGAGGTATTCCCTTTTTCTTTTGTTTACAATCCTTCTATTGGGTATCGTGGTGGGGAGGTTATGATTGGGAAAGGTAAATAAGGAATTTAGAATTTTCCTGTTTAGTTTAAGTCTGTTAGTCAAAAGAAAAACATCATTTTTTATCTTCATCATCCTTACAGTATTGATATTTTTGGTATCTTCTGCAAGTTTTATAACGGAATCAATAAAGAAAGAGCTTCTGATTACTCATGATGAGTTGCCTGATATCGTTGTTCAGAAGGTTGTTGGTGGAAGACAGCAGTATATTAGTTTGGAATCTATCGATAGAATAGTCGATATCCCTGGTATAAAGCATATCTATCCGAGGGTATGGGGGTATTATTTCTTCGATTATGCTAATGTGAATTTTTCTGTTGTGGGTATAGACCCTCTTGAACCCAGCTACAAAAAGTCTCTCGAAGATGCTTTGAAAGGTTTAGAAGTGAAAAAGATGATACAAAATGATGATTGGATGATTTTAGGGTACGGAGTAGGAAGATTGTTTAGAGATATAGGGTATAATGATGGTGCCTATTTCAAGATGGCTGATGGTGAATATCTAAAATTGAAGCCTTTTGCTTTTCTTGATAAAAAAAGTGCAATATTTACAAATGATATAGTTCTCGTATCAAAAGATGCTGCAAGAAAGATGCTGGGGATCGATGAAAATCTTTGCACCGATATCGCTATAACAGTTTATAACAAAAACGAGATCGTTTTAATTGCATCAAAGATAAGGGATCAACTGAAAAATGTGAGAACGATAACTAAAAATGATGTACTAAATTCGTACAAAAATGTTTTCAACTACAAGTCAGGTTTTTTCATAACACTCTTCGGTATCTTGCTCTTTACGATGATGTTGATTGTGGTAGATAAGTTGAGTGGCCTTTCTGAAACTGAAAAGTTGGAGATAGGTGTTTTAAAAGCAACGGGATGGACGACAAGTGATGTGTTGAAGTTAAAATTTTACGAGGCGTCATTTTTGGTTGTAGAGGCATATATTACTGGTGTAGCGATCTCTTTGGTTTATGTCTATCTGCTAAAAGCTCCTATTATGATCGATATCTTTAGTGGATATGGAAGCTTGAAACTGAATTATCAACTCATCTTTGCAGTGAATTTTCAGGTGCTTTTCTTCATATTCTTTGCTGTTGTACCGTTTTATATTGCTTCTGTGATCGTTCCTACTTACAAATTGGCTACAATGGACACCTATGAGGTGTTTAGATGATCAGGATCGAAAATCTTTGTAAGAAGTTTGACGAAAAAGTCATTTTAGAGAATATAAACCTCGAAATCATGGCAGGGGATTTTTGGGTGGTGATGGGACCCTCTGGTAGCGGGAAAAGTACACTTTTGTCAATTATATCCGGGCTTGCAAGACCAACAAATGGTGCAGTTTTTTATAACGATCTAAATATTTCAAAGTTGCCAGAGGTTGATCTTGGTAGGTTTAGGAATGAGAAGATAGGGTTTGTCTTTCAGAAATTTAATCTGTTGGAAGGGCTCACAGTTTATGAAAATATACTACCACCTTTGATAATCAATGAGAAAAGAATCATTAAAGATGATATTTTTTCTTTGCTTAAAAAGTTTGATATAGAGAAACTTTCAAATGTAAAAGTGAGAAAATTATCTGGGGGAGAGCAGCAAAGGGTGGCTTTAGCAAGGGCACTTGTGAATAATCCAGAGGTTTTAATAGCAGATGAGCCTACCGCAAATTTGGATCCTCGTTTGAAGTTTGAGGTGCTCGAGTTTTTCAAACGGATAAATGCTGACGGAAAAACATTGATTATCGCAACCCACGATGAGGTTTTTTCAAAGATAGGTGGGGTCAAGACAGCTAAATTGATCGATGGGAAATTGGTGGATTAAAAATGAATTTCATTGCACCTGAGCAGGTGGTGATATATTTCATCGATCTCGTATTTTTAGCATTTGGTGTAATGACCTTGGGGATCTCTTATCGTATGATCACCAGTTTCGATTTTGGCAGTTCTACTTCGTATCAATATGAACTCGAAAGGAGAAATGTACTTGTTTCGAATGTAGTGACTTTTTTAATATTTTTAAAGATACCTTTACTATTCTTTTTTCTATATTTTATAGATTCTTTGGCACCTACTATTCCTGGTGCGATGTGTGCTGTTGGGGTTTTAAACTCTGATAAGTATGGCGGTATATTAGTGATCGTCAAAGTAGTTGATATCTTTTTGCTCGGCTACTGGTATTACATCAATAGATTCGATTTAAAAACCTACGGTTTTATCTATACAAAAACAAAATACAAGTTACTTATTTTTATACTTATAATGTTGGTTTTGGAGTTTGGATTAGAATTTCATCTGTTTGATAATATATCTCCCTCTAAAATTGTTAGTTGTTGCGGTTCGGTATTTGGTGGCGAATCAAAATTTTTTAACACATTGCTATTCGATCTTAAAGGTAATATTTCGGTGATTCTTACTATGACTCTTTTTTTGGGGTTGATTCTGAGTTATCTTTTGAGGAGATATAATATATTCGGACTTTTCTCAATACTTTTTTGTATAGTAGCGATCTACTCCCTTATAGATTTCTTTAGTACTTATATATACGAACTTCCCACCCATAGATGCCCATTTTGTATACTTCAAAAGGATTACTATTATATAGGGTATATCCTGTATTTTTTACTTCTTGGTGGATCTTTTTATGGGAGTGCCGTTTTTGTTTTGTCCAAATTTATTAGAGATGATGAGAAAGTTAGTTGGGTTAAATTATCTCTTTATTTTCTGTCGGCGTATTTGGTGATAGTTTTCTATTATGTTTTTTCATACTACATTAGGAATGGGGTATGGTTAACAGAATAATACTATTTCTTCTTTTATTTACCTTCAATCTATACGCTGGAGAGAGGTTTCCTGTGCCATATAGACCTGACATAGATCTGACAAAGAAGTCTGTAAATTTTGAATGTGGTGGTATAGGTTTTGTGGCTGATATCACGAGACCTCTTATACCTTTCAAGCAGATGACATTTACATTAAAGGCAAATAGGTCGGGTGCTTCGGTGAACAATTTAAAAATCGATACTGTATTCAATATGAAGATGGATATGGGTAATTACAATTACAAGATGAGCAATGTAAATGGCGTCTATACTCTGAATTTTATTTTACCAAAATGCCTCTGGGGGGATAAGAGATGGTATGTAAAGATATCGATTTACGATAATAAAAAGCTCTGCGATTATATTTTATTGTTCGATATGGAAAAATAATTTTTTGTTGACAAATTTTGTAAACAATACTATTCTTTACCTAAGAGGTAAAGAATGGGGCTTGTTAAAAGGGAAGTAGATTACGCAATAAGGATAATTGCTTATCTGCTGGGGAAGAATACCCTTGTAAAGATGGATGAGATATCTGAAAAACTTTTTATTTCTCCACCCAATACTATAAAAATTTTGCATAAGCTTTCAAAATGTGGTATAATAGAAACGAAGACGGGTAAAAATGGCGGGGTTTTATTAAATAGAGAGGTTGTTGATTTGAGTATTTATGATGTTTTATCATGTATGGGTTTTGAACCTGAGATAAATATCTGCATAAATATGCCTGAGTCATGTAAACTCAATCCTATTTGTAATATCACACGCTTCTTTGCTGAAATCCAATATCAGTTGATAGACAAAATGAAGCAGGCTAAGCTAAAAGATTTTATGTTTGATGATAAAGCATTAAATAAAATAGGAGGTATGTATGAATGAGTACCAATACGATTACCAAACCGTGAAAGGGTTTATCGTATCGTGTCTTTTTTGGGGCGTCGTAGGTCTTCTCATTGGTTTGTTGATCTCGATGCAGATGTGGAATGCCGACCTAAACTTTGGAGAGTATTTCTCCTTTGGAAGACTTAGGACGGTGCATACTAATGTTCTTGCCTATGGATTGGGAATAGGTGCGGAGTTTGGTATTTTCTATTATCTCGTTATTAGGCTTACCAAGAGACCTTTGCTTTTCCCGAAATTGGCGAGATTCCATCTATGGCTCTTCAATATTGGGATAGCCCTTGCTACTTGGACCCTTTTTATGGGTTATTCTCAGAACTTAGAGTATGCTGAGTTTGAGTGGCCTATTGACATTGCTGTGGTGATCTTGTGGGTCATTTTCGCAATCAATGTGATGGGTACTATATTTAAGAGGAAAGAGGAAGAGATGTATATATCTCTTTGGTACATCATTGCTACGATTGTGACAGTGGCGATCCTCTATATTGTTAACAACCTTTCGATACCTGCCACACTTTTCAAATCTTATCACCTTTTTGCAGGTGTAAATAGTGCAAATGTTGAGTGGTGGTATGGACACAATGCTGTGGGATTCCTTTTTACTACGCCTATTTTGGCTATGTTTTACTACTTTCTTCCAAAATCCACAGGTTTGCCCATTTATAGCCACAGGCTATCAATCATTTCATTCTGGTCGCTGATTTTTGCTTATCTATGGACTGGTGCTCACCACCTCGTTTACACTCCACTTCCAGATTGGATTCAGACCTTAGGTATTGCGTTTACCCTTTTCTTGATAGCCCCATCTTGGGGTTCTGTAGTTAATGGCTACTTTACCGTAGAATCGGATTGGTCTGTGATGAAGAATAAATACCTTACAAAATTCTTTATTGCTGGTATCACATTCTATGGTCTTCAAACTATTCAGGGACCATCTCAAGGGATCAGAGTGATCAGTTCACTTATCCACTATACCGACTGGGTTCCAGGTCATGTCCATATGGGTACTATGGGATGGGTTACTATGGTTATATGTGCATCCATCTACTATATAATCCCTCATATCTACAAGACAGAGATCTACAGTGAGAAGATTGCCAACATACATTTCTGGATCGTTTTGATAGGGCAGTTGATGTTCTCTATTACCATGTGGATCACTGGTATCCAGCAGGGTGCTATGTGGAAGATGACCAATCCAGATGGTTCTTTGAAATACACATTCATCGAAACAGATGTGGCTAATTATCCATACGATAGCTGGCGTGATATTTGTAATCGGTATGCTTTTCTTCCTCTACAATGTATTTATGACCATACAAAAAGGGAAGAAAGAGCTTGCAGCTAAATTGGCTGCGGCAAATGCATAAGGGGGGCTACTATGTCGCACAACAAGAATAGCCTTTACAGCAAAGCATTTTTATTCACAATAGTAGCAACGATTACAGTACTTATCGGTACATTTGTGACTATGTTTTACCCTATGATGAGACCTGAGATGCATCCTAAGTTGGAAAATTTGCAACCATTCACTCCCCTACAGCTTGCTGGTAGGGATGTGTATATGAGAGAAGGTTGTATGAACTGTCATACTCAGACCGTAAGACCTCTTAAAGCTGATGTATTAAGATACGGTGATTACTCTAAGGCTGGTGAATTCTATTATGACAGACCACATCTCTGGGGTTCTAAAAGGACAGGTCCAGATTTGGCAAGGATCGGCGGTAAATATCCCGATGACTGGCATTATCAACATATGGCAAACCCTCAGGCATTCTACGAAAAATCCAACATGCCAAAGTATGCATTCTTGAGCAACAAAAAGATAGATATTGAAAAAACAGTGGCTGGTTTGAAAGTTTTGGGGATCCAATACAAACAGGAAGATATCGAAGCTCTAAAAACCAAGAATGAGATGGATGCCATAGTTGCATACCTTCAGCAGCTTGGAACATCTGTAGCTAAGAAGAATGTGGTTACTGTTGACCCAAATTCTGTAGAAGAAAAGAGCCCATTGGCTGGAAAAGCTGAAGCAGTGGCAGAAGGGCAGAGACTTTACAAGATCGAATGTGTTGGCTGTCATGGTAAGAATGCTGAGGGGAATATTGGACCAGCCTTTGCTGACAGCACAAGAACAGAAAAAGAGCTTTTCATAATTATAGCAAACGGTGCTGAAGGCGCTATGCCAGGGTATGCTAACCAATTTACAAGAGAGAAGATCTGGGCTCTTGTAGAGTACGCAAAATCTCTCAAAAAACAGTAGGGGGTATGTATGGCTGAATATAGAGAAGAGTTTGATGATTTTTCCAAGTTTGAAAGAGAGGATACCAAAAATGTATTGCCTGTGGGTTGGTTGATCCTTTTCATTTCATTGGTAGTATTTTGTTTATATTATATATATGCTTATACCCCTGCGTTTACAGGTTGGACTCAAGAAAAGGCATTTGAAGAGAGTATGAAAAAATAGTTTTGGCGGGTTTATCCCGCCTTTTTGTATAATTTAAGGAAGGTTTATATGGCGATAGATCATTTTTTTCTGGTAGTTTTCGGTTTCGTTTTGGTGGGTTTGTTGATATTAGCGATTGTTTACTATTATCTACCGAAGAGGAAAGATAAGGTGGAAAGGGCTAAATACAGGATGCTGGAAGATGACGATGAACAATAACTACCAAGAAAAGAGGAGATTAGTTCGTTGGATTTTGATTATAACTGCACTTGTTATTCCGTTTGTAAAGATAAATGGGAATAGTCTTATCAGATTTGATGTGTCGGAATTAGTTCTTTATCTATTTGGTTTAAGTCTTCCTATTTATAATTTCTTTTTTGTTTTACTTATTACACTTTTCTTTACTTTTTTCTTTATCATGATGACACTCGTTTACGGTAGAATTTGGTGTGGATGGCTTTGCCCCCAATCGGTTACTATGGAAGTCACTTCTTTTATGGATAACAAGGAAAAGTCCGCAGGTCCCAAAAAGAGTCTATACATTTTCTACCTTGTAATGATAAGTTTAATAATATCTCTTAATATGGTTTTCTATTTTGTCGATCCTTATAAGTTTTTTTCAAATCTTTTCAATAAAGGGTATATACATCCCGTTACATTAGGTTTTATAATTACTTTGGCAATAATTGTTTTCCTTGATATATATTTGGTAAGATACAGATTTTGCGCCACTGTTTGCCCTTATTCGATGATTCAGTCTATACTATATGATGATCACACCTTAGCAGTTTATATGAAACCTGAAACTAAGAGTGAATGTATCAACTGTTTATCTTGTGTAAAGGTTTGTTCTACTGGTATTGATATCAGACAGGGACTTAATTCAGCTTGTATAAACTGTGCCAAATGTATTGATGCCTGTGAGTCTGTGATGTCTAAGAGAGGGAAAAGTTCCCTTTTTGCATACCTTTTTGGACCTAAGAATGATAAAAATCTAAAACGACCCACAGTGCTTATAAGTGGCTTGGCAACGGCGGTATTTTTAGTGGCAACTGTTGTTGCTGCAGTTAATATTAAGTCTTACTCAGTGGAATTGATCACTAATCCGAAGTTTTACCCAAGATTTACTGGTGATGTTGCAGTAAATGGATTTCAGTTTATAGCTGAGAATTTATCCAACAAGGAGAAGAGTTTTACAATAACAGCAGTGACATCGATCCCTTTGACACTCGAACCATCGAGCAGTATAAAAGTTTTACCAAAAGAGAAAAAGGTGGAAAATGTTTTTATAAAGATTCCTAAGGAGATTGCAGAAAAGAATCAGCTTTTAGACATCGATATTGTCATAAAAGATGAAAATAACAAAGAGCTCAAAAAGAGGATAACTTTTAGGAAGCCTTTTGCTAAAAAGTCGGGAGTAAAATAGATGAGAATGACCGTTGCCCTTGTTGTAGCTGGAGTGTTGCTTTTACTTAGTTCGTTTTATTTTGGTTTGAAATTTTTTGATGGGAAGGTGGAAAAAGATACCTATGGAGCTGCATTGAGATATGACAAACAAAATAGATTGATATCCCAATACGGAATTGCTCCTGAAATAGGTTCGTTAGTTTACGATGGAACCAGTGTTAAAATAGAAGGTATTTTGAAAAGTACTGGCAAAATAAAGATAAACTCTATAAAGTTGGAATCTCCATCCACAAGGATGATGATAAAGCAGAGTTCAGACATAAAAGATGAAAAATTTATGCTTGCGGTAAACCAATTAGTTGAAAGTAACTATGTAATTATTTTCGATTTGATGGTAGATAATGAGAATATTAGGCTGGAAAAGCCTATATACATTAAAAAATGAGAGGTGGACTATGAGATTAGGGACAATTATCATGATTCTTTCAATAATAGCGATGCTTTTCATTCCTCTTTACTTAGCGATGAAGTTCTAACTTATGTCATCACTTTATATACTTGTGCCGATTAGCCTTATAATGGGTGGATTGGCACTCTTTTTTTTCTTTTGGGCATACAAAAGGAAACATTTTGATGACTCTGAAGGTATAAAATATAGAATCCTCGATGACGATGACGACGAAAAATAGTGATACTACAGTTGAATGTAGTCATTGTCTTTTAAAATTTAACAAGAATACAGCAATCGTCGAAGAATCGGATGGGCAAAAATTACATTTTTGCTGTCCGGGGTGTCAGAGTGTTTACCATATTATAAAGGATGGAGGTTTTGAGAGTTTTTACAGAAAAAGAAGAGATTTCAAACCTGGTCCTGTATCGATAGTTCGCGTGAGTGATGATACTTTTATCGATGATGTTATAGTATACGACGATTATTCAGAGATAGAATTTATAGCTACAAATATTAGATGTGCGGCTTGTATATGGCTTATCGAAAACTATTTAGCAAAACTAAAAGGTGTTTTGTATGTGAGGGTGAATTATGCCACACATAAGGTGAGACTTAGATGGGATAAAAATCAAATAGATTTGGAAACCATATTAAACGGTATTGCAAATTTGGGGTATATACCTGTTCCATCCTCTCAGATTTCATCATCGGATTACTATACGAAGGTGAAGAAAGATTATTTCTTAAGATTCAGTGTAGGTGCTTTTTTTTCAATGCAACTAATGATCTATTCCATCGCTTTATATGCTGGTTATTTTCAGGGGATGGAAGAAAATCTCAAGAATATGTTCAGATTTATTGCTATGATTCTTGCCACTCCTGTGGTTTTTTACTCTGGTTTACCATTTGCCACAAACACATTTAAATCCCTCAAATCTAAAACAGTGAATATGGATACTTTGGTATTTTTAGGGGCATATTCTGCTTATTTTTACAGTGTTTATAGTATCTTTTCTGGTGGAGAGATATATTTTGATACATCGGCAACGATAATTACTCTCATTCTTCTTGGTAGATATATAGAAACAGAGGCTAAAATAAGTGCCACAAAAGAGATATCACTGCTCTATAATCTCCAGCCAAAACAGGTTAAAAAATTTGAATATTTCGATAGTGAGAAATACCTTTCAGGGGAATTAATGCCTGTGGTTGTCAAGGCATCTGCGGTAAATTCTGGAGATATTGTGGAGGTGCTTCCAGGTGAGAGTATCCCTGTGGATGGAGTTGTAGTGTATGGAGAATCGGAAGTGGATCAATCCATGTTTACTGGAGAGAGTGTACCTGTTTTCAAAAAAATAGGTAGCGATGTCTTTTCTGGAACGATAAATTTGAATGGAACTATCGTCATAAAGGCCTCTTCAGGAGTGAAGGATTCATCTTTGAGCAAGATTGCCGAGGCTATAAAATCAGCTCAGGAAAGTAGCTTTTATTTTCAGAGATTGGCTGATAAGATAACTGTATTATTTGTGCCTATTGTTATCATGATTTCGTTAGGGACATTCTTATATTGGATAAATATAGGGCATAACTTTGTAAACTCATTTCTAACAGCAGTCTCTGTACTTGTGATTGCCTGTCCATGTGCTATGGGGCTTGCTACACCATTGGCTATACTGATATCAACCTCTATAGCTTTTAGGTCGGGAATTTTGATTAAAGAGGGGTCTATTTTAGAAAATGCCTCAAAGGTGAAAGCAGTATTTTTTGACAAAACTGGGACTATAACTGAAGGTCATCCATCGATAGTATCTGTTAAGTCTTACACAGATATCGATGTGATGAAACTGGCTGCTTCAATCGAAAGGTTTTCTAAGCATGTAATTGCAAAGAGTATCGTACAATCTTATACTGCAGAATTTCTACCGGTGACAGATGTAAAAGAGATACCTGGGTATGGAATGTCGGGAGTAGTTGAAGGGGATAAGAAGCTTTTGGTTGGTAATATAGCTCTCATGATCGATATGGGGATCACTTTAACTGATTCAGCAAAAAGGGATTTGCAGGAGCTATCAGAAAAGGGGTGGACAAATGTGTTTGTTGCTTTTGATGGTCAGTTGATAGGTTTGATTTCACTTTTTGATAGTATTAAAGAGTCTTTTAAAGAGGTGTATAATTATCTGCTGAAAAATCGGTATGAGATCTATGTGATTACTGGAGACACAAAGGAAACCACAGAATCGGTTTTGAAGGGTTTTGAGAAAATCATTATAAAAAGTTCGTTAACACCTATTCAAAAATCTGAGGTTGTCAAAGAGCATATTGATAAATTCCCTATGATGTTGGGGGATGGTATCAATGATGCACCCTCCCTTAAGCAGGCATTTATAGGTATTGCTATGGGAAAAGGTACCGATATTGCCCTTGAAAGTGCCGATGCTGTTTTTATGAATAGTGATATATCGTTGGTAGAAAAGTTTTTTAGATTAGCCAAGAAAACGAGAAAGATCATCATAGAGAATCTTTTCTGGGCATTTTCGTACAATTTTATAGCGATCCCCTTGGCGATG
Organism: uncultured Deferribacterales bacterium; assembly: GCA_964519265.1. Lineage (GTDB taxonomy): Bacteria > Chrysiogenota > Deferribacteres > Deferribacterales > Calditerrivibrionaceae > Calditerrivibrio. Next base: position 48,445 of record CAZFHX010000004.1, read on the forward strand.
ATGGGTAAGATTCACCCCGTATTTTCTGCTATTTTCATGAGTATCAGCTCTCTTTTTGTGGTTCTAAATTCCCTAAGGATTAAAATTTTAAACCTGAATAGATAAAAAATGCCCCCATTCCAAGCATTATAAAAAAGCTTACGATCCTGAAGAATAGCCTGTATTTTAATATGATATTTCCAAATATGGCAACAATGATAAGAGCAAAGGAAGTTCCCACTCCGAATAATCCCATCGAAATAGAAGATCTGATGGGGTTATTCATTGAGGATACACCGATGAGTGCTCCGTATAGTAATCCACACGGTAAAAAACCAAGAACAATACCGGTGATGAAAGGGGAATTGAATTGAAATCGGGAGATCACCGATCTGATTTTCTTGGTAAAGATATTGTCTTCGATCTTTGAAACGACTCTAAATCCAGAAAGATCAGATATTCCGTAAAATATGAGAAATACGCCAGCCAAAATGGAGATGATTTTCTGAAAAATTACCATATTTGAAAAAAGTGAGCTTACTGTTGTAATACTGCCAAAGATGAGACCTAAAAGTGAGTAAGTTAGTATTCGTCCTATGTTATATTTCAATTGTGGGATTAGAAAGTTTACATACCCTGGAGTATTTGGGGCAAATTTACTTGCTATATAGATGACAAATGGGTTGCACATGAAAATACAATGACCAAACCCGCCAAAAAAACCTAATGAGAAAAAACTTACCAATTCTACCATTTTTGAAAGATACCATCATTTTTTTCTGTTTTCAATCTTTTTGAAGTTTTAAAAAGTTGAAAAGTTTTCCCTGAGATTTGGCATAGATGTTGTTAACATCTTTTTAAGATTAAGAAAAGGAGGTGTACCATGAGAACCTCAAAAAGATCATCAGTTAAAATTTTTACAAAGGAATTGATAGATTTTATACAGAAGATCTCCAAAGAATGCAGTGAATTTGCAGTATCTTCCTGCTATAATGATAAAAAAGTATCTATTAGCTTTAAGAAAAATGGAGGGAAGAATGTTTAAAGATAAAAGTATTCTCATCACTGGTGGTACAGGTTCGTTTGGAAAAACATTTGTTAAATATATATTAAAGCACTGTGAACCAAAAAGGGTTGTTATATTCAGCAGGGATGAATTTAAGCAGTATGAGATGGCTCAAGAATTTGGAAATGACAAAAGGTTGAGGTTCTTTTTAGGTGATGTAAGGGATAAGGATAGACTTTATAGAGCGTTTTATGGGATAGACTATGTGGTTCACGCTGCTGCATTAAAACAGGTACCTGCTGCAGAGTATAACCCTTTTGAGTTTATAAAGACTAATATTTTAGGTGCCCAAAATATCATTGAGGCTTGTATCGATAATAATGTGAAAAAGGTTGTAGCTCTTTCCACCGATAAGGCTGCGATCCCTATAAACTTATATGGAGCGACAAAACTCTGTTCAGATAAGCTTTTTGTGGCTGGTAACGCCTATGCTGGTGGTAGGGTGACAAAATTTGCCGTTGTGCGTTATGGGAATGTGTTAGGTAGCAGGGGATCCGTACTGCCTCTATTTTTAAAGCAGAAAGAGGAGGGAGTAATAACTATCACACATAGGGATATGACAAGATTCTGGATTACTCTAAATCAAGCAGTGGAGCTTGTTTTAAAAGCCTTTAAACTGATGATGGGTGGAGAAATATTTGTTCCAAAAATTCCGAGTATGAAAATGATCGATTTTGCTCAGGCTATTGCTCCTGAGGCAGAAATAAGAGAGATCGGTATCAGACCTGGTGAAAAGATGCACGAGGTGATGATACCTGAGGATGATGCAAGGCATACGAGGGAGTATTCGGATCATTTTCGTATTATACCAGAATTTTTAAATTGGGAAGCACCCAAAGAGTTTGGCAACGGTGGGAAAAAATTGCCTGATGGATTTTCTTACCGGAGTGATAACAACACATGGTGGTTGACAAAGGAGGAACTGCTCAATATAATTAGTAGTATGAAGGAGGACTAAATGGGCAAAGTTCTTTTAGAGATCGAATCCGATCAGATCGAAGATTTGATTGAAAGGTTACAGATCGATTCAAAGGTTAAGAAAGTGAGGACGATTAAACCTTCTATCATAGACTTCTCTAATTATACAATTGATGAGTTTAAAAATATAGATCCTGTGGAGTATCAAAAAAGTGTTAGGAAAGATTGGGATAATGAGATATTTGCTTGATACTAATCAAGTGATATATGCTATAAATTCAAAAGCAATACTTAAAGAGAATTTTTATTTTATTTCTTTTGTGACAGAAATTGAACTTCTCTCTTTTCCAAGATTATCCCCTAATTCAGAAGTTTCCTTGAGAAATATCATTGGCAGATTCAATATAATTGATATCAATTCTGAAATAAAAGAAAACACTATAAAAATTAGGAAGAATAAAAATCTCAAAATTCCTGATGCAATAATAGTTGCAACAGCATTGAGTATAGATGCAGTTCTTGTCACTGCGGATAAAGATATTATAAAAACAGATATTGTGAAAACTCAAACTTTAGACGAGCTTTTAATATGACACTTATCCCCTACGGTCGTCAATTTATTGATGAAAATGACATAAAAGAGGTGGTTGAGGTTTTAAGGTCAGATTTTTTGACCACAGGTCCAAATGTAGTTGAGTTTGAAAATCTACTGTGTGAAAAGACAGGATCAAAATATGCTGTGGCTGTGGCAAATGGTACTGCTGCACTACATTTGGCATCACTTGTTTTATTAAAAAAGGGTGATAAGGTTTTAACCACTCCCAATTCTTTCGTTGCCACATCAAACTCGATCCTCTATGCCGGTGCTATACCTGTTTTTGTTGATATTAGTGATGACGGTAATATCGATTTGGATAAATGTGTTGAAATACTTGAAAAAGATAAATCTATAAATGCCTTATATGTGGTTAATTTCAGCGGGAATCCTGTTGATTACGAAAAATTAAAATACATTAAAGAAAAATTCGGAATAAAGATTTTGGAAGACTGTGCCCATGCTTTGGGGGCGAGATTTGGTGATTTGAAGGTAGGAAGTTGTAAATATTCCGACTGCTCTATTTTCTCATTTCACCCTGTAAAACATATCACCACAGGTGAAGGTGGGGCGATCACCACAAACGATGAAGAGATCTATAAAAAATTAATGACTCTCAGAGGGCATGGGATAATCAGGAGTGAATTTGAAAACAGTGAGATGGCTTTTGATGAAAATGGGCTAAAAAATCCGTGGTATTATGAGATGGTGAATTTGGGTTTTAATTATCGTATTACAGATTTCCAGTGTGCTTTGGGTATTAGTCAATTGAAAAAGTTAGATATGTTTGTGCAAAAAAGAAGAGAGATAGCAAGAAGATATGACGAGTTCTTTAAAAATTTTGAATTTGTGAAACCGTTGTATGATTACAATGAAAATTCTTCTTACCATCTTTATGTTGTCAGGGTAGATTTTTCTAAATTTGATTTTACTAAAGCACAATTTTTTAATATCATGTGGGAAAATGGGGTTGGATTGCAGGTTCACTATATACCTATAAATCGGCAACCATATTATAGGAAATTGGGTTATGGAAGTGAGAATTTACCAAAAATGTATAGTTATTATGAGGAAGCGGTGAGTCTGCCAATCTTTTATGGGTTGAAAGATGATGAGATTGAGAAAATTTTTAATGTCTTGAGTGAAATTTTAAGATGAGATTATCAGAAGAGGAACTCAAAAATATCAAGGAAGTGATTAAAAGATATGATACCAATTCTGAGATATACATTTTCGGTTCGAGATTAGATAATTCCAAAAAAGGTGGAGATATTGATATAATGGTGGTTTCAAAGGTTATAAATTTTGAGAAGATATTAGATATCAAAGCAGAACTGTATGAAAAATTGGGGTTTAGAAAAATAGACTTAGTTGTCTCAAAAGGGTATGCGGAAGAGTCTCAAAATTTCAAAAAAAATATTTACTTAGAAGGAGTGAGAATTGACTGATAAAAAGGCGATATTGTCTGAAATAGTTGGTCTTGTTGAAAGAGGTAAAAATCAGTTGGTCTATTCTCTTAATCGAGCTAATGAGATCGGAATAAAGAGAGAATACAATTTGGATGAACTTGAGATTTTTGAAGCACTTTGTAGCAGATATGCAAGATTGCTTGATATTTATATGAATAAATTGCTTAGAATAATCGATATTATAGAGTTGGTGGAAGATGGTACGAGACTTGACAGTATAATCAGAGCAGAAAAACGGGGATTCGTTGATGATCATAAACTTTTAATAAAAATGAAGGATGTAAGAAATCATATTGTTCATGATTACAGTTTAGAGGAGTTATCTGAGTTATTTGAAATAGTGGTACAATATTCTGGTGAATTATTGAATATTATTGAAAAAACATTAAACTATATAAAGTCAAAAGGTTATCTATGAAAAATATCTCTGCTATCATTCAAGCAAGGGTTTCTTCCACAAGGTTACCGGAAAAGGTTTTATTAAATCTACCTTTTGATACTTACATAACGGTACTTCAGCAGGTAATTAGAAGGGTTCAGAAATCGAAAAAAGTCAATGAAATTATTATTGCAACTACAACAGATACTGATGATGACAAAATCATAAAAATTGCAGAAAAAGAGCAGGTAAAGTGGTTTAGGGGGAGTAAAGAGGATGTGTTGTCACGGTATTATTTTGTGGCAAAAGAGGCAAAATCTGACATAATTGTGAGGATCACCAGCGATTGTCCCTGTATAGATTGGAAAATAATGGATAAATGTATAAAGAAACATATAGAAGAAAAAGCAGATTATACTTCAAACAATTTAGAAAGGACATTCCCTCATGGGCTTGATGTAGAGGTTTTTAATTTCGATATTCTTGAGGAAGCACATCAAAAAGCCGACAAACAGTATGAAAGAGAACATGTCTGTCCATATTTTTATAAGACGATGAAAGGTAGGTTTAAGATAGTTAATGTATATGCCGACGATGATGAGAGAGGAGAAGATATCAGAATTACTCTCGATACCCCAGAGGACTATGCTCTTTTGTGCACAGTGTATGATTATCTTTTTTGGAAGAAGGAGTTTTTTGAACTCAAAGATATTCTCAAACTTTTTAATGAGAAACCTTGGCTAAAATTTATAAATCAGAAAATTGTTCAGAAAAAAATTTTTGATACTCTCGAAGAAGAGTTGGAAGAGGGTATTAGGATTTTGAAACTTCAGGATCTGTACAGAAGTGCAGAGATACTTGAGAAGAGTAGGGTTAAATGAGTTTAGTTTGGAAGTTCCCTTTTCGATTGGAGCATATTGAAAAAGTTTTGGTATTGACTGAAGGTGGGGATGGAATTGGGTATGGGCATATTACAAGGAACATTGGGTTAGTTCAGTATTTGAAGGAGTTTGGCTTGTCTGTGGAACTTTTAGTCAGAGGTGAGAATTTGAAAGAGATTTTTTTCGAAGGGGAGAGGTTTACGAAGTGTAATTGGTTGGAAAACTTCGATTTTGGAAGAATTGATAACAAAACCCTTGTGTTTGTGGATTCATATTTTGCGGAAAAAGAATTCTATAAAAAGATTCATGAAAGAACAGAAAAGCTTGTTATTTATGATGATTTTAGGAGGTTGGACTATGATGTGGGTTATATCCTAAATTCTGTGGCAGATGAAGATTTTTATAGTGGATATGATAGAGTTTTGTGTGGTGAAGATTTCATATTCTTGAGGAAACCTTTTTGGGATGTAGATGTTAGAGATAGAGATGGTTTGGTTAAAAATATTCTCGTTACATTGGGGGGTAATCCGCCAAAAGATATTTTAATTAGTGTTATTGAAGATATAAATAAAAAATGGTATAATATAAATATGAAGATTGTATCTGAAAAGATAAATGGAGTTGACGCGGAGTTTACAGGTTTTTGTAGTTCGAAAGATATGGTTAGATTGATGGACTGGGCTGATGTTGCCATTTCTGCAGGTGGCCAAACTTTACATGAACTTTACAGAATGAAAGTACCGACTTACATGATAAAATTAGCAGAAAATCAGGAATATAATATAAGATTCTATGAGAAAAGGGGATTTGTGAGGGTTAATGATATTGGGATGAACTATTTTTCTGTGGTTGTTAATTATGGTTAATAAGAATATAAGTTTAACTGATATAAGGAAAAAGTTAGTTTCAATGAAGCCTTATTTACAGGAAAAATATGATGTTAAAAATATAGGAATTTTTGGTTCTTTTGTAAGAAATGAAAATACTGAAATGAGTGATTTAGATATACTCGTAGAATTCAATAATCCAATAGGATTACTGAAATTTATAGATTTGAAAATGACTTTGTCTAAATTACTCGGTGTAAAAGTCGATCTCGTAATGAAATCATCTTTAAAACCAATTATTGGTAAAAAGATTCTTGATGAAGTGATATATAAATGAAAAAGAAAAGAGACTTTCAAGATTATTTACAGGATATTTTAGTTGAGATAAATTATTTGATTAAAAGTGTTGATGGACTAAGTTATGATGAATTTTCTAAAAATGAATATTATAAAAGGTCTTTTGTTCGTAGTTTAGAGATAATTGGAGAGGCTTCAAAAAAAATTCCTTTTGAGTTAAGAAATATTGATAATCGTATCCCTTGGAAGCAAATGGCTGGTTTGAGAGATATCCTCTCTCATCATTATTTTGGGATAGATTATAATACGATATCGATCGTTGTAACAAAAGAATTAGTTGAAATAAAACCGTATATTGAAGATTTTATTGAAAAATATAGCAAATCGAAATTAAATGGGTTTGGCAATGAATAAAATTTTTGAAAATAAATCACAATTTTTTGAGCATCTAAAATCTCAAGGAATTTTTTGGTGCTATGACAAAAATATCTCTCTTGAGCAGGTACATGATGATATAATTATAGAACATACTCTGAAATATGCTGATTTTTTTGAGATTGCCGATCTGTTTAAATTTTATGATAAAGACAAGATTTTAAGAGTTTGGTCTGATACAATGAAGGATGATGAAAGGTTTGAAAAAATAAATGTTTTGATAGCAAGAGTTTTTTTAGATTTAGATTTTGAAAAGGGTGATTATGACAGTAAACCTCTTAGACGAAGAAAAATTGAGATGCTTGCTTCCAAAGACTAAAGAGTTGTTGTTAGATCTGATCAACAATTCAGACTTTCTATATAAGTATACTTTTGTTGGTGGCTCGGCACTTAGTCTTTATCTTTTGCATAGAAAAAGTGAAGATTTAGATTTTTTTACTTACTCAGAAAAGAATTTTTTCAAAGATGAGATACTTCTTTTCTTTTCGAAATACTCAGACTTTAAAATACTAACTGACAGTAATAAGCAGATTGATATTTTAATAGAGCATTGTAAGATAACGTTTTTTGATGCTAAATGGAACTTCCTAACTCCAATGAAAGTAAGTAATTTTAATTTAGCTCCTATCGAAAGTTTGATAGCTATGAAAGTAAATACGCTTTTCTTAAGGGCAAAATTTAGGGACTATTATGATTTATATGTTTTATCTAAAAAATATGATTTAGATGACATTTTTTGTATTGCTAAAAGTGTAATTCCTGGACTTACTTTCAAACTTTTTTCTTCAGCACTTTTATATGTTGATGATATACTTGATGATAATATTGATCACTTAGAACCTAGTGAAAGAATATCAAAACTTGATATCAGAAATTTTTTTGAACATAAACTCAAAAATCTTTATAGAAAGAAAGAGGAAAGTTTATGAGATTCCATCATGTAGGATTAGCTTGCGAAAATATAGAAAAAGAATTAGAAAGTTTACGACAGATTTTTGAGGATATAGAGTTTTCAGAGAAAGTTTATGACCCTATGCAAAATGTTGAATTGTGTATGGTTAATATGAATGGGATTAGGGTTGAGCTAATTTCAGGACAACCCGTTGAAAATATTTTGAAAAGAAAAATTAAACTCTATCATATTTGTTATGAAGTTGATGACTTTGATCTCAAAGTTAAAAAATTACAAGAAGAAGGGGCATTACTTATCTCTGGAGTTAAAGATACAACGCTGTTCGCAAATAAAAGAGTTGCTTTTTTCCTGTTGAATAATGGCATGATTATAGAATTGTTAGGAGATAAAAATGGTTAGATGCCCTTATTGTTCTCATGAAGATATTGATTTACTTTTAGAAATTCCTGACTTACCTAATTTCTTATCTGCTATTGATGAAGATAAGATAACTTATTTAAAATACTTTCCTTATAGACTATCTTATTGTAAAAAATGTGAACTGGGTTTTAATTCATCTGTTTTGCCTGAAGATGAGTTAGATTTTATTTATAAGAATTATGAGTACATCACTCCGACAAAGGGTATTGGGACAACTAAATATTTGAAATTTATAGATGCGTTAAAGAAGTATTGTAATAAAAATGATAAAATAGTAGAAATAGGTTCAAGTGATTGTTATATTCTCAAGGAATTAAATAAGGAAGGTTATACTAATCTTATAGGAGTTGAACCAAGTCCTTATTCACGACACTGTGAGGGATTAAATATAATAAACTCCTTTTATACTGATAGATTGTTCGATGATAATACTATAGATGTATTTTTGATGATGCATGTTTTTGAACATTTTCAAAATCCTTTCGATTTGTTAATTGATCTGAGTAAAAAAATAACAAAAAAAGGAAAATTAATATTGGAGGTTCCCAACTTTTATGGATTCTATCATTATCATTTGTTTTATTATAACATTAACTTCTTAAAGAAATTATCCGATGATTCTGGATTTTTTATTAATTATGCAGAGGTAGACCATGATTTTCATGCTCTCAGAATAATTCTATCAAAAAAAAATAATAATTATCAACCCTCATTAGATTATGAAAGAATTTACTTAAAAAATGTTTATTTGATTAAAGAAAAAAGTAGAAGGTTGAATAAATTTTTTTCTGATTATGATAAAATAGTTATTTGGGGATCTGGTTCAACAACGATTGTCAATCTATGTATGATAGATTATTCTATTTTGAAAAATAAAAATGTTATAATAGTGGACAATGACAAGGATAAAGTTGGCAAAATCGTACCATTAATCAATAGGAAAGTCGAATCTTCAAATGTACTTAATAAATTAAAGAACAGAAATTTAATAATAATGTCAAGTTTTTATAAAGAGATATTAGAGCAAATTAAAAAAGATGGTCTTGCATTTGATAATATAGAAGTTATATTTTAAAGGATGAGTGTATGAAAGTGGCCGTTTTATCTAATATTAATTTTTCTTATTTAGCAAAAAATTATGATGATATTTATGTTGCAGGTATTTCTGAGTACTATAATGAGCTGATTTTGGAAGATTCTCATCTTAATAAAAATTATTTTGATGTTGTATTCTATTTTTTAGATGTTGAAGAGAATTTAGAATACTTTTCTAATATGATAGATCAGCTATATAGAGCTATCTCGAGTTTTATCGAGAAACATAATAAGACTTTGTTTGTTATGTCGAGTTTTTTTTATCCACATTTTGATATCTATCATTACCTGAAAAACAACAATAATAATGCCTTAATAGATTCTTTCAATAATAAACTAAAATCTTTAAATAGTAAATCTAATTTTTATTTTTTAGATTTTAACTTATTTTTGAGTAAATATGGTTATAGAAATATCATTACCCCTAACTATTGGTATTTAGGTCGAATTAAATATAGCCTTGAGATGGCAAATTATCTTTTAAATGAATTGAAAAATATTTACAATGCTTACAGAGGAAATATTAAAAAAGTTTTGATTGTTGATCTGGATAATACATTATGGGGTGGTGTATTAGGTGAAGATGGTATAAATGGAATAAAATTATCTGAAGATGGGGAAGGAAAAATATACAGAGACTTTCAGAAAAATATAAAGAAGTTAAAAGAACTTGGTGTGATTTTGTGTGTTGCATCTAAGAACAATTTAGAAGATGTAACTGAAGTTTTTAGACTGCATCCAATGATGGCATTAAGTTTGGATGATTTTATTATAAAAAAAATAAATTGGAATCCTAAACCCGAAAATATAAAGGAGATTGCGAATGAACTTAATTTGGGAATAGACTCTTTTGTATTTATCGATGATAGTGTTTTTGAGAGAAATTTAGTTAGAGAAGTTTTACCTGAGTGCATTGTCCCAGAATTTCCTTCCGATATAACTTATTTGAATATATGGTTTTATGAAGAGGTTGTATACAAATACTTTCCTAAACTAAATATCACTGATGAAGACAAAGAAAAAAATGAACAGTACCTGAGGAATTTTCTTAGGGAAAATATTAAAAACAATTTAACATTTGATGAATATATAAAGCAGCTTGAGATTAAACTTACTTATTATATAAATGATGATAGATTTATTAGTAGAATGGCACAACTTACACAAAAAACAAACCAATTCAATCTTACCACCAAAAGATATACTGAATCGGATATGATAGATTTTATGAGAAGAGATGATACATATATTTTTGCTTTAGAATATGAAGACAGATTCGGCAAGGAAGGTATTGTTGGACTTGCGATTGTTTTTTTAATCAATGAGGTGGCTAAAATAGACACATTTTTAATGAGTTGTCGAATAATAGGTAGGAAAGTTGAGTTTGATTTTATTAATTATATTATCGAATATTTTTCACAAAAAGGTATAAAACGATATGAAGGGGAATATATTTCTACAAGTAAGAATATTATAGTAAAAAATTTTTACAAAGAATGTGGATTTGTTGAATACGAAGAAAATAAATATATCAAGGAGATATAACATATGAATTGTAATTTAAAAAAGATTTTTTCTGATGTTTTTAAAATTGAAGAGGATAAAATTACTGAAAATATGAAAGAGGGTGATATTCCAGAGTGGGATTCACTAGCACATATTAATCTATTTATGGAATTAGAAAGGAGATTTAAACTGAAGTTCAAACTCGATGAAGTATCTAATAATAGAAGTTTCTTAAATATTAAAAAATTATTAGAAGAAAAAGGTATAACATGTCATTAAAAAAACTTATTCAAGATAATATAAAAAATGGTGATATTGTATTATTCCACAATGATCTCAAGAAAACATTATGGATACTAAAAGATGAATGTGACAACGATTTTAACAAAGCTACTGCTATATTTATAGATTTATTAATTGAATCAGTTGGAGAAGATGGTACTTTGCTGATTCCATGTTTTAATTGGGATTTTTGCTCAGGTTTACCTTTTGACTACAAAACTACACCTTCAAAAACTGGGATTTTGGGAAATTTAGTATTAAAAGATTCGAGGTTTAAAAGAACCAAACATCCAATTTACTCTTTTGCAGTTTATGGTAAGTATCAAGAATATTTAATAGCTTTGGACAATATATCTTCTTTTGGAATAGACTCCCCTTTCGGATTTTTATTTTCAAAGAATGGTAAAATAATTCTTTGGGATGTTAATTATCAAAATAGCTTTACTTTTGCTCATTTTGTGGAACAACAGAGAAATATTGATTATAGGTTTGAAAAAATTTTTACAGGAAAGTATATTGATGAATCTGGAAAAGAAGATACAAAATCTTATAGTATGTTTGTTAGAAATTTAGATAGGGGTATAATTACTCATTTAGAACCTATCGGTAAAATATTGGAAGATGATGGCATTGTTTCAAAAGTAAATTTTGATGGTTTAGATATAAAATTGATGAATGCGAAGGAAGTATATGAAAGGATATCGTTGGAGTTGAATAGAAGTCCTTATGTGATGGTGAAATTCGAGAAATATGAAGAATATGAGTATGGTCAAAAAATGCATGATCTTATCAGACGATTATTTCCTATAAATAGGAGTTTAACTGGTGAAGGGTTTAGAAAATCTTTGACAATTTTGTCAGAATATATTGAAGATTTGAAAATTCATAAAATTGATTCTGGTGAAAAATGCTTTGATTGGGTTGTACCTCAAGAATGGAATGTGGAAGAAGCCTATGTTGAAGATCTAACAACAGGGATAAAAATTATCGATTTTAAAAATCACAATTTGCATATTGTAGGGTACTCTGTACCTTTTGAAGGGGTTGTTGATTATAATGAACTTTGTAAACATTTACATTACAGAGAAGATATCCCAAACGCTATACCATATGTAACATCTTATTATAATGATTATTGGGGATTTTGTATTAGTTATGAGAATTTCAAAAGACTGGATAGAAATAAAAAGTATAAAGTGGTCATCAAATCGAAGAAAACTGACGGAGTTCTTAATTATGGAGATATTTTAATTAGAGGTGAAACTGAAAAAGAGATTCTATTTTCCACATATCTTTGTCATCCATCAATGGCCAATAATGAACTTTCAGGTCCAGTTTTAGCGGTTTTTCTTGCCAATTATTTAAAAGAAAAAAAGAATTTAAGACATAGTTATAGATTTGTTTTTGTACCTGAGACGATAGGATCAATCTGCTATATTTACAAAAATTTCGAAAAATTAAAAAATAATCTTTTAGCAGGTTTTGTTTTGACATGTTGTGGGGATGATGGGGAGTTTTCATATTTACCAAGCCGTTATGGTAATACATTGGCTGATAAGGTTGTGTTGAATTTATTAAAGTATGAAGTTGGTAATTTTAAGAAATATAGTTTTCTCGATAGAGGAAGTGATGAAAGACAGTATTGTTCTCCAGGAGTGGATTTGCCTGTATGTTCAGTAATGAAAAGTAAATATGGAGTGTATAGAGAGTACCACACTTCATTGGACAATTTAGAATTCGTAACTCCTAAAGGACTTCAAGAGAGTTTTGAGTTTTACAAAAAGGTTATTGATGTAATTGAAAATAATATGTATCATCAGAGCAAAATGTTATGTGAACCTCAAATGGGAAAAAGAGGTTTGTATAGTACTCTATCTCATAGTGGAAGAAAAGGTGTAGTAAAGACACTTATGGATTTTTTAGCATACGCTGATGGTAAAAATGATTTAATAGATATTGCTGATATTTTAGGAGAATCGGCGCATGAGTTAATAGAAGTGAAAAATATCCTTATTGAAAATGGATTAATATCGTAGATATGAATTTTAAAGAATTTACCTTTGATAATATCTTGTTTGTGAATTTTACCTCAATAGAAAAAACAGAGAAACATCTACAGATACTATCCTTACGCAATGATGAAAGAATTAGAAAATTCATGTTTAGTGATAAAATAATATCTTTGGAAGAGCATTTAGAATTTATTGAGAGATTGAGAAATGATGATAAGAGATTGTATTGGGCTGCTTATGATGGAGAACTTTTGGTGGGTTCGATAAATTTGATTGATATAGACTATCAAAATATAAGAGCAAAGTTAGGTATTTATACAAATCCTGACCTTAAAGGGTATGGAAGTAAATTGATTAATGCCTTAAAATGGCTGTGTTTTGAACAACTTAATTTTAACTGTTTAAGACTTGAGGTTTTGGCTAATAACATGGAAGCAATAAAGTTCTATGAAAAGCACTACTTTTCTTATGAGGGTAGATTGAGAAGTTTTATTTTTAGGGAAGGTAACTATATCGATGTATTAGTTTACAGTATCTTGAAGGAAGAGTATGAAAAATCAAAGTCATAATGTCTTCATCATTGCCGAACTATCTGCTAATCACAATCAAGATATCAATATTGCAAAAGAGACTATCTATGCGATGAAGGAATCTGGGGCGGATGCTGTGAAATTGCAGACCTATACCCCTGATACCCTTACTATCGATTGTGATAATGAGTATTTTCAGATCAAGCAAGGGACTCTTTGGGATGGGCAGACGCTTTATAATTTATACAAGCAGGCATATACCCCCTGGGAATGGCATTTCGAATTAAAAGAATTGGCTGAAAAGTTAGGCTTAGTATTTTTTTCAACCCCCTTTGACAAAACTGCTGTGGATTTTTTAGAAAAATTGAATGTGCCGATTTACAAGATCGCTTCCTTTGAGATTACAGATATCCCTCTTATAGAATATGTCGCTTCAAAAGGGAAACCGATGATTATTTCTACTGGTATATCCACTTTTGAAGATATCGAACTTGCTGTTAATACTTGTAAACAGAGCGGTTGTCAGGATATTACGCTTTTAAAATGCACATCTGCTTATCCTGCACCCCTCGAAGAGGCAAACCTTCTTACTATTCCTGATATGAAAAAACGGTTTGGGGTGAAAGTGGGTCTATCGGATCATACGCTCGGTATTTCTGTACCTATTGCGGCAGTTGCTTTGGGTGCTGAGGTGATAGAGAAACACTTTATACTTGATAAAAAGATCGGTGGACCTGATGCTGAGTTTTCATTGGAACCAAAAGAGTTTGCAGATATGGTAAAATCTATCCGTGAGGTGGAGCTTGCTTTGGGTGAGGTAAATTACGAACTCAGCCCAAAAGTGGAAAAGAGTCGTATTTTTGCCAGAAGTCTTTTTGCTGTTGAGGATATAAGAGAGGGTGAAGTTTTCACAGAAAAAAATATCCGTTCGATCAGACCTGGGTTTGGTTTACATCCAAAATATTACAAATCATTATTAGGTAAAAAATCGAAGAGGGTTATAAAAAGAGGGGAACCGATAAGGGAAGAGGATTTGAGGGAGTGAAGGAATGATGGTTTGAAGGAATGAAGTTTTGAGGGGTTGAGGGAGTGAAGGGATGAAGGGTGGGAGGAAAAGATTGCTATATTGATTTGGCAGGTATTTTGCTCTATTTAATCTTGTTGAAAATAAAAAATACGGAGTGGTTATGGATTTTTACAAAAAGAATTTGGAAAATCTTAAGAAATATCGACCTGAGTTGTATCAAAGAGTTGTTAGTTATACACCAAAAAATGAATATATGGTTGTCAATTCCAACCATCCCAAAAAGTATCCAAACCTTTTTCATAAACCTTCCAATACTGTTGCCTACAATAATAATGATCCACTTACCCCTGTTTTGCAGGAGTTGAAAGAAAAAATATATCTTCCGGTTTTGAATCTATTTTTTGGATTCGGTTTGGGGTATGAGCTTTTTGGTATGATACAGAACTATAGATTCGGGGAGTCTGTATATATTGTTGTTGATCCTGAGATGGAGCCTTTTTACCTCACATTACAAAATATCGATTTGGAACCGATTCTGAAAGACAGGGGGGTATTTTTATTCATAGGGGAGCCGGCAAATAGAATGTTCCTAAATTTCCATAGTATTTTGATGATGGGGAATTTAAAACTTTATGTCAAAGCCATCAATATCATAGACAATAAGCTCTCTATCAGTTTAAATTCATCTTACTACAGAGAGGTAATGAATCAGCTAAAAGATGCCGTGAAAGAGGTACTTCTTCATTACGGCAATGATCCTTGGGATTCACTGATAGGTATAGAAAATACATTTTTGAACATCAATGAAATTATAAATAACCCCGGTATTGTTCAATTAAGGGAAAAGTTTAAGGGTAAACCTGGAATCGTGGTTGCGACGGGTCCATCATTGAACAAAAATATAGAACTGTTGAGAGGATTAGAAAATAAGGCTGTTATCTGTGCGGCTGATGCTTCAGTGCGTGTAATGAAAAGGTATGGTCTAAAACCACATCTTGTCACTTCTCTGGAGAGGGTTTTGGCTACTGCAAAACTTTTCGAAGGGCTTACGGAAGAGGATGTAAAAGATGTGTATCTGTCTGCCTGTCCTGTTATCAGACCTGAGACCTACGCAAATTTTCCGGGTAAAAGAATAATTGTTTACCGTAATTTTGCTACTTTCAAATGGATCGATATAGAAAAAGGTACGCTTGATATTGGGCCATCTGCGGCAAATATGGCTTTTAAGGTTTTGGAGTTTTTAGGGTGTGATCCAATAATTCTAATAGGGCAGGATTTGGCTTTTGGGGAGAACGATGTGACCCACGCTACGGGTGCAACCTATGGTGAAAAAGAGCAGCAGTATTACAGACC
>CAZFHX010000004.1:64438-81116 GCA_964519265.1 uncultured Deferribacterales bacterium
GAAAGAATCTTAGAGGTAGAGGGTAATTTTGTACCTAAAATCAAGACTACTGATGTCTGGTATAAATTTTTAAAATATTATGAAAAGGATATTACTGGATATCGAGGAACAGTCATCAATGCAACAGAAGGTGGGGCTAAGATACCTGGCACAAAGATTATGACATTTAAAGATGCAATCAGTCAGTATATCAATCATGAAATAGATGTGTTAAGCACCATTGAATCTACTTTAATCTATCCAAGCGAAAAAGAGAGAGAAACTAACAGGAAAAAACTTTTAGCTAAGGTAAACGATGCAATAGAATTTTCCGACAGAGTGATAGATGAGATGAAAAAAGGTAAGGATCTCACTGAGAAGTTTCAGAAGGAGATAATCGAGGTTTATGATAAAATCGGTAGGTTTGATGAGAGATTAGCTCAGGAGCTTTTCAGCGAAATGCAAAAGCCACTCAATATCTTATCTACACAGAAATTTTTTGAGATATTTATGCACTTTGTTCAGTCTTACTATATAACAAGTTTTGTAGAAATAAATGGGATTGCTGCGTCCAATCTTCCGCCATATCGTAAAAATTTCAGTACAGTGGGAATTCTTGATGATATGTATCTTGTTATGGCAAAACTTATAGATGCGATGAAGAGGTCCCTCGTGCAGATGAAGGATAAATTGGAACTGTATTGAGTTAATTTTATCTACAATCTCCCATTTTGCTATTGATTTTATCTATAAAACAGTATATTGTTAATAAAAAACACAATGTGGGAGATTGTATGGATTTTAAGCAGATAGAAGCATTTGTGTATGTGGCAAAATATAAATCGTTTTCCAGAGCTGCTGAGAAGATGCTCTTAAGTCAGCCTACGGTATCCACACATATCAATACCCTCGAAGAGGAATTGGGTATAAAACTCTTTGATAGGTTATCAAGGGAAGTGGTATTGACTGATGCTGGGCAGGTATTTTTCGATTATGCTGTGGATATGATCGATTTGAGGGAGCGATCTATCGAGGCTATAAAGGAATTTTTAAATGAAGTAAGCGGAAATGTAAGGATCGGTTCAAGCACGATCATTGCAGAATTTATTCTACCATCTATCATAAAAGAATTCAATAACAGATACCCTAAAACCTTTTTTATAATGGATATTGCAAATTCCCAAACCATCGTTCAAAGAGTGGTTGATGGAGTGCTTGATCTTGCCATCGTTGCCCGCAAGATTCCAAAAAAAGATTTGGAATACAAAACAATATTCAAAGATAGAATAGTTCTCGCTGTAAACAAAGATCACCCATTTTATTCGAGAAATAGTGTATTTTTAGAAGAGATCATCAACGAAAGGTTTGTGATAAGAGAAGTGGGGTCAGGCACGAGAGCGGCAGTGGAGTATGCTTTAAAAACAAAGGGTTACGATTTTGAGAGTCTTAATGCTACTGCTGTGATGTCATCTACCCATGGATTACTTCATTCTGTAAAAAATGGTCTCGGAATAGCCTTTGTGAGTGAGATCGCTCTTGTAAAAGATATCTGTGCCAATGAGGTAAGAGGGATTCCTATAATAGATTTGGTGGTGGAGAAGGATATATTTTTAGTGTACAATAAGCGCAAAACCAGCAAAAAATTGATTAAGAGTTTCCTTGAACTTATACAGGAGTATAATTTCAATAGTTCGATATCTGGGAAGTAGTCAGTCAAAGTAAAAAGGGTGGGAAGATCCCACCCAATTATTTCGATTGCGGTTTTATTTTCTTGAAGTTTGTTTCATCTGCTCCACAAACAGGGCATTTCTTTGGAGGTTGTTCTCCTGTGTATACATATTCACAGATGGTGCATTTGAATTTATCCATTAGAACGATACCACCTCTTTTACCTCTGGGATCTCATCTTTCAGTCTCATCTCAATCCCGTGCTTTAAGGTCATAGTGCTAAATGGGCAGCTGCCGCAAGCACCTGTAAGTTGAACCTTAACTACACCATCATCAGTTACCCCCAAAAGCTCCACATCACCGCCATCGGCCTGCAGAGTTGGGCGAACTTTGTTTAATACCTCTTCAACTCTCTGTTGTAATGTCATTTTATTCCTCCTAACTTTTGACTCTATTTTTGATTTTTGCCTTCATTTCATCCACGATAGATGGGTCTTTACCGACCCTTTTGTAGTAGTCTTTGAGTGCTGCTTCGATAGCCTCCTCAGCCATAACAGAGCAGTGGATCTTTGCGGGTGGTAGTCCGTCAAGGGCTTCTACTATGGCAGCATTGGTAAGTTCCAATACCTCTTCCACAGTTTTACCCTTTAGTAGTTCGGTAGCCATAGAGCTTGATGCGATCGCAGCACCGCAACCAAAGGTTTTAAACTTTACATCTTGAATTACACCATTATCATCGATTTTGAAAAAAAGCTTCATCACATCTCCGCAGGCTGGGTTTCCCACTTCACCCACACCGTTGGCATCTTCGATCTCACCCATATTTCTTGGGTTCATAAAATGGTCCATTACTTTGTCGCTGTATGGTCCTTTTGCCATCTTTTTCCTCCAATGATTATTGTTTTTTATAATAAGGGGACATTTCGCACAATTTGTTTACTATCTCTGGGGTAACCTTGATCACTTCATCAATATCTGATTCTTCTGTATATTTTGACATTGAAAAGGTTATAGAACCTGCACATATATCGTTTGGTACACCTATCGCAGTAAGTACATGGGATGCGGCTAAATCCTCTTCATCCTCTGCCAATATGTTGGACGAACAGGCGGAACCGCTTGCAGCATAGATCCCTTTTAATGCATACCACAAAAGAAGGGACTCCCCTTCGATATACTCTATCCAAAAACTTACATGCCCTGGCAATCTATCTTTTTCATCCCCTGTGATGTGAAGGAATGAAAACATATTTTTTAGTTCGTTTATGAGTTTATCCCTCAATTTTACCATCTTAGGGGCGTATTGATCCATTTCTATTTTTGCTATCCTTGCGGCCTCACCCATCCCCACAATTCCAGCCACATTTTCTGATCCACTTCTAAATCCATTTTCTTGAAAACCACCATCGAAGAGTGGGCTAAGGTGAACACCTTTTTTTAAATAAAGGGCTGCTGCTCCTCGTGGTCCGTAGAAGTTTTGTGCTGCAATGCTTAAAAGATCACATTGAAATTTTTCAACATCTATTTCAATATGCCCTGCTGAAGCCACAGCATCCACATGGAAAAGAACCCCTTTCTCTTTGCATATTTTTCCTATCTCTTGGATATTTTGGATAACTCCGATCTCGGGGTTTGCGTGCATTATTGATACCACAAGTGTGTCATCGGTGATTGCTTTTTTTAGTTCGTCTAAATTAATTTTGCCATTATTATCCACTTTTAGTTTTGTGGTTTTATAACCGTAATTAGAAAGTTTTGCACAGGTATTCTGGATAGAGAAATGTTCTATTTCCGATATAATGATATGTTTTTTATTTTCGTATTTAAAACTATTAGCAAGACCTTTTATTGCCAAGTTGTTGGACTCTGTTCCACAAGAGGTAAAGACGATCTCTTCTGGATTTGCGTTGATGAGCTTTGCCACATGTTCCCTTGCTTCATTTATTGCCAAAAAAGACTCTCTTCCCAAAGGGTAGAAATGAGCACTGGGATTACCGTATTTCTCGGTTAGAAAAGGTAGCATCTTTTCTACTACTCTGGGATCAGGTTTCGTTCCTGCTACATTATCAAGATAAATCATCAAATTCTCCATCTTTTTAATTTATACCATTTTTGTCTTATTAATATACATTGAATCTATCAAAATTCAAGAATAAATTTCATTGCTTTTTAGTATAGGTTAGTTTGTTATCATTCACAGTAAAGTAAAGATTTTTAACAGATTCTTTAGGTTTGCCAAGACCACCAATCACCTGCCCGTTGAAACTTATCGATATGGCGGAGGCATCCCCTATATCTATGATAAAAAACTCTTTAAAGGAGAATTCCTTTGAAAATCCGGGTTTAGCTATGAAGTCGAGCTCTGTTTTGTTGTCTATTTTAACATTGACCCAGCAGGTATTGTAAAAGGATAGTTTTACATTTTTGAGATTTGTCTTGTTGTCTTGGGCATTATCTTTTGGTGATGAACTATTGTCTGATAACTGCTGTAAGATGGCGCTGTTGTCAAGGATACTGTTGTCAGTTATTACAGGAGTTGGGATGGTAGTGGGAGTGTTGTCGATCGATTTGGATTGGTTGTTGTCCTGTATATTTTGAGTCAGATGGGAATTGTCTGATGATGATGGCTTTTTTATTGTCGTGAAGTATACGATTGCTATTATAATGAATATCAAAGAGATTATCGAGTAGAAGACTATTCTTTTTTTTATGAGATGTTTGTTGGTGTCTTTATTTACCTCGTTGAAAATATTATCTTGTTCATCTTTTTTTTCTGGCATAAAAAGCGTTTTTGGGCATTCTTGATGGAAAAGTTCCATCATCTCCTTTTCGTCGAGTCCTAAATATTTTATATAACTTTTTACAAACCCATAGCAGTGAACATAGGATGGTAATTTTTTGTAATCACCATTTTCAATGGCGGTGAGGTATTGGAGATTGATCTTTAATTCCTTTGCTACTTGGGGGAGCTGCTTTTGTAGATCCTCTCTTTTTATCTTTAATATATTTCCTAAATTGCTCATTTTATCCCGATCTCTTTTAGTAGTTCGATAGCTTCTTTGGCTTCTTTTGAGTTTGGATCTGAAGTAATTATCTCTTTTAATAGAGCAATAGATTTATCATTTTTATTTTGATAGGAGTACACTTTTGCAAGGAGAATTTTCCCTTGATTAAACATGGGGTTTAGATCCAAGATCTGTTTTAGGGTATTTTCTGCGTCTGAATATCTCTTTTGCTGTATGTAAAGATCTGAAAGGGTGATGTATGTGGATAGAATTCTTGGATTAGCCTGAATAGATTTTTTAAGATTTAATTCTGCCTCGGAAAGGTTTCTCAACTGTAGATATGCCGATGCTATGTTGAAATATACTACCTCTGGTGTGCCATATTTCGGGTCTTCAACGATCTTTTTCCATATATCGATTGCTTTTAATGTTTCATTTCTGGTTGCAAGTATTGTGGCTAATAGGTTTTGATATTCTAAGTTGTCAGATTTTAGTGAGATCGCTTTTTTGATATACCTTTCGGCATCGAGAGGTCGATTTTTTTTCAAGTAAAAGGTTGCAACGGCGTAGTAAACTCTATCATCATCGGGGTTTATAGAAAGCGCTTTTTCAAATTCAACGATGGAAAGGTAATCTGTTTCTGAATTGAGATAGGCTAAACCCATTTTGTAGTGGGATTCTGCAAGTTCTAAGTCTTTTGTGGCACAGCCGTAAAGTATAGATACTATTATAAGTAATGAGTTAAGCGTTTTTTTCATAGATCACCTTTAAGCCTATTAGTGTGAGATTTGGATCGTATCTTTTTAAATACTTGGATTCACCCATGAAAACTGAACCTAAACCCCCTGTGGCTATTATGCAGGGATCAGCATTTTTGAATCTCTCTTCGATAATCCTTTCTATGATCCCATCCACAAGGGAGAGATAACCATAAAATATCCCCGATTTGATGGAACTTATTGTATTAGTTCCAATTACCTTTTCACATTTTTCTATCTCCACTTCGGGTAGCTTAGCGGTTTTTTGATGCAGGATAGAAGCAGAGAGTTTTACCCCTGGACAGATCACTCCACCGATATATTCCCCATTTTCATTTATCACATCGAAAGTGGTGGCGGTACCGAAATCTATGATGATTGCTGGGTATCTGTAATGTTTTAAAACTGCTGCAGCGTTTACTATTCTATCCGAACCAACTTCTTTGGGGTTTTCTAACTTGATTGGCACCCCAGTTTTGAGACCGGGACCAACTACGAGGGCATCTTTTGCTAAATATTTTTTGGCAAACTTCGTGAATGTGTAAACGAGTTGGGGGACTACCGATGATATTATTACCCCTCTTATATTTTTAGGTTCTATGTTACTATTTCTCAATAAAAGCATAATTATAGCGGCATACTCATCTGTGGTTTTTTGGTAATCTGTGGCAAGTCTTGAGTTGAATATTATCTCCTGTTTGTCGAAGACACCGATCACAATATTTGTATTTCCAATATCAACGGCAAAGATCATAGGTAGATATCCCCTAACACAATTTTTCTCTCATTACCAAGGCTATCCAAAACAAGCAGTTCACCACTTTCGGTGATCCCTTTTTCTGTGAACTCAACCTTACTTCCATCTATGTGTATCTTTATCAATTTTCTAAAATTGTTACTATATTTACACCATTTTTCGATAATATCAATACGATTTTTTAGTAGATCATCGTAATAGTTCTCGAAAGAGTGTAAAATTTTCGATAAAACATCCTCTAACTCGAGATTATATCCTATAAATTGTGATAATGAGGTGGCTATATTTTCGATCTCTTCGTCGAAATATTTCTGATTTACATTGATCCCTACGCCGATAACAATTTTTTCAAGACTGTTTCCGGAAAACTTCGTTTCGATAAGTATGCCTCCCAACTTTTTATTGTTCAACACGATATCGTTGGGCCATTTTAGGTTTGTAGGGGCATAGCTTCTTAGAGCATCACAAACAGCATATCCAGTTATAATATTTAAAGGCAATAACTTGTTAGTTTCTATTGGGGGGATGATGATACTGAAAAAAAGGTTTCCCTTCTCAGAAAACCATTTCCTACCACTCCTACCTTTACCCGAACTCTGTTTTTCTGCTAAGATTACAGAAAAATATTCGTAGTTTCCATTTAAGGCTTCGGTATTTGTGGAGGGTATGCTGTCAAAGATGTAAAATTTTTTGAATATGGAATATGACAAAAGGGTATTCAAAGTATCTTTATTTAGCATGAAGCATCGATTCTGTCTTGTTTATTACCTCCGATATGTCGGAAGATTTTGTTATTTTTACAGTGTTGCCGTACCCTGAAATATCTGGAAGATCATCTGGGTTAGCTGTATATATAATTATCGGGACTTTTTGATTTGTAGCTCGGATTGTTTTTAAAACCTCTATGCCATCTACTTTAGGCATTCTAATATCGAGAATTACGAGATCTACATACTCTTCATCAAAGGATATGAGGGCCTCTTCACCATCCACAGCGGTGACCACATTGTAGCCCTTTTCCCATAGCTCATCCCTTAAAAGTAACCTGATATTAGCATCATCATCAACCACCAAAATAGTTTTCAAAATAATCCTCCACGAATTCTTTTAAATCTCAATCGGTGTTATTTATAGATTTTTCTATCTATAAAAAAATTCACTATTTCAATGTCAAGTTTGTTATTCTCAGCTTCCTTTTTAATTATATCAAGGGCCACTTCCACTGGCACAGCCTTTTTGTATGGTCTATCCTTAGCGGTAAGGGCATCATAAATATCGGCTATTGCCATAATTCTTCCGTAAGGGTGAATCTCATCCCCTTTGAGTCCAAATGGGTAGCCAGAACCGTCGATCTTCTCATGATGCATACATGCGATCTTGGGAACATCTTTTAATTCTTTGGTCCAAGGGATCGATGATAGGTACATGTATGTGTATAGGACATGTTTCTCCATCTCTTGCCTTTCTTCATCAGTGAGGGACCCTCGTTTGATGCTGAGGGCTTTAAATTCATCCTCTTCGAGGATTGATGAGATGTTTCCATTGGGTTCTTCTATTTTCAAACTTGCAAGTTTACTCAGTATGTCTGACATTTCCGATTCTAATACTGTAGGTTCATTTGCCTGTTTTACAATTTCAAAAAGAGCATTTGTATCTGTATCTAAAACGCCTATTTTGTGTGCATAGTGGAGTTTGAATTTTATCTTATTCAATTTATCTTCTGATACTTTTTTGGCTTTTTGCAAGATATGCTCCCTTACACCGATTTTTCCAAAATCATGTAGCAAACAGGCATATTTGAGCATAGTGTATTGGTCATTTGTGAGGGAGAAATCTGGAAACTGCTTTTTACACCTTGCCATCTCGGATGCGATTTTAAGGGTAAGGTTTGTAACCCTTTCTGTATGACCTCTTGTAATGGGATCTCTTGCTTCTATCGCCTGAATGCTTGCTTTTATGAACCCTTCCCACATGTTTTCAATTTCGTTGTACAAAAGTGAGTTTTCCAATGAAACTCCGATTATACCTGAGAGAGAATGGCAGATGATCTCATCGTTTTTTGTAAAGTAGTAAGGTTCACTTTTTTTATTTATAAGTTGAACGATCCCTATGAGGTCATTTTTCTTGTTTAAAAGTGGAATAGTAATCATCGATTTGGTGCGGTAACCTGAAAATTTATCGAACTCTTTGTTGAATTTATAAGGGGATTCTGATGATATCTCGTAGGCATCTTCTATATTCAAGATTGTTTTGTGGACTCCAACATATCCAGCAATACTTTTCTCATCGAGGGGCATCGAAAATTCTTTGAATGGTAGGTCTATGGAATCGTTTTGTGTATATTTGAATATCAGAGACTTACTTGCATCGTTGTATAGAAAGATACTGCCGGCATCTGCATTAAGGAGGGATCTCAACTTTTTTAGGGCGATCTCCATGAAGGTATTGAGATCCTTTATGCCAAAAAGCTCGTAAACGATCTCTATGAATTGCTGGTCCATCAAATTATCCTTACATTATTGAGGGTATTAAACTCCATATCACATTATATCATAAAAAAACTAAAAACCAAGATTTTCTCCAATTATTACGATCTCTATATTTGATGGAATCGGGCGTTTTTCTATGATAGAGATCACTCTACAGATCCTTTGGGGTGAATTGCAATCGGTGCAATAGCCAAGTGTGGCACAGGGAGTGTTTACTCCCAATCGCTTGGCATTCATTGGGGATGAGATCCTTTTGATCCTTTGGATTCCATCATCTACATTTTTTACTATTTTGTTGATCCCTGCTACGATTAGGGACTTTTTAGGTCCAAATAGCATGGCATTTACCCTATTGCCCACTCCGTCTATGTTCACAAGTTTCCCATCCTCGGTGATCGCATTGGAAGATGTTATAAAAAGATCACAGGTTTGCTGTTTTTTCCTTATCTCATGTTTCTCTTCTGGGGATATATCAGGTAAGTTGTGATTTAATACTATCTTATTTTTTATCGACTCCCTCTCTAAGAGTTTTAAATCCTTTATTACTGTCATCGATCCACCGATACCTATGGTATGGTGTTCTGCTATTATGGTGTCGATGTATTGTAGGGCAGTGTTGGAGTTTTCGTAATATGATGCCCTAAATCCATTTTTTAAAAGACTTTCGATCGTTTTTTCTGCCAACATTGAGTTGTGCCATTTTTTAATTTCCTGCATGTTATCCTCCTTATCACTAAATATTATTACATTTTCTTATCGTCGTCAAAGAAATTTTCTCTTGAAATGGATTATTTTATGAATTATAATTATTTATTAAAATATCTTCAAAAAAAAGTGCAGAGGAGCATTATGAGTAAGAAGCTGAATATCCAGGATGTATTTTTGAATTTTGTGAGGAAGAAAAGGATTCCTGTCACCATTTATCTTATCAATGGTGTAAAGATGGAAGGGGTTGTAAAAGGTTTTGATAATTTCGTAGTGGTGTTAAAAGATGATTCTCAGAAGATGATCTACAAGCATGCTATATCTACTATCTCTCCAAATGAGGAGATCGAGGATATTACCAATTTAGAGTAGATGGTATATGGTGGTGGGGTTCGAAGACCCCAGAATGCTGTTTTGTTTAATGCAGTAATGTACAATCCTGATGATATTGGGGATCCTTTACCTTTTCTGAAAGAGCTTTTTGGGGAAATATTCTGTAAAACTGATGTTTTTGCCTTTGACCATACCGATTATTATAGTAAGGAATTTGGTGCTGGTTTGGTCAAGTTCTTCGTCGCACACAAGAGAAAGATACAGCCTGATAAGATAGTTGAGATGAAGCTTAAGGCAGTGGAACTCGAAGATAAATTCAAGGTAGATGGCAAAAGAAGGTTGAATGTTGATCCAGGTTATGTTGCTATAGAAAAGGTTGTTGCGGCAAGTACGAAGAATTTTACCCATAGAATATATTTGGGAAGAGGTATATACGGAGATCTTCAACTCTCGAGAAGGGGTGAAAGGTATGAACCTCACCCATGGACATTCTATGATTATAAGAGGGACGATGTGCTGGAATTTTTCGAGAAAGTGAGAAAAAATCTCATGGATGGTGTATTATGAATATCAAAAACTTAGCAAACAGTGTAGGAGCAATAGTTATTGAAGGGTTGAAGGAGATTCGGGGGAAGAAGATACCACTTACTGCTACGACACTGGCTAACTATCTCAAAGAAAATGAGAATTTTAACAATTTATTTTCAGGGATATCTGACTGCGATGCCATGCAGGAACTTAGGCATTTTCTGATTGAGAAAGCTGGCTTTTTTGCTTCAGTTTTGAATATTCAGGAATTTATACAACTGAGAGATAACTTAGAAAAAGACAAAGAATGCGAAAATCTCAAGCATTATCTGATCACTATGATCTCCCTCGTAGCAGAGTATTTAGATAAAGCGGTGAATATACAGTCTCGATTGAAAAGCATCATAGATGAGATTGTTGTAAGATTCGACAGGACTTCTATGACTTTGAATAACATCCTCGAAGAGAATAGCAATATACTCAGAAAAGATATTGAAGAGGATAAAAAGATCGCTAATGAGCTTACCAGTGTTAATCATTTGATCGTCAATGAGTCATCTATAGAGGCTCTCAAAGAGATGGTACTAAACCGTGTGGACAAGTTGTCTAAAGAACTTGCAAACAAAATTGACAATAAAAGCAATGTGCTGAAACATATCGAACAGGAAAAGGAGAATGTGAATAAAGAACTATCCGAATACAAGGTAAAAGAGCAGGAACTTGCCAAACTGAAGAAGGAACTCGAAAAGTACAAAATGGAATCTGTGACAGACCCTCTCACAGGTCTTTTTAATAGAAAATTTATGGTCAAGAAGTTAGACGAGGAGATCGAGAGATCTAAACGCTATAAATCGAAGTTCTCTGTAATTTTCTTAGATATAGATAATTTCAAAAAGATCAACGATGTATATGGACATATTGTGGGTGATTTTGTATTAAAATATTTAGCAAATATCATAAAATCTGAGCTTAGAAAGGTGGATTATGCCTTTAGATACGGTGGAGAGGAGATGGTGGTTCTCGTATCTGAGGCGAATTTAGAAAATGCAGTAAAATTTGCCAACAGATTGCTTGAAACTGTGAGAAATACCGTATTCAAATACAAAACCGAAGAGTTGAAGATCACGATCAGTATCGGTGTTGCTGAATATAAGCCAGGAGAAACCATAGAACAGCTCATAGAGCGGGCTGATCTGGCTATGCTAAAAGCCAAAAGAGAAGGTAAGGATAGGGTAGTCAGTGGATAATTTGAATCTCCTGCTTACAAAAGATCATCTTTCCGAAGAGGAAAGAGAACTTGCACTTTTTCTTTTAAAAACAGATGTCCGAGATCAAGATACAATAAATCACCTTGTAAAACACAATATCTTAAATGTCATCACGAAAGATATCTATTTGAGATCAAGTAGTGATGAACAGGTGAAGATGCTTCTATCTGGGTCGCTACCTATAAACCCAAAGGATATTCATATAATCGTTTTCTTAGTGATAAAATCGTATCCTCATCTGTATAAAGAGCTTTTTCAATTCTTAATAAAATTGGATGAAACGAATAGAAGAAATATCCTCAAGAGTAAGTTGTTTGAAGGGGAGTATTTAGCTTTCCTTTGTAAATTACTGAAGAATGATGTTGTGTTTGTGTCTGAACTTATAGCAAAATCTAAGATCGATCTCGGTTTGTTGGAAATTTTGGCAACTTCAACCGAACCTGAAGTGTTGTTTCGCATATCGAATCTTAGAGTCTTTTTAGAGAAAAATATCGGTATCATAAAAACCCTTCTTTCAAACCCTTATACCCCTGATGAGTCGATTGTATTTTTAAAACAGCTGCTTGTTGATCTCTCTTACGAAGAGCCAGAAAAACCGAAAGAGGAACCGAAAACAGAAAAGGTTGAACATGACGAGGACAAGGATTTGGATGGTATCTTACCGCAGTCTGTTCATAAAGAATTGGAGGAGAATTTAGCCCAGAAGATATCTAAAATGACGATACCTGAAAGGATAAAATTGGCAATGAAGGGGAACAAAAGTGCCAGAATGTACCTGATAAGGGATCCAAATAAGCAGATATCGTTGGCTGTTCTTTCGAATCCGAAGATAACAGATGATGAGATCTCTTTTGTGGTAAAAAGTAAATCTACCCCAGAGCATATAATGAGGGAGATTGCAAAAAATAATACTTGGGCAAACAACTACACAATAGTCAGAGATATGGTGTTTAATCCAAAAACTCCCCTTGACATATCGATGAACTTCTTGGGGAAATTGGCAGTAAGCGATATTGAAAAACTCTCCCGTTCGAGAGAAGTCCCAACAGCTCTAAAAAATCAAGCCTTGAGAATCTTTTTAGCCAAGACAGGTAAAAAATAGTATGAGGCATATATTTTTCCTTTTAGCCATCGGTGGTCTTATATTTTATCTTTTGTTTAGCACCAATGGATTGATGCAGTATCAAGAGCTTATAAAGATCAGGGAAAAGTATAGGAAGGAGTCTATGGAGTATGATAAAAGGATCTCAAAACTACAGGAAGAGATAGAACTTTTAAAGAAGGATAGAGACTATTTAGAGATGGTTATAAAAAAAGAGCTAAATTATAAGAAGTTTGATGAAGATCTTTACATAATATTGAATAGCCATGAAAGTACTATCGGTATCAGAGATAACAAAAGCAATTAAAAACCTCCTTGAGGGAGCATTCAAAGATGATATCTCTGTAGAAGGGGAGATATCCAACTTATCAAGATCCCCATCGGGACATCTCTATTTTGTATTGAAGGATGCAAATGCCCAGATAAGGGTTGTTTTCTTTAAGAAATTTTCATCCATAAATAGAAACTACACTCCAAAAAATGGTGATCAGGTTGTTGTTTTAGGTGAGTTGAGCTTGTACGAACCTGATGGAGTGTACCAGATTGTAGCCAAAAAAATTGAGTATAGCTCTTATGGTATCTTTTATAAAAAGTATGAGGAAACTAAGCGTAAGTTAGAGGCTGAGGGTCTATTCGATAGCCTGCATAAGAAGCAAATCCCAATGTATGTGAAGAAAATAGCTGTTCTTACCTCACCTTCTGGTGCAGCGATAAAAGATTTCCTCAAAATCTTAAGGGACAATGGTATAGGTATCGAGATCGATCTCTGGGGTGTGCAGGTGCAGGGTGTATCTGCAATAAATGAGATTGTAGATGCATTAGGTAAAGCTGGTAAAATGAGTGATTACGACCTTTTGATACTAATGAGGGGTGGTGGCTCTTTAGAGGATTTAGCCATCTTTAATGAAGAGGTGATTGCGAGGGCTCTTGCAGACTGTGATATTCCTACAATTACGGCAATTGGGCATGAAAGGGATTATACCATTGTAGATCTGGTTGCTGATCTTAGGGCTCCCACTCCTACAGCAGCGGCAAATGTGTTGGTGAAAAATTTTGAACAGTTAAAAGAAATTTTATCTAATGCCGATAGGTCGTTATCTCGTTTCATGGAAAACAAACTATACAGAATTTCTCAAAAAATAGATAATCTGTCTATCAGATTGGATAAGAATTCACCGATATCCCGATTACAAAAAATCGAGACATTCTTGAGATTGTGTGATGAAACTTTAAAAAACAATATATCAACGAAAATCAATGATATAAAGGCTGCTCTTGATTACTACTATGCAATGTTGCACAAAAATTCTCCCAAGATAAAGATAAATATTGCAAAGAGGGATCTCATTCATTTGAGAGAGCGATTGAAAAAGGATATATTTCGCAGGGTATCATTCACCTATGATACATTGAGCAGATACGAAGCCATATTGAGAAACTTAAACCCGCAGAACCTTCTGAAAAAAGGGTACTGTATAGTATTAAAAGATAACATGGTTGTAAGCGATGTGAGGGATGTATCTTTAGAAGATAACCTTGAAATTAGGATGAAAAATGGATATATAAATGCTTCTGTAGCAGCGAAAAAAATAGTGGAGGAACATGGTGGATAGAATTCCGATAACACCTGAAGGTTATGAAAAGTTAAAGAAGGAGCTCGAAAGACTCAAAACAGTCGAAAGAAAAGAGGTGATAGAGGCAATAAAAGAGGCAAGGGCACACGGTGATTTAAGTGAAAATGCAGAATATGATGCTGCCAAAGAAAGGCAAGGTCTCATCGAGGCAAAGATCGCTGAACTTGAATCGAAGATCGGTAGATTTGAGGTGATAGATTCCTCAAATTTCACTGGGGATAAGGTAGTCTTTGGAGTGTATGTGGAGATAGAGAATGTGGAAAATGGTGAAAAAAGAAGGTATCGTATCGTAGGTCCCGATGAAGCGGATATTTCCAAGGGGTATATATCAGTAATATCACCAATAGCAAAGGCACTTATGGGTAAAAGCATAGGGGATACCGTCATTGTGAGGGCTCCTGGTGGGGACAAGGAATACGAGATTTTGGATATATCTGTAAAATAGAATGCCATCTATTCTTATTGTAGATGATGAAAAATCCTTAAGGGAGATTTTGGAGATCCTTTTTAGTAATGAGGGGTTTAATGTCTTTGTAGCCAAAAATATTGCAGAAGCAAAGAATATATTAAGTAATAATAAGATCGATATTTTGCTTTCAGATCTTGTGTTGGGTAAGGAGAGTGGCCTCGATCTTGTAAGATTCATATACGATAATGCCTTAGGAATCCCTTCGGTATTGATTACAGCGTATGCAAGCCCCGAGACGGCTATGGAGTCTATCAAACTTGGGGTTGTGGATTACATATCAAAACCTTTTGACAATGATGAACTTGTCAAAATGGTAAAAAATATCGTGTGTAAAGATTGTGATAAGAGATACCCTTCTGAGTTAAACGATATTATCGGAAAAAGCAGTTTTATAGATGATTTGAAACAGAAGATTGTGGATATAGCATCAGGGGATTCATCGGTGTTGATCACTGGTGAATCTGGTACAGGTAAAGAGCTTGTGGCACGATCGATACATAATCTCAGCAAAAGGAAGAATAAGCCTTTCATACCCATAAATTGCGGGGCAATTCCTGCCGATATTGTGGAGTCTGAGCTTTTTGGTTACAAGAAAGGTGCCTTTACAGGTGCCTATGCCGATAAAAAAGGGCTTTTTGAGATGGCTTCTGGGGGTACTGTATTCCTGGATGAGATCACCGAACTACCTCTCAATATGCAGGTAAAACTCCTGAGGGTTTTACAAGAGAGAAAGGTCATGAAGGTGGGTTCCTCAGAAGAGGTGGATGTAGATATAAGAGTAATATCTGCAACAAACAAGGAGATAGAAAAAGAGGTGCAAGAGGGTAGATTCAGAAGTGATTTATACTATAGAATAAATGTGGTTCAATTAGAGTTGAAACCTCTTAGAGAAAGGATAGAGGATATAGAGCCTTTAGCGAAGTTTTTTTTGGAAAAGTTTTCTAAGCAGATGGGGAAAAATATAAAAGAGATCTCTTATCCCGTGATGGAGCTTTTAAAATCCTACGATTACAAAGGGAATGTTAGGGAATTACAGAACATTATTGAAAGGGGGGTTGCTCTTGAGAAATCCGATAGGTTACTCCCTTCGAGTATATTGGGGTATTTCTCTAAGAAGGTAACTGATGACGATGATATTCTCCCAGAGGTAAAACTGGACAACCCCATAGATTTAGAAAAGGTACTTGAAACTGTGGAAAAAAAGTATATAACAACTGCATTGCAACTTACGAGCAATAATCAAAGTAAAGCTGCAAAACTGCTGGGGATAAGTCTTAGAATTTTGCGGTACAAGATGGAAAAATACGGCTTTTTACAGAAAGGTGAAATATGATGTTTGATAAAAGTATGATGAATCTCCCCAACCAGCTTACAGTACTGAGAGTGCTGATAATCCCATTTTTTCTAATCTTTCTCTACATGGATACCGATACCACAAATGTTATCTCTACTGTTCTTTTTGTCATTGCGTCTATTACTGATTATGTGGATGGTTATTTAGCAAGAAAATATCAGATAGTTACAGATTTTGGGAAGATCTTGGATCCTGTGGCGGATAAGATACTTGTGGCTGCCACAATGATCGTTTTAGTGGAATTAAACAGGTTGGCGGGTTGGATTGTTATAATAATGCTTTCGAGGGATTTTATCATCGGTGCGTTGAGGAATTTTGCGGCAAGTAAGGGTGTGGTCATCGCGGCGGGATTTTCAGGTAAATTAAAAACGGTTTTACAAATGGTGGCATTGGGGTGTCTTATATTCAAAAAGCCCCTTTTGGGTTTGGATATATTTTTCATCGGGAATATTCTTATATATTTGGCATTATTTGTATCGATCTATTCTTGCCTTATCTACTACTTAGATTTCTTTAGAAAAAAAGAGAACTATTGAGGGGTAAATCTTCATGATTACATACATCATTATTGCCATACTTATATACTTGATAGGGGCTATCCCTTTTTCTTACATTCTTGTGAAGTTGGT
>CAZFHX010000004.1:81126-114288 GCA_964519265.1 uncultured Deferribacterales bacterium
AAAAGGTGTTGATATCAGAACTGTTGGAAGCAAAAATGTCGGTGCTACAAACGCTGGTAGGGTTTTGGGGTTTTGGGGGTTTCTTGTGGCGTTTCTGCTCGATATGTCCAAGAGTTTTGTACCTTTGATGGTTTTGAAATATGTTTATAACTATTCGGTGGAGTTGCTTCTTGTTTTCGGGATTTTGTCAATATTGGGGCATACATTTACCATTTTTCTAAATTTTAAGGGTGGTAAAGGTGTAGCGACTGCTGTGGGGGTATATTTAGCCGTTAGCCCCATCAGTTTGGGGATCGCTTTTTTGGCTTTTTTGATTGTGGCTTTTGTTTCAAGAATGGTTTCGCTTAGTTCGATAATTGCTGCTGCTGTGTTGTTAATGTCGATTCTGTATTTCGAACAGTCGATTGTTGTCAAACTTTGCACTTTTTTAGTTGTGGTATTTGTTATTTACAAACACAAGGATAATATAAAACGAATAATAAATGGGACAGAAAAAAAGATAGGAGAGAAAGTTGGTTAATCCTCTATTGGTAATGGATGAAGCAATACAGCTTGCATTAATGGGTAAAGGTTATAACTACACTAACCCCATAGTTGGTGCTGTGGTGGTGAAGGATGGAAGGATCATCGGCAGGGGTTATCATACGGGGTTTGGGATGCCCCATGCGGAGATAGAGGCATTGAAGGATTGTGAGGAGTCTCCAGAAGGTGGGGATCTCTATGTGACGCTTGAACCCTGTTCCACTCACGGAAAAACACCACCTTGCACCGAAGCAATAATTAAAAGCGGTATAAAAAGGGTGTTCATCGGGGTGGTTGATCCTAACCCTCAGCATAGTGGAAATGCTATAAAGATACTAAATGATGCTGGTATAGAGGTTTTCTTAGGGTATAATGAGCAGGTGTGTGCTGAGCTTATAGAGGATTTTACAAAGTTTGTATTAACCAAAAAACCTTATTACACCCTAAAAGCCGCATCCTCCATTGATGGGATGATAGCCACATCTAAGGGTGATTCGAAGTGGATTTCCAGCGAGTCCTCCCGAATATATGTACAATATTTGAGATCCGTGTGTGATGCCATATTGGTAGGTGTAAACACTGTAAAAAATGATGATCCGTTGCTCAATGTTCGTAGTTTCCAGAGAGACAAAGACCCAATAAAGATAGTTCTCGATTCAAATCTCACAATTCCAGAAGATGCAAAGGTTGTGAGGGAATTTGGTAGACAATTGATAATAGCCACCGTTAGCGAGGATGAGGAGAAAGTAAAGAAACTTAGATCTTATGGTGTCAGGGTAATAAAATGCAATGAGAAAAATGGATTGGTGGATCTCCATGACCTTTCAGATAAATTAATTGCTTTAAACCTTCTCAATATCTTCGTGGAAGGTGGTGGGAAGGTGCTTGCTTCCTTTGTAAAAGAGGGATTGGCAGATAGGTTCTATCACTTTATAGCACCAAAGATCATTGGTGGTGATGGTGTGCCGCTTTTTGGTAGTCTAAATTGTGAAAAAGTCGAAGAATCGTATCGGTGTACTCTCGTAGATACCAAGAGATTTGAAGATGATATTCTTCATATCTATAAGTTCCATGATTACACAAAACATGTTTTAGAACTAACAGAAAAGCATAGAAATAGGTGTAAGTACGGATGTTCACAGGGATAGTGGAGGAGGTGGGTAGCATCTCCCGAATAACAAAAAAGGGAGAAAATGCTGAGATTTTGATAAACTGTAATAAAGTACTTGAGGATGTGAGGATCGGGGATTCCATTGCAGTAGATGGTGTGTGTCTTACTGTGAAAAGCTTTAATCAGAGTAGTTTTTTAGCTGATGTTTCTTACGAAACAGTACTAAAAACTACCCTTTCTTTTCTGAAAAATGGAGACATGGTCAATTTGGAAAGAGCATTGACCTTAAACACACGATTAGGGGGTCATCTTGTTTTGGGGCATGTGGATTGTGTGGGGTTTGTAAAGCAGATCATAAAAAGGGGTGATAGTGTAGAATTGGCTATCGCTGGTTTTGGTGAAATTAATAGGTATATTGCAAAAAAAGGATCTGTTGCTGTAAATGGTGTGAGTCTTACTGTGGCAGAACTCTACGAAGACTATTTTACCATTGCAGTTATACCCCATACATTTGAAGTTACATCACTTAAGTATAAAAAACCTGGTGATAAAGTCAATCTTGAAGCCGATGTAATAGCCAGATACACAGAAAGGTTATTGCAAAATAGAGATAAAGGTAGTAGATTGGAAGAGTTGGTAAAAGGAATGATGGGATAAAGTAATGAGGGTGTGATGGGATGAAGGTGTGATGGGATGAGGGAATGAAGAAATGATTTAATGCTGTAATGAAGTTTGAGGGGTGGTGTGATATACACAATAAATGATAGGGAGAAGTTATGGAGAATGATGTAAGGATAGGCATTGAAGAAGCAATAGAGGAATTAAAAAAAGGTAAGATGATCATCCTTGTGGATGATGAAGATAGAGAAAATGAAGGGGATCTCGTTATTGCTGCTGATTTTGTAACACCTGAAGCGATAAATTTCATGGCGAAGTATGGCAGGGGTTTGATATGTCTTAGCCTTACTTCGAAAAGGTGTGATGAGTTGGGGCTTAATCTGATGGTAAATGAAGTGGGTAATACCGCAAGGTTTGGAACGGCTTTTACCGTATCAATAGAGGCAAGGGAAGGTGTCACAACAGGTATATCAGCCCATGATAGGGCAAGGACGATCAAGGTAGCAATTGATCCTAAAACAAAACCTTCAGATCTTGCGAGACCTGGACATGTTTTTCCATTGAGAGCAAGGGATGGTGGAGTACTTGTGAGGGCTGGGCAAACGGAAGGATCTGTCGACCTTTGTCGTTTGGCTGGGCTAACCCCTGCTGCAGTGATATGTGAGATTATGAAAGATGATGGTACCATGGCGAGAATGCCAGATCTTGAGGTATTTGCAAAAGAGCATGGAATAAAGATAGTCACAATTGCCGATCTCATAGCATATAGATTAAAAACAGAAACAGTGGTAGAAGAATCTGCTGTTGCAAATCTTCCAACTATTTTCGGTAAATTTATAATAAAAGGGTTTAGGAATATCATAGATGGGCAAGAGGCGATAGCACTCATAAAGGGTGAACTCAAAAAGGATGATCCGATACTTGTAAGGGTTCATTCCCAGTGTCTGACAGGGGATGTTTTTGGTTCATTGAGATGCGATTGTAGATCCCAACTTCACTGTTCTCTTCAAATGATCGAAAAAGAGGGGAGAG
The DNA here is from genome assembly GCA_964519265.1 of uncultured Deferribacterales bacterium. Lineage (GTDB taxonomy): Bacteria > Chrysiogenota > Deferribacteres > Deferribacterales > Calditerrivibrionaceae > Calditerrivibrio. The sequence continues at coordinate 84,410 of CAZFHX010000004.1, forward strand.
GTGTACTTCTATACATGTTCCAAGAGGGTAGAGGTATCGGAATACTTAATAAAATAAAAGCCTATGATCTTCAGGATAAAGGGTACGATACCGTAGAGGCGAATATACACTTAGGTTTCAAGGATGACCTGAGGGACTATGGATTTGGAGCACAGATATTGAGATTTTTAGGTGTAAATAAGATGAAATTGATAACTAATAATCCTAGAAAGATCAAAGCCCTCTCAGGTTATGGAATAGATGTGGCTGAAAGAGTTCCAATAGTTTGTGAAGTGACCCCTGAAAATATAAAATACCTCAAAACGAAAGAAGAGAAATTGGGGCATAAGTTGAATATAAAAAAAGTAGAGAAAAAGTAGAGGTGATATATGTCAGTGAGAGTCTTTGAAGGAAGATATGACGGTAAGGGACTAAAATTTGCCATTGTAGCTTCAAGGTTCAACGATTTTATCGTGAAAAGTTTGGTTTCTGGTGCCGTTGATGCCCTTGTGAGGCATAATGTGGAGGAAAAGGATATAGAGGTATTCAAAACACCCGGTGCTTTTGAAATCCCGTTGTTGTGTAAGAAGTTGGCTAAAACTAAAAAATATGATGCGGTTATTGCATTAGGTGCAGTCATAAGAGGTTCAACTCCGCATTTCGATTATGTGTCTGCAGAGGTTTCAAAAGGTGTGGCAAAGGCAAGCTACGATACAGAGGTACCTGTAATTTTTGGAGTGCTTACCACTGATACTATAGAGCAAGCCATTGAAAGGGCTGGTACAAAAGCTGGCAACAAAGGGGCTGAGGCAGCCATGGGGGCTTTGGAGCTTGTAAATCTTATTAAGGAACAGAATATTTGATGAGTGGAAAAAGATTAGCAAAAGTAAGAAAATATGCTTTAAATCTCTATTATATGCATCTCCAGAATGGGGAGATGCTCGAAAACATAGTGGAAAATTTGGTAAAGTTCAACGGATCAAACAGGGAGATACTTCTCGAAAGTGTAGATCTTGTTAAAAGGGCAGTTGAAAAAAGCGATTTTGCTGATGATCTCATCTCAAAGTATCTCAAAAAAGATTGGACTCTCGATAGATTACCGATGATAGATCACCTTATTTTGAGATTAGCTGTGTTTGAACTTTTTAATGGTAAAGATCCAATTAAGGTTATCGATGATTATGTTACCCTTGCAAGCGATTATTCCGAACAGAAAAGTCCAATCTATATCAATGGGATTCTCGAAAAGATGAAAAACGATTTTGGGTTGCACAAGAAGAATGATTAGGCATATCACTGTATCTTATCCAAGTATCGACAGGGATAGGGGGTTGGACCTTTTTCCAATATTCCTCAATTTCGATTTTTCTAAAATGATTCCCCGTGGTGTATTGGCGAAGATAGATCTACTGACGCTGGGTAATATCTATGAGACTTTGGATAAAGTTTCAAATCCCAAGGAAATTGTGTATGTTTTGAAAAGTGGATTGTGTTTTGAGAAGGGTTTTTTTTTGATCGATTTTGAAAAATTTTCCAAAGAAATGGACAGGTATTTGACATTGTTAAAAGGTTTTGAACATGATTGTTTGTATTTTGAAAAAAATTGCTATATCGATAGCGAGTTGATTTCCAAAGAATTGAATAAAATAATATTTGTGACGGAATTTGTATGACAGAATCAACGGTAAAAATTAAATTTATTGCAAATCGCAATCAAATTTTATATATAAATAGTATTTTAGACTCTTACGATGGGATCGGGATAATGAGAACGATCGATCGGGAAAAAGGGCGGATTGCTGTCTATTCCACAGAAAGTCAATACGAAAAGGTGTTGAAGCTTTTGAAGGCATTAAAGAGAGAAGGAATATATATTAGTGATATCTCCGTAGAGAGGAGTGAAGATGTTGATAGTTGGTGATAAAATATGGAAATGAATCTTAATAAAAAATATATGATCCTTGAGATCTCAAAAAGCAATACCAAAGACAATAGACCATACATCAGGGTATCTCTAATAGACAAAGAAGGACTGCAGATACAGGGGATAATGTTTGATAGCAATAAATTGAAATTCGATCCGCAGAAAGGGGATGTAGTTCTCGTAAATGGCTCTATTCAGAGTTATAATGGCCAATTTCAAGTTAAAATAAACAACATGGAGAAAATGCCGGAAGAGGAGTCTGCAGATTTCTTGCCTAAAGGGGATTTTGATGAAAACCAGCTATATGAGGAATTTGTCCAGTATGTAAACAGCAATCTTTCTGATAAATATATCAAATCCCTCTTTGAACAGTTCAAAAATGACAAAGAGGTTGTGGCGAAATTTAAGAAGATGCCTGCTGCAAAAAATGTTCACCATGCCTATATAGGCGGATTGTTGGAGCATACATATTCTGTGGTAAAACTCGGTGTTATGATGGCAAAATATTATAAAGTGAACCGAGATCTCTTGGTAGCAGGGGCTATTTTTCACGATATCGGTAAGATCTTTGAACTCGATATATCAAAAGGTTTTGACTATACCGATAGCGGTAAACTAATTGGTCATCTTCTTTTGGGGATCGAGCTTGTCAACAATTATTGTAGAAATATCCCAGATTTCCCTGACAACTATAGACATATTATAAACCATATGATAGCCAGTCATCATGGGTTGTTGGAATACGGATCTCCAAAAAAACCCAAGACCCTTGAAGCGATAATTCTTCATCATATTGATGACATGGATGCGAAAGTGAATACTTTTAGGTCGATCTTTATAAAAGACAACATCGTAGATGGGGGATGGAGCAACTACGACAGATTACTCGAAAGACAGCTTTATAACCATAACATAATATTGGAGGAATTAGATGAATGATGGGATTGGACTTAAAAAGGTTTTATTAGGGGTCCAGTTTTTATTTGTTGCTTTTGGTGCGTTGGTTTTGGTGCCACTTCTTACGGGGCTCGATCCTGCTATAGCGCTATTTACAGCTGGAGCGGGGACTTTGCTTTTTCAATTGATAACTAAGTCAACGGTTCCTGTATTTTTGGCAAGTTCCTTTGCTTTTATAGCACCTATACAATACTCTATGAAGAATTTTGGTGTTGGACAAACATTTGGTGGACTTGCCGCTGCTGGATTGGCTTACCTTCTTTTCTCTTTTTTGGTGTATAAGGGTGGGGTAAGAGCTATTGAAAGATTCCTTCCTCCGGTGGTTACCGGTCCTGTTATTATGGTGATAGGTCTTAGTTTAGCACCGGTTGCCATAAAGATGGCAAAAAGTTTTGATGGTTCTGGGAATTTTAATGGATCTGCCATGATAATCTCTACAGTTTCTTTGATCACGGCTATAATAGTTGTAATGTATGGGAAGAGGTTGTTGAGTCTGATACCTATCCTGATGGGGATAATTGTGGGGTACATATTATCTCTTCTGATGGGTGTAGTTGATCTTACTCCAATATCAAAATCGGAATGGTTTGTTATCCCTTGGGTTGAGGCTATGAAAAACGGTAGTTATGCTTTGCCTGTATTTGATCTTAATGCGATTCTTTTTATCTTACCTGTGGCGATTGCTCCTGCTATCGAACATGTGGGGGATATATTAGCCATCTCTTCAGTTACAGGAAAGAATTATTTAGAACAACCAGGACTTCATAGAACCCTACTGGGAGACGGACTTGCAACATCTTTGGCAAGTTTGTTGGGTGGGCCACCTAATACAACATATTCTGAGGTAACAGGTGCTGTGGCTCTTACTAAGGCTACAGATGTGATATACATGAGAATTGCAGCAATTACAGCCATTTTACTTGCCTTTTTCGGTAAATTAAACGCTGTACTTAAGACTATACCTGTACCTGTCATGGGGGGGATTTTGATACTTCTTTTTGGGATGATTGCTGCTATTGGAGTTGGCACCCTTGTAAGAAACAAGGTTGATATGGCAAAGTCGAGAAACTTGGTTATTGTTTCTGTGGTGCTTGTAATTGGGATCGGTAATTTAGTATTAAATTTAGGTCCTATAACCTTGGGGGGTATAGGTCTTGCTGGTATTGTCGGTGTGTTGTTAAATTTGATACTTCCGGAGAGCAGATAATGGAGAATTATGATAATTTTATACTTGTAAAACATCCGTTGATCAGCCACAAGTTGACCTTTATTAGGGATGAGAAAACATCGAAAAAGGAGTTTAAAGAGCTTGTGGATGAAGTCGCAATGCTTATGGCTTATGAGATTACAAGAGATTTCCCCCTTGAAGATGTAACGATAAAAACACCTATATGCGAGACAAAATCTCAGATATTATCGGGTAAAAAAGTTGTACTTGTGCCGATTTTGAGGGCGGGTTTGGGGATGGTTGATGGTATCTTAAAACTTATTCCGTCAGCAAGGGTTGGTCATATAGGTCTATATAGAGATGAGAAGACGCTACAACCTGTGAGTTATTATTTCAAGGTACCTTCGGATACAGATAATAGAGAATTTATACTTATAGATCCAATGCTTGCTACTGGTGGTTCTGCTGTGGCTGCAGTGGATATGCTTAAAAAGGTTGGTGCTAAGAGTATAAAATTTATGTGTCTCATCGCTGCACCTGAAGGTGTTGAGAAATTGTGTTCGGCGCATCCTGATGTTAAGGTGTATGCTGCTGCTCTTGATGAAAAATTGAATGATAAAGGGTATATTGTACCTGGATTGGGGGATGCAGGTGATAGACTCTTCGGAACAAAGTGAGAAAATTATAACTTTCTGGCATAGATTAAGAAATATCTTTCTAACGGGTCTATTTGCCCTTTTACCATTGGTTGTAACATATTACTTTCTCTCTTTTCTTTTGGATAGTATGACTGGTTTCCTTTTGCCTTACTTCGATATAATTGATAAAAAACTAAATTTAAATGCACCCTTAATACTTAAAAAGATCATATCTTTTCTGTTTTTTATCCTTATCATCATCATAACAGGTCTATTTACTCGAAACTATTTTGGTAAAAGGATCATAGTAAGATTAGAGAAATTTGTAGAGAAGATCCCACTTGTGAAAACTACCTACAATGCAACAAAGCAGATTATCGCCACATTTCAATCCACCAAAACAGATACTTTCAAGAAGGTGGTCCTTGTGGAGTATCCTCGAAAAGGGGTTTACTCCTTGGGTTTTGTAACAAATAATAGAAATATATTACAGGATGGTAATGAAGACAATTACTATTCGATCTTTATAGTTACCACTCCCAACCCTACATCCGGTTTTGTGGTGATCGTTCCTAAAAGTGAAGTTATAGTACTTGATATTTCTGTTCAATCGGCGTTTAAGTATATAATGTCGGCAGGGGTGCTTTTGCCTCAGGAGAAAGTTAATACATTGAAAGACACTGATAATGTATAAAAACTTCGGTTTGATAGGTAATCCTTTATCCCACACAATCTCCCCAAGAATTCACAGTATATTTCTCAATGAAAATAGGATCAATGGTGGGTACAACTGTTTCGAAGTGAAAGAGAATGAACTCCCAGAAATATTAGATTTTTTCAAAAGAATGAAGTTTGTTGGATTTAATATTACGCTTCCTTATAAAAGTAAGATTATCGAATTTCTCGATGATATAGATGAGTCTGCTAAGGAAATCGGGGCTGTGAATACTGTTAAAATAATTGATGGTAAGTTAGTTGGCTTTAATACAGATATCTTTGGGATCAGAGAGACATTTAGGTTTTACGATGTAGATCTGAAAGGGAAAAGGGTATTGGTTCTGGGTGCAGGTGGTGCAACGAGGGGTTTACTTTACGAGTTAAAAAGATACAATTACAAAGAGATAGTAGTGGCAAATAGAACTTTAAATAATGCAGAAAAATTGATATATGAACTTAAAATGGAGAGAACTTTTGCATCTTCATTAAATTTTTTTGATAATTTTGGGAAATATGATATAATTATTAATAGTAGTAGTGCTGGTATATCAGGAGAAGTGTGTTTTAAAAATTTGCACTGCGAAGTCTTCTTCGATATGCAGTATAGCGTAAAAGGTAGAACTTTATTGCTTGAACAAGTAGTTTATAAAAATGGCTTCGATGGACTTGTGATGTTAATAGGTCAGGCTTACAAGGCTTTTTGTATTTGGAACGATTTAGATTTTCAAATAAGTTACGACGAAATTATTAAGATGCTTTAGGAGCAATTGATGATATCTACAAAGATAGGAGCTATATTGCTCAGTGAAAACCTGATCACAGAGGAGCAACTCGCCAAAGCAATCGAAATTCAAAAGAAAGAGGGTGGTCGTTTAGGATCGATTCTTGTAAGGTTGGGATTTGTAGATGAGGGGAAGATAGCGGAATTTTTGAGCCAGCAATACGGTGTACCCTATGTGGATCTAAAATCTAAGCAGATAGATCCAAAGGTTTTATCCCTTATCCCGAAGGATCTGTGTAGAAAATATATGGTTGTCCCTTTTGACAAGGCTGGTAATACCCTTCATGTTGCTATAGCGGACCCATCCAATGCTTATGCTTTGGAGGATCTGAGATTTATTACAGGTTATACAATAAAGCCTTATGTGGCTGTGGAGTCGAGTATCAGTCATATATTGGAGTCGGAATCAACTACAGATTTAGCTGTTAGTAATATTATTGAAGAGTCTTTTGAGTTAGATGAACTTGAATTTGAGGAGATCTCAGATAAAGAGGTTACCATTGATGCTTTGAAAAAAGAGGTTGAAGACACCCCGATAGTAAAACTTGTAAACTATATACTTCACGAGGCTATCAAGAGAGGGGCATCGGATATCCATGTTGAGCCTTATGAGAAAGAGTTTAGAGTGAGATTGAGGGTCGATGGAGTGTTGTACGATCTGCTTAAGCCACCTCGAAATATAAAAGATGCCGTAATATCAAGGCTTAAAATTTTAGCAGAGCTCGATATAGCAGAGAAAAGACTTCCACAAGATGGTAGGATAAAACTGAAATTGCCTAACAAGACAGTGGATATGAGGGTTTCCACGCTCCCTGTGCTATTCGGAGAAAAGGTTGTTTTGCGTCTTTTGGATAAGAGCAATTTACAACTTGATTTGGAGAAATTGGGGTTTGAGCCGAGTTCACTCGAACGATTTATCAAAGGGATCGAGTCCCCATATGGTATGGTGCTTGTTACCGGTCCTACGGGTAGTGGTAAATCCACAACTCTTTATTCGGCTTTGAGTAGATTAAATAAGGTAGATGTGAATATAATGACGGCTGAAGATCCCGTTGAGTATAACCTCTTTGGAATCAATCAAGTTCAGATAAAGGATGAAATAGGGCTTAATTTTGCTGCTGCACTGAGATCATTTTTAAGACAGGACCCCGATATTATAATGGTTGGTGAGATTAGGGACTATGAAACTGCCGAGATAGCCATCAAAGCTGCCCTAACGGGTCACCTTGTTTTATCGACACTACATACAAATGATGCTCCAAGTACGATAAACAGACTTTTGAACATGGGTATTGAACCGTTTTTAGTTGCCTCTTCAACGGTAGTTATCTTGGCTCAAAGACTTGCAAGAAAGATATGCAGTAAATGTGCTGAAAAGGTTAAGATACCTGCAGAAGCCTTGCTTAGTGTAGGCTTTAGAAAGGATGAACTCGATACATTTGTCCCTATGAAAGGAAAAGGGTGTGATGCCTGCGGTGGAACGGGTTACAAAGGGAGATTGGCTCTCTATGAGGTTATGAGTATAAGTGAGGGGATAAGGGAACTAATACTGAGGGGAGCAAACGCTAACGAACTAAAGAAAGCTGCCATAGATGAGGGGATGATCACTCTGAGAAGAAGTGGACTTGAAAAGATCAAGAAAGGGATCACCACCCTTGAAGAGGTTGTAAGGGTAACATTTGCAGATTAATCATTAGGAGGTTTCTATGCCAGAGATAAACGATACCCAAGAGAGTAGTAAATACTCTCTGCAAGAGTTACTACAAAAGATGATAGAACTTGATGCCACAGATTTACATCTCACGGTGGGGACGCCTCCTGTATATAGAATCCATGGTGATTTGGTGAGGTTCGGTACCGAAGTACTCTTGCCAAATGATACCAAAAAGATCTGTTATGGTATAATGACAGAGGCTCAGAAGAAGAGATTTGAAGAGGATCAGGAGCTTGATTGCTCTTTTGGTATAAAAGGGGTGAGTAGATTTAGAGCAAACTTTTTTATGCAGCGGGGAGCAGTTGCTGCGGCGATCAGAAGAATACCCTACAGGGTTTTGACTTTTGAAGAGCTTGGACTACCTCCTGTGCTAAAGACACTCTGCGATAAACCGAGAGGTTTGGTTCTGGTGACTGGTCCTACGGGAAGCGGTAAATCGACAACCCTTGCTGCAATGATAGATAAGATAAATTCAGAACAGAAGGTACATATCATAACCATCGAGGACCCAATCGAATATCTTCACCAGCACAAAGAGGCGATGGTCAACCAAAGAGAGGTAAATGCTGATACAAAATCTTTCTCGAAGGCATTAAAATATATTTTAAGACAGGACCCCGATGTTGTTTTAATAGGTGAGATGAGGGATTTGGAAACTATAGAGGCAGCTTTGACAGTAGCAGAAACGGGACATTTGACATTAGGTACCCTTCACACCAACAGTGCTATCCAAACCATCAACAGAATCATCGATGTTTTTCCACCCCATCAGCAATCTCAGGTGAGGGCACAGCTTTCATTTGTGTTGGAAGGGGTTGTATGTCAACAACTTCTGCAAAGGGCAGATGGTAAAGGTAGGGTGATGGTGTGTGAAGTTTTGATTCCAAATCCTGGGATTAGAAACCTCATCAGAGAGGATAAGTTGCATCAGATCTATTCTATGATGCAATCGGGTCAGGCGGAGCATGGTATGATTACCATGAGTCAGTCTCTCTTTAATGCTTATGCTAAAGGTTTAATTACCTATGATGAAGCTATAAATAGAGCTGTATACCCTGAAGAGGTAAAACAGATGATCGATAGATCTGGTATCCGCAGAAGATGAAATTATAAACTCCTCTGGAGGCGATTGTGGCAAAGTTTAACTATGTAGCAGTAGAGGCTACAGGTAATGAGGGTAAGAGCAAAGAAGATGTGATAAAAGCCCTCAAGATGAGGAGAATGACGGTCAAAGAGGTGAAGAGGGATTGGAAGAGTCTCGAAATCTCTTTTGGAAATCAGGTGACGGATGAGGATATAGTTATTATCACAAGACAATTGGCTACTATGATCAGTGCTGGTCTTCCGATAATGAAGGCTCTTGATATTATTGCTAATCAGGCGAGCAAAAAGAATATCCGTGAAATCTTTTTGGATATAAAGAGTCAGGTCGAGCAAGGTGCCCCTTTTAGTAAGGGTTTGGAAAGGTACAGGAACATCTTTGGAGATCTGTATATAAACATGGTGAGGGCTGGAGAGGCTGGTGGTTTGTTGGATAATGTGCTCGATAGACTTGCCGGCTATATGGAAAAAGCGATATCCCTAAAGAGAAAGGTAAAGTCAGCCATGATGTACCCTTCTATAGTATTGATTGTTGCAGTAGTAGTTGTTTGGGGACTGATGGTATTTATTATCCCAAAATTCAAGGAGATGTATGATAGTTTTGGTGGTACACTACCAGCTCTGACACAATTTACAATTAACTTGAGTAATTTCTTGTCCAGTTGGTACGGTGGAGGTGTGATATTTGCTACGATCGTTATTGCAACAATATCTATCAGGCTAACATATAAAAAGTCCGAAAAAGGTAGATATATTTTAGACCAGTTTATGCTCAAGATCCCAAAGATAGGTGACCTACTTAGAAAGGTGGCTGTATCGAAATTTTCAAGAACATTAGGGACACTCTTGAATAGTGGTGTGCCTATCCTCGAGGCCCTCGATATCGTAGCGAAAACAAGTGGCAATAAGGTGATAGAGAAACATCTCATGAGAAGTAAAACAGATATTGAGTCGGGTAAGAATATAGTTTATCCCCTTGAAAAAGCTGGTGTTTTTCCTCCTATGGTTACTCAGATGATTGCGGTGGGTGAGGAGACAGGTGCCCTTGACCAGATGCTCACAAAAATAGCAGATTTCTATGATGATGAGGTAGATAGGGCAGTTGAGGGGCTTACGAAATTGGTAGAACCTATGCTGATGATCTTTGTAGGTGGGGCTGTGGGGTTTGTTATTATCGCCATGTATCTACCTATATTCAAGATGGGTAGCGTTGTTGGTGGATGATAGATCAGAGAACAAATTATGTAATCATATCCATAAGACTTTTTATTTATGTAACTACATTTCTATTCAGTAATCTTTTAGCTGATCTATTTAGGAGTGAGCTGGACACCATACTGTTTATAAACATCGGATTAATGGTGGTGTTCTTCTCTTTAATGATAGTTTTCCTCAGCAAACTATTAAATCCTAAAAGGATATTCTACATCCAGGCATTTTTCGATTTGATAATCACGGCTTATCTGATATCCAATACAGGGTATTTAGATAGCCCTTATATACTTTTTTTCGCTGTTGTCATCATCTATATGAGCTTTTATGAGGGGTTTAACGGCGGTTTCGCTGGAGTATTGGCAGTGTTGATTATTTTTTCTACTATGGCTATCTTAAAAAGTGACATTTTTGTACCTAAATACTACAATTTCAAATACTTTATGCTTCTTGCTGAATATATCCTCTCCTTTTTACTGATAGTTTTCCTTGTGAGTTTGCTGAACAAAAAGTATAAAAAACAGCTACTGGAAAGCGAGACATATCGCAATAAGTTGTTAGAACTTTCCAATCTACATCAGGCGATTTTGGAGAATGTGGATTTTGGACTCATCCTTGTAGATCATAATGGGCATATTTTGTCTGCAAATAGCAGTGCCAAAAAGATCCTCGATATAAATGAACTTGAAGGTAGGACACTCAAAACCATTATAGATTTTAATAATTCTGATGGTATTATCAACTTTAGGGGTAAGTTCATCGGCTATAAATTGAGCCCATTTAAGGATCCCAAGGGTTTGTTGACTGGTAACCTTTTCATATTTCAAGATGTGTCTGAGAGGGAGCAGTTAAAGATAAAGTTGGAGGAAGAGAGAAGGTTGGCTGATTTGGGTAGGTTTTCCTCTGTACTTGCCCATGAGATAAAAAACCCTTTGGGAGCAATCAAAGGTGCTTTACAACTACTTTTTAAAAATATCAACAGTGACAACAGATTGGTGCAGATTATCATAAGAGAGATCAATAGGTTAGAACTTTTTTTGGGTAATATGCTATTGATAACGAAAAGTAATGTAAAAAAAAGTGAGCTAACGAATGTAAAAGATATCCTTGAAGAATTCATTTTCTATGTCAAAAGTAGCGGTATATTTGAAAATTTGAATATAGATATAAAAGTGGAAAATGATTTTATGATGCCTTTTTCGGAAGGGGAGTTCAAACAGATCATATGGAATCTACTACTCAATTCGTATGAGGTAAAAAACGATGCTAATATAGGGATATACAACGAAAATGGTAAACTTGTTTATCAAGATGATGGACCTGGCATTGATGAACAGATCATAGGGAGTTTGGGGAAACCTTTTTTTACCACAAAAAACAGTGGCACAGGGTTGGGTTTTTATGCTATATTTAAAATATGTGAGAAGAATGGAGTAAACTTTAGGGTTTATTCCAATAGAGAGTTTAACGGATTTAAAATTGAGTTTTTTACAACATAATTGAGGTGATCTTATGTCTATATCGTTTCTCTTTGGAATACATTGCCATCAACCTGTGGATAATTTCAGTCATATAGTTGATGAGGTTACTTTTAAAAGTTATCTACCATTTATTCAAAAGGTGACGGAATATCCTAAATTCAATTTTGCGGTACACTACAGTGGTTGGCTCTTGGAATATATAAAAAATAACCATGTAGAGCTGTTTTCCTTATTTAAAAAGTTAGCTGATAGTGGGCAGATAGAGTTTTTTTCCGGTGGTTTTTACGAACCTGTGCTTTCATCTATACCTAAAAGGGATAGGATCTGTCAGGTAAAGAAGCTAAATAACTTCATATTAGACAATTTCGGGCAGAAACCGAGAGGGTTATGGCTCACCGAGAGGGTATGGGACCCTTCCATTATTCCAGACCTTGCAGAGTGTGGTATTGAGTATTTGGTGGTGGATGATTACCATTTCATATCTATGGGGTTTTATAAAGATTCACTCTACGGATATTACATCACAGAACAAGATGGTATAACGATGAAGATCTTTCCGATCGATCAAAAGTTGAGATATATAGTCCCCTTTAGAGAGCCAGAAGAGATCGCCAATTACCTCGCAGAAGTGGAGAAAAAAGGTGGAAAAGGTGCTATCCTTTTCGATGATGGGGAGAAGTTTGGGGTTTGGCCAAAAACCTATGAATGGGTGTATGAAAAGGGGTGGATCGACAGATTTTTCGAGAAATTTTTATCAAACAAGCAAATTGAGTTCAAACATTTTTACCAGTTTGTTGATGAGAATAAGCCTTTGGGACTTGCCTATTTGCCCCTTACCTCCTATAAAGAGATGGGTGAATGGTCTCTGTTTGCGGATAAGTTTACCCAGATGGAGAAATTCTTGTCGTTTTTAAAAAAGACAGAATTTTCAGATGTTGTTGATCTATTTGTGAAAGGTGCCCATTGGAAGAACTTTTTTGTTAAATACCCCGAGAGTAACCACATTCATAAGAGATTATTGAATATTTCGAAAAAAGCTAAAGTATACGAAAATGAACATCTTGATGACCTCTTATTCAGAGCAGAGTGCAACGATGTCCTATGGCATGGGATCTTTGGCGGTATCTATCTTCCAAACCTTAGGGATAATGCCTTCAAATACATAATAAAAGCAGAGAAAGAGATAGAAAAGATTGAAAAGAGTGAAAAGACTATTCTCACTGATTTACTCATGGATGGGTATGGTACTGTAGAGATGCAGAACGAAAAGATCAAGTTAGTATTTACTGCAAAACATGGTGGACAGATAAAAAGTTTTGATCTAAGGGGGTATGAGATAAATATTGGTAATACACTTTCCCGAAGGTGGGAAGGGTACCATGAAGATTTGCTAAAGGAAAAAAGTGAGTCTGATGTAGAGGTTGCTACAGGGATAACAACGATCCATGAGATGCAGGTATCTTTGGATGAAGAAACAAAAAGCAAGATAGCCTTCGATTGGTATGATCGAAACTCATTTGTGGACCATTTTGTTGACACATTTGTATATGAAGATATCGCCATGACAAGGTATAGGGAATTGGGTGATTTTGCAAATCAACCTTTCGATATGAGGTTAGATAGAGATTCTCTTATTTTTATTAGAAATGGAGGTCTCTATTTAGATAAAAGGTACTCTACAGAGGTAAAAAAGAGGTTTAACTTGAGTGATGAGGGGTTAGATTTTTCGATATCTGTCGATACCGAATACGATAGAGAAGTATACTACCTGTCGGAACTGAATTTGCATTTTTTCGATTATGAGGGGTTAAGGGTCAATAAGAAAAAACTAAAGAATATAGACATATTCAGGTCCAAGACCCTCGAGTTAAGCACAGAACTCTTTTCTTTAAAGATCGATATCGGTGTAAAATCGGATATATTGATTTACAAAGTTAATACTGTTCATCAGAGTGAGCAGGGTGTAGATTTTACGACTCAGGGGATTGCTATTGTTTTTCCATTTAGGTTTAGGGGTTCTTTGAAAATCAAAGGTAGTATTGAATTAAAGGGGAAGTAACATGCCATTAAGATATGATCCAATAAAGAGAAGATGGATTGCCTTTGCACCTGAGAGAGGTGAAAGGGGGGACTATCTGATAATTCAGAAAGAGAGTGATGATGACCCCGAGTACTGTCCATTTTGCCCTGGTCATGAGTCTTATACAGGCAAAAGTTTGTACGAGGATCATCTATTTTTAGATGGTAGAAAAGTATGGGTAACAAGGGTTATCCCAAATAAATTCCCAGTATTAAGGGTAGAAGAACAGAGTACTGTAAAACAGTATGGTCCATACGCTTACTCAACGAGACTTGGAGCCCATGAGGTTATCATAGATTCAAGGCAGCATAATCTAAAGATATTCGATTATAGCAAGGATGATTTTTTCAGGCTTTGGAATGCCGTAATAGCAAGGATCACAGACCTGAGAAAGGATATAAGACTGAAATATATCACAATGATAAAGAATTGCGGTAAGTTGTCGGGTGCCACCATGTCTCACCCCCATTCTCAAATCGTTGCGTTCCCTTTTGTCCCCAACGATATCAGAAATATATGGAAGAATATGTTTGATTATTACAATGTAAACAATAGATGCCTCGTATGCGATATCTTGGATTTCGAATTGGGTAAAGACGAGAGAGTTATCACTAAAAACGACTTTTTTATTGCAATTGCTCCCTATGCTGCAAGGCACTCCTTTGAAGTACATATTTTTCCCCTTGTACATAATTACGATTTTATTCTACTAAAAGAGATAGAAAAGTTGAAATTATCAGAAATACTCGTAGATGTCATGAGAAGGTATCAGATAGCCCTCGATAGTCCACCGTTGAATATCAATTTGGTGAGTAGGGTGTGTAATGAGGATACACCAGAACTTGAATTTTCAAAATACAGAGAGAGGTTTTTTCATTGGTATATCGAGTTGATACCCCGCATAAATCGCATCGGAGGCGTGGAGAAAGGTACAGGGGTGTATGTGAATCCTTTTCTGCCTGAAAAGTGCACTGAAATACTAAAGAGTAGTCAGGTTTAACATAAGAATAGTTTACTAACGAATGATCTTACCAGTTTTCTTATCGTAAATGTATTCTTTCCCAAAAGGGTCTAAGTATTTGCCATCTTTGAGTCTTTTTCCTAAATTCAGGAACTCGATGGTTTTGTTATCCATGAATTCCTCAGAAAAAAGTTGAGTTATATTGTCGGGGTAGTGCCCTTTTTTAGTTTTATAAAGCTCCAAACTCAGATTAAGTATTCTTACTTCATTATCTCTGATGTTTTGTTTGGCTTCAGTTTCGATCTTTTGATATTTAGAGTACAATACACCTATAAAGATCGCTATCAGGATAACTACAATGAATGTTTCTAAAGGTGAGAACCCTTTTTTTGTATCCATTAATGCTTAAATGCCTTTATCATATCCCACATAGGCATAAATACGCCGAGAGCAAGAATTATTACCATACCAGCAACCATGACGAGTAATATCGGTTCGATGGCCTGCGAGAGAGTTTTTATGGAGTAATCAACTTCACCGTCGTAGTAGTCTGCAATCTTAAAGAGCATTTCGTCGAGTTGTCCTGTATCTTCACCTGCGGATATCATATCACTGACAACAGGGGGAAAGTATTTTGATGCTTCGAAGGATTTATGAATTGTCGCACCCCTTGTAACCTTTTCTTTTATAATCAATAGTTCATCTTTCATCACATCGTTGCCTGTTACTTCACTTACTATCTCAAAACTCGTAATAATGGAAATACCACTTTTGTAAAGAAGCCCTAATATTCTACAGATTCTTGAAAGGTATATTTTATGTACCAAAGGTCCGATGATAGGTATCTTTAATGTGTATTCATCTATTTTTTTCTTACCTTGAGGTGTTTTTTTGTATTTTTTGTAAATGAGATACGCTAGGACTGCTACGAGTAAGATCAACCACCAAAAGTTGTGGAAAAAGTCATTTACAAAGATCAATATCCTCGTGGGTAGTGGAAGGGATGCTCCCATTTTAGAAAATAGACCCACAAATTTTGGTACAACGAAGGTCATAAGTATCGCAAAGGCTATTACTATTGCAGAAATAACGAGTTTTGGATATCGTGTGGCATTTTTGATCTTATTTCTCGTGTCAAGGTCTGTTTCCAAAATAAGTGCCAATCTCTGTAAAACGATGTCAAGAACACCGCCTTCTTCACCTACTTTGAGCATATTGATGTAGAGATCTGAGAAGATATCTTTGTGTTTTCTAAAAGCGATGCTCAAAGGTGTCCCTGCTTCGATGTCTCTAATGATAGTTGATATGGTTTCTTTCATTTTGTTTGAATAGTTTTGGGTCTCAAGGCGTCTTAAAATAGTGAGTATCGGAATGCCTGCCGTGAATAGACTTGCAAATTGTCTTGTGAAAACAATGAGTTCTTCTAACTTTACCTTTTCATATTTCCTCAATTTTCTCTCTAATTTGTGATATAAAATATCCAGAGAGGATGAGGCTTTTATGACTTCTGGGATGATCCCTTGAGAGTAAAGAATGGTAGATGCTTCATCAATATTCGGAGCTTCGATGATCCCCTTTTTTAGTTCACCTTTTTTATCTGTACCTTTGTAATTAAATTGCATAATATTTTATAATAAAAATAGTTTTTTATTTCAAGCAGATTTTGGGGAGGTTAAAAGATGGGGATGGGGTATTTCCCATCCCTTAGGTTATTTTAAGATGCAGTCCAACCGCAGTCTATGGTGATCATCGAACCTGTCATACATTGAGCGGCATCCGAACAGAGATACAAAACAAGGCTACCAACTTCGGATGGTTCGATGAGTCTTTTTACAAATGCTTTTTTGAGCATTATCTCTTCTATAACCTTTTCTCTTGGGATACCGTGTGTTTTTGCCTGGGCATCGATCTGATTGTCCACCAGTGGAGTTCTAACATACGCGGGGCAGATGGAATTTACAGTGATACCGTACTTTCCACCTTCTAATGCGGTTGTTTTTGTTAATCCTGATAGTCCATGTTTCGCAGAGATATATGCTGATTTGTACTCTGATGCTCTCAAACCGTGGACAGAGTTTATATTGATTATTCTGCCCCATCTTTTGCTTTTCATGTAGTTCCATGAATATTTTGTGAGCAGGAATGGGGCTGTGAGCATGAGGCTGATCATAAAATCCCATTTGTCCTCTGGAAAATCTTCTACGGGGGAAACATGTTGAACCCCAGCGTTATTTACGAGTATGTCGACACTACCAAATGTGTCAGCTGTAAAATCTATCAAAGACTTGCAGTCTTCCCTTTTTGATAGGTCTGCCAAGAAAAATTTTGCTCCAATTCTATTTGCCTCTAATTCACCTTTTTCTTTATTTATGTCTGCCATAACCACTTTACACCCTGCTGCGGTAAGCTGTTCGGCTATTGCAAGCCCAATACCGCTCGAAGCTCCTGTCACTAGTGCCACTTTATCCTTCATCATATCCTCCAAACAAAAGAGTATTATTTTATATTTTCAGCGATTTTAAATTCGCAACCTGTAGTATTTTTAATATCCTCAATGCTCGAGAAAGGTGATACCTCTATGAGGGTGAGGCCATTTTGATGATCCACTGTAAATACACCTTTTTCGGTCACTATCATTGAGACTACATTTTTACCTGTTATCGGGTAAGAGCACTCTTTTACGATTTTAGGTTGCCCATCTTTTGTGGTATGCTCCATCATCACTATCAATTTTTTCACACCGTTTACAAGATCCATCGCTCCGCCAGGACCTTTTACCATTTTTCCTGGGATCATCCAGTTTGCCAAGTCTCCAAACTCACTTACCTCCATTCCACCTAAAACAGACACATCGATGTGCCCACCTCTTACCATTGCAAAGGATTCTGAAGAGTCGAAGAAGGCTGCACCTTTTTTGTAAGTGATCGTCTGTTTTCCTGCATTTATGAGGTCTGCATCCTCTTCACCTGGTTTTGGGAAAGGTCCGATCCCAAGCAAACCATTTTCAGAGTGGAGTGTGATGTCTATATCTTCGGGGATAAAGTTTGCCACAAGGGTAGGCATACCGATACCCAGGTTTACATAGTACCCATCCTTGAATTCCTTTGCTATCCTTTTTGCCATCCATTCTTTCTGTTCATTGAATCCTTTGGCTTTGATCGTACCATCCGACACAGTTCTCTGTTCGATAGGTTTCTCATAATTTGTGCCTAATACGAGTCTATCTACATATATACCTGGGAGATGAATCGCCATAGGGTCTAATTCACCTATTTCTACTATCTCCTCGACCTCTACAACAGTTATTTTGCCAGCTTTTGCACAAGCTTCGTTGAAGTTGTTAGCAGTGTATCTAAATACTACATTCCCTGCCTTGTCTGCCTTCCAGCCTTTTACTATTGATAGATCTGTTACTATACTCTCTTCAAGAACATACTCCTTACCGTTGAAAACCTTTGTTTCCTTATTTTTACACAATACAGTACCGTAGCCTGTTCTTGTGTAGAAGGCAGGTATCCCTGCACCACCGGCTCTGAGTTTTTCTGCCAATGTTCCCTGAGGGGTAAGTTCTACCTCCAATTCACCATTTAAAAATTGCTGTTCAAAAATCGCATTTTCACCAACATAAGAGGAGATCATTTTCTTGATCTGTTTTGTTTGTAGGAGTAATCCCAATCCAAAATTATCCACCCCTGCATTGTTGCTAACAAATGTAAGGTTTTTTACACCGCTTTCTTTGATTGCTAAGATCAATTTTTCAGGTATTCCACACAATCCAAATCCCCCAGCGGCTATTGTGATACCATCTTTTAATATGTCTTTGATCGCTTCTTTAGCATCAGTGAAAATAGGCTTCATTCATGCCTCCTAACCGATTTTTTCTATCAATACTGCCACTGCTTCTCCTCCACCTATACAAAGCGTTGCAATACCATATTTTAGGTTTCTGTGTATCAGTTCTCTCGCAAGAGTGATCAATAGTCTTGTCCCGCTTGCACCTACGGGGTGTCCAAAAGCAACTGCACCACCATTTACATTTACCTTATTTATATCAAGTTTTAACTTCTTTATAGCCATAAGAGGAACAGCCGAAAAAGCCTCATTGATTTCAAACAGATCTATCTGATCTAATGTTAGGTTCGCTTTTGCCACTACTTTTTCTATGGCACCGATGGGAGCTTCACCGAAATCATCTGGATGAATGCTGTTTGTAGAGTAGGCAACTATACGGATCTTTGGTTGAAAATTGTATTTTTTTACAGCCTCATCATCAGCCAATAAAACAATTGCTGCTCCATCGTTTATTTTAGATGCATTTCCTGCAGTAATGCATCCATCTTTAGTAAATGCAGGTTTCAAAGATTCCAATTTTGATATATCACCCTTAAAAGGGTCTTCATCTTTGTCTATTACTAGGTCACCTTTTTTCGTTTTTTTAACAACAGGGAGAATCTCCGACTTTATGATCCCCTTTTCTATTGCCATCTGTGCTAAAGTATAGCTTCTAATTGCGTAATCATCCTGCTCTTTTCTACTTATGTTGTTCTTTTTTATACTCTCCTCTGTTATTTCCCCCATATGTTTTCCTGAGTATGGGTCTTGAAGGGCATCGTATATCATTAGGTCAAAAAAGGTTGCATGTCCCATCCTGTACCCAAATCTTGCCCTGTCTAAGGCAAAGGGAGCCATAGACATATTTTCCATCCCTCCTGCATAGGCAAGGGAAGACTCTCCCAAAAGGATTGATTGGGTAGCAAGCATTACAGATTTTAATCCACTACCGCATACTTTGTTGATGGTCATGGCATGCACGCTGTCGGCTAATCCACCTAACCTCATTGCCTGCCTTGCTGGTGCCTGCTTTGATCCACCTTGAATAACCTGTCCGATTATTACTTCATTTGCTGCATCAGGGGCTAAGTTGTATCTTGTTTGTAGTTCTTTGATAAGTCCTGCAGCCAATTCTGGTGCCGGTATATCGGACAATGCTCCTCCAAAGCTTCCAAAAGGTGTTCGTAGTCCATCGATTAGGTATACATTTTTCATAGACACTCCTATAGTGTATTTTCATGATAAATAAACAATTTTTATGCCAGATAATTATGTTTTGATGGATGATTGTCTGTGTCATAACCATTGGTATTATTGTAATGTGTGATTTAATTTTAAATCATGTATTCTTTTATGTTATTTGTGCTTTTTTATTTTGATTTAAAAATGAATCGATGATTTAATTTTGCATCGAGATGTTGTGCTTTTTAAAAAGTCTTACAACCTTTGATTGACTTATACCTAAGGATTTTGCTATTTCACGGGTCGTTTTTTTCGATCTTTTTTCGTTTAATAGAATCTGTTTTTCAATGGCATCGAGGGTGGTCTGTAGGGTACTGTTTTTATTTATATCTTTTATTATGTTTGAAAAATCTATCCTATTTAAATCATCTAAGTTGATGATCTCCGTTTTAGATAGGAGCACCAATCTTTCGATTACATTCTCTAATTCCCTGATATTCCCTTCCCAAGAGCATTTGGTAAAGTAAGATATAAGTTCGTTTGAGATCTTTTTGTTGTATTTATATTTGATGTTGTATTTTTCCAAAAAGTGGTTTGTTAAGAGAGGAATATCTTCTATTCTCTCCCTCAATGGAGGTAGATGAAGACTCACCACATTTAATCTGTAAAATAGATCTTCACGGAATTTCCCCTCTTTTGAAAGGGTATATAGATCTTTGTTTGATGCAGATATTATCCTTACATCGGCTTTTATTGCCTTTTGTCCACCTACCTTTATAAACTCTCTATCCTGTAAAAAGGTGAGGAGTTTCGATTGTGTGTTGTAGGGTAGTTCTGATATTTCGTCTAAGAATAGTGTTCCACCGTTTGCAAGCTCTATCAACCCTTTTTTACCTTTTGTATTTGCTCCGGTAAAGGCACCAGGTTCATAACCAAAAAGTTCTGATTCAATGAGAGATTCAGGGATCGCTCCGCAGTTTATCTTTATGAATGGGGCGGTTTTTCTATTGCTCAAGTTGTGAATTACCTCAGCTACGAGGGATTTTCCTACCCCTGTTTCCCCTGTAATTAGGATTGTGCAATCTGTGGGGGCTATTTTTATCGCTATATCTATTATTTCGTTCATTTTTTTGTTGGATGAGATCAGGTTGTGTTGGTCCAACTTAAAATTTCTTACGGTGTCAAGGTCTATGATGTTGTTGTATATGATATTTGTTAGGTCCCAAATAGTGTTTACCACATAAATAATATTGCCATTTTCATCGAAAATAGGTTTCCCTTTTACCAAAAAATTTTTGTTTGTGATAGTCCTGTATGTTGCTGTGGCTTCTTTTTTGGTTTGTAAAACTATAAGTGTTGCAGAACCTGTAAAATATTTATATTTATAAACCAGATCGTATAAACTCTTACCTTTAATATCCTTGAGAGGAATACCAGCCATCTCCTCAAAAGTTTTATTCACATATAAAGTGGTACCATTTCCATCGGCTAAATATACGCCGTTGTAGAGGTTATCGAGAACGATTTGTAGTTCTGCAAAGGTGAGTTTATCTTGATTCATGGTGTGATTTTTAGATATTATTCTAAAAAAGTCAATAAATAAAGCAGGGGAAACCCCCTGCCACTATTTCATAATTGCGTTTGGTAAAAATGTAATTATTGAAGGAAAAATGATACACAATATTAATCCTATCATCTGAAGTATAACAAAAGGTACTATTCCTTTGTAGATATCTTTTAAGTCTGTTCCTGCTGGAGCGATTCCTCTGTAATAGAATAATGAATAACCAAATGGTGGTGTTAAAAATGACATTTGAAGATTTACTGCCACAAGCATCGTAAACCAAAGTGGATCAAAACCTAATTTTTCGATGATGGGCATAAAGATAGGCATTGCAAGTAAAAGAATTCCAAGCCAATCCACAAACATGCCAAGGATGAATAAGATAAACATCATTATCGCTAAAATAACCCATTTATTGTCGCTAATGAGGAATAGTAATTTCGTGAATGTTTCTCCTCCACCCAGCCCCATAAAGACTGAGGTGTAAAGGTTTGCACCAACGAAAATGAGCATAACCATGCAGGTGATTTTTAGGGTAGCGGTACCAGCATCGATTATCAGTTTCAAATTAAACCTTTTATTTGCTATTGCGAGGATCATTGCACCGAGACAACCGAGTCCTGCTGCTTCTGTAGGGGTAGCAACACCAAAAGCAATGGTACCAAGCACTGCAAATATTAAAAATAGTGTAGGCAGCATCGATTTGAGGGTCAGAGTGATTTTTTGTGATAAGCTATGGGTTCTCTCCTCTTTTGGCAAAGGTGGACCTACCTCAGGTTTGATCAAGGCATAGACGAAGATGAAAATCAGATACAGACCAGAAAGGAGAAATCCTGGAAGAAATGCGGCTAAGAATAATTTACCCACAGAGATACCCACAAGACCGCCCATTACTACGAGCATTATAGATGGTGGTATCAATATCCCGAGCGTTCCGCCAGAGATTACTGTTCCTGCTACGAGTTTCTTGTCATAACCTTTCTTTATCATGGATGGTGCAGCAAGTAGCCCCATTGAAACAACAGATGCACCAACTATTCCAGTGGTTGCAGCAAAGAGTGTAGCAACGACAGTTGTAGCAAGAGCCAAACCACCTCTGATAGGACCAAAAACGATGTACATCGCTTCGAACAACTCATCAGCAACACCTGATTTATCAAGGAATTGAGCCATCATAATGAATAGAGGTATCGCAACAAGTACATAGTTTTCCATCAATCCATAAGTTTTGCTGGCGATGATAAAGTTTATTCCGCTAATATCTCCTCCGTAGCCGAGATAACCAAACAGCAATCCTAAACCACCCAAGGTTGTGGCGAGGGGATGTCCTAAGAAAACAGCAAACAGTAAGACAACAAACATCAATATTGCTATAAGATCTGGAGACATACTATTTACCCTCCTTCAGTAATAAAATAGATTTTGTAATTTCTATGATACCTTGAATAAACAGAAGTAAAAAACCTAAAAACATCATTATCTTAAATGGGTATATAGGAATCTGCCAAACAGACATACTTTGCTCTCTCATTTCTAAAGATTGCATACCGAAATCGAAGGATACTTTTAAACAAACGAGCATAAATGGTAAAAAGAAAATTGTAAAACCTATCAAATCAAGAATTGCTTTATTTTTAGGCTTTAAGTATGCATAGATTATATCTATTCTAACATGAGATCCATGTTTAAGAGTATAACCGAATCCAAGCATAAACATAGTGCCGTAAAGCATATAACTGAGATCAAATCCCCACACCGTGGGATTTCCGAAGATCTTTCTGCTTGTTACCTCATACAACACAACAAAAATGAGAGCATAATTAATAAGACCTACAATCTTCCCTATGATTTCTTGAAAAGATTCTATTGTATTTATAATACCTTTCATCTTTTTCTCCCTTCTGGTTAGGTAAAAGGGAGCCGAAGCTCCCTCAAAGACTTATTCTGTCATGTTCCCTTTCATGTATTCATCGTATGGATAAGCAGATACACCTTTCTTTAAGTTTTTCCATACAGAATAGAGTTTTATAAAGTTTTCCTGAGAATCAAGAACTTTCTTGACTGTTGGATGTTTAGCCTTGAGTTCATCGAGGTATTGCTTTGTTGTTTGTCTTAATTCTTTTAATGTTTTATCATTAATTCTATTGAATTTTACGCCATTCTTCATATATTTTTCTACATGTACTGCGTTTTGATATTCACTGTTTGCGATTTCCCAAAGCTGTGTTTCTCTTGCAGCTATTCTTAAAATTGCTTTCTGTTGTGGGGTTAAAGAATCCCAGGCCTTCTTGTTTACCATAAACATGTTTTGGCAGGAAACCTGATGCCATCCTGGAACCATAACATTTTTAGCAATTTCTTGGAAACCGAGAGGATATGTTGCATAAGGTGTACTGAATTCTGCAGAATCTATTACTCCTCTATCGAGAGCCAAGTATATTTCACCGCCGGGCAATGGAGAAACATTTATACCCAACTTTTTAAGGATGTCTGCTGTCCAGCCAACAGTTCTTACCTTCATACCCTTAAGATCACCCATATCATCAGCAAACTTTTTTGTGAAAAACCCCATCTCTTGTCCAGGGTTACCACCCATGAGTGGAACTAAGCCAAATTTACCGTATAGTTCCTCAGCAAGCTTCATCCCTTCATGCTCCAACCAGATGGTATATTCAAGTGAGTTCATTCCAAAAGGAACAGATGCAAATGCAACAAAGGCCTCATCTTTACCTTTCCAATAACCTGGCCAGTCGTGACCCATCTGTGCTACATTATTCCTTACAGCATCGAAAACCTGGAACGCAGGAACAATAGCACCATCGGGATAAACCTTGATAATAAATTCTCCATTACTGAGTTCTTTTACAACCTCCGCAAAATGCTCAGCTGCTCTTTGGAAAGTAATACTGTTTGACCATGTTGTTACCATCTTCCACTCAACTTTTGAAGCCATAGCTGTTGAAAACATAAAAAGGGAAACGACTAAAGTTAACAAAACTTTTTTCATAACATCCTCCATTTTTTATTGGTAATTCAAATCTCCTTTTTAAATATCGATCTGTAAGTCAATTCAATGGGATGTGTGATCTCCACATCCAAAAGTTCTGCTCCATAGATGGAGTCGGTAAGCTGCATTACACAGCCAGGGCATGGACTCAATACCTTTTTGTATCCTTTTTCCATCACCTCCTGTACTTTAGTTTTTCCTATCTGTTTGGAATTTTTATAATTTTTTAAATTGAAAGTGCCGCCAAAACCGCAGCAATTTCTGTTTTCCATTGGAGCAAAATTTGTGCCAAGTTTTTTTAGAACGATGTTTAATTTAGATTCTTTTGACTGATCGTAATGACATGGTAAATGAAGAGTCATCTTTTCTTCTGTTATTTTTGTTAATTCTATTTTCAAAATCTCTTCTAAAAATATCATTATATCGATATATTTTTTATCCAACTTTTCGTTTGTGATTTTTTCACCCATTTCGTGCAATCCGTATTGGCAAGTTGGACATGCTGTAATAATGTATTCTGCATCAACTTTTGAGAAGATTTTGTAATTTTCCAGAACCATATTTTTGTAAATATCCAGTTCACCAAGGGTTGCAGCTGGTATGCCGCAGCATCTATTTACTTCAGGAACGAATACCGATACCCCAAAATGGTTTAAAATTTCTATTATCGCCTTACCCCATTTTGTAAAAATCATGTTAACAGCACATCCAGCGTAAAATATCGCCTTTATTTTCTCATTTTCTGCTTGATGGAAACCCCCAAATTCTCTGCAGAATGTTTTGCTTGCAATGGGGTACACATTTCTTTCGCTGAAAGAACCAACAATGGGTTTTAAAATATTTTCTTTTACTTTCTTGGATCCAAACTTTTGTCCAATATGCATAATAGGAGATAATTTTGCTAATAATTCAGGTTTCTCCATAACAATTTTTAAAACAAGTTTCCCCCAGATCGGTAGTTTCTCGATTTTTCTCAAAACAGCCTTTGCTTTGATAAATATTTCATCTGTTTTAACTCCGCTGGGGCAGTTTATCCTACATCTGCCACACAAGAGACAATAATCGAGATGCTTTAATATGGATGATGCTTTTTCGATCCTCTCTTCAAACACTGCTTCTACAAGGGCTATTTTTCCGCGGGCAACTGTAGATTCTTCAAGATCCTTTTGGTACAATGGGCAGTGGGCTTGGCAGGTGCCACATTTCATACATTGTATTGTGAGATCTTCCAATTCTTTTAATTCTTTGATTATATCTTCCATTTATAACCCCATTTTGTGAGGATTTAGTATATTTTTTGGATCGATACCGTTTTTCAATTTTTTCATATAGATAATGGTGCCTCTACCTACCTCTTTTTCCAGATATTTTGCTTTAGCGCTACCAATACCGTGTTCACCACTAAGGGTGCCATCCAACTGCAGGGCTGCATCAAAGATTTCATCTATCGCTTTTTCTACCCTTTCCATCTCTTCCTTGTTTCTGCGGTCTGTAAGAATAGTTGGATGGAGGTTACCATCGCCAGCATGGCCAAATGTGCCTATGGTGAGGTTGTATTTCTGAGTTATATTTTGGATCCTTCTCATCATTTCAGGGATTTTGCTTCTTGGAACTGTGGCGTCTTCAAGTATCAATGTTGGTTTTAATCGTGCCAAGCTGCTCAAGGCTTTTCTTCTTGCTTCCCAGATTTTATTTTTCTCTTCTAAGCTGTTTGCTACTTTAAGTGTTCCTCCCATTTTTTGAGCAATATCTAAAATTTTTGCAAACTCCTCTTCAACCTGACCTTCATATCCATCTACCTCTATGAGTAGCAAAGCACCAGCATCGGTTGGTAAACCTATTTTTGTGGCCTCTTCCACTGTTTTTATGGTAAAGTTATCGAGGAATTCCAGCGTAGCGGGGACAATTTTTGATGCTATTATCATTGAAACCATCTCGCAGGCCTTTATGACATCATCGAAAAAGACGATCATGGATTTTGACGATTTCGGTTTTGGGATAAGTTTGAGGGTTATATCTGTCATGACTCCTAATAACCCTTCTGAGGAGATCATCAATCCTTGTAGATTAAAACCTGTAACTAACTTAACAGTTTTGCCACCACTCTTGACGAAATTCCCCTCAGGGTCAAAGAAATTTACTCCCATTACATAATCTTTTGTTACCCCATATTTTAATCCTCTAAGTCCACCAGCATTTTCAGCCACATTACCACCTATGGTGGATATATTCATGCTTCCTGGATCAGGGGGGTAAAAAAGCCCTTTCTGTTCCACAGCCTTTGCTAAAGCTGCCGTTATAACGCCAGATTGGACAACTGCATACAGATCGTTTTCATTTATTTCGAGTATTTTGTTAAACCCTGTTGTGAGAAGAACACATCCGCCATCTTTAGGTATTGTACCACCGCTTAAGTTTGTTCCGGCACCGCGGGTTATGAGAGGTATATTTTCTTCGTTGCATATTCTTATTATCTTTTCTATCTGTTCGTATGTGGATGGCTTTACTACTATGTCGGGCATGCAGGGTGTTTCTGCATAGGCATCATAACTATAGCAAGCCAATTGATCCTCTTCTGTGAAAATTGTACCATTCTCTTTGATTATTTCTTGGAATTTATTGATGACAATTTTTTTGAGCATTTTTCACCTCTAAAAGGTAGATTGGTATTACCAAAAAATTGTATAATCAATTTTATGATTCATGTCAAACATTTTTTTTAAATTTGACTGCTACTTTGTTGAAAATATCTTATCGTTGTAATTGGTTAGTAAAAAACGATTTTTAAGTCTTAAAAATAGAACATAGAGGTATAATTTGGATCTTTTTTTGTGACAATTACCTTTTGTTGGATGATCTGTTTAGTCTGTATCCGATCATTTGTCCAAAAATTGCGAAGAGTAGGAATATTGGGATAACTTTTATGCTTAAATGAGAGTATATTCTCGAAGCGGCTACGATTGGAATAGGTGCGTGAATACAAAGAAACCAACCTATGGAAAATCTATCGAATTTTTTTCTCCAGTATCCAAAGGGTAGATTTAGGAGAAAAGTTATAATCGATATTAAAATTATTGCTTGCAAATGGTCCATAGATGAAATATATTTCAAAAGAGGTGTTTTGTAAATGAAAATATTGTTTATCGGTGTTGGTGGATTTTTAGGTGCTATTTCAAGGTATTATGTTTCGAAGTATTCCAACATTTTTTTGGGTGATAAACTTCCGCTGGGAACGGTGATTGTAAATGTGACAGGTTCTTTTATCTTAGGTTTTCTTTATGTTTTATCAGTGGAAAGACTTGCAGTTAGCGAGAATTTCAGACTCTTTTTAGGTGTCGGTTTTTTGGGTGCCTATACCACTTTTTCTACATTTTCGGTGGAATTTATCAATCTGATATCAGAAGGTGTTTATGTGAGCGCTTTCTTTTATTGGATATTCAATGTGGTGCTAAGCATAGTTGCGGCGTTTTTTGGTATATATCTGGCGAGGCTTTGAGGTGATAAATGGTAAATAAATTGGTTGGTGAACAGAAACTTGTTAGAATTTTTATTGGTGAAAGTGATAAATTTGATGGTGAACTGCTTTATAAGTATATTGTGAAAAAAGCGAGGAGTTTGGGGGTATCAGGTGCGACGGTTTTTAGGGGTATCTACGGTTTTGGTGCAAGTTCTGTTATTCATAGTGCATCCGTTCTGACCCTTTCTGAGGATCTGCCGATAGTGGTAGAGATTGTTGACTCTGAAGAGCAGATCGATAAATTGTTGACTGCAATAGATGGTGTCATTGAGCATGGTTTGATCACCATAGAAAAGGCTACAGTAATAAAGTATTTTTAGGTGAATGATGGGTTATCTTAAAAGTATAAAATGTCCAATTTTTAATGCAGAGGGGTTAACTGAAAAAGATATACCGACTGTAGATCAGTATTATATAGAAATAGGTGGTAATACTGATAAAAAGGGGAAATATCTTTACAAAGACTTCTTTTCGATGTTTCAGCACAAGGTGGTTGATAGTAGACTTACATCTGTGAGTAGATTTAGTGTAAGGGCGAAATGGGGTGGCATTTTATGGACTGATTTTATGGAGTGGATAGGTGATGTCAAATATAGTTATGTATATTTTGAAAGTTATGGGAAGTATGTAACAGTTGTGGAAAAAGAGGATCTGTTTAATGAGAGGATCATTATATGTAATGAGGTGGAGGGTGAGCCCCTTGAGTTTGCCTACGGTGGTCCAGTGAGGATGGTCATACCAAACCTGTGGGGGTATAAGAGCTGTAAATGGCTTAAGAGGATCTACTTTTTAGATGAATATATCGTTGGTTTCTGGGAATCAAGGGGTTATGATGACAAAGGTTTGATCGAACCGTGTATTTTGCTCGATGTAAATTCAGGGAGTTTCAAAAAAATAAAAGGTGGAGAGGTTTTGGATTTCTAATGGCTGGGAATAGTTTTGGAAAAATATTCAGAATAACGACATTCGGTGAAAGTCATGGGAAGGCAGTTGGGGTTGTGATCGATGGTTGCCCTTCAAAGATACCTTTAAGCGAAGCTGACATACAAAGAGAACTTGATAGAAGAAAACCAGGACAAAGTGAGCTTACCACTCCGAGAAATGAGGACGATGAGGTGGAGATATTAAGTGGTGTTTTTGAGGGTATGACAACAGGTACACCTATCTGTATGGTGGTGTACAACAAGAATCAGAAGTCTAAGGATTACGATGCCGTAAAGAATCTGTTTAGACCTGGTCATGCAGATTACACATATCAGATGAAATATGGTATAAGAGATTATAGGGGTGGTGGTAGATCCTCTTCAAGGGAAACTATAGGTAGGGTATGTGCTGGTGCATTGGCAAAAAAGATTCTTTCAAAATATAATATTGAGATATATGGATATGTAAAACAGGTTGGCAATGTAAAAGGGGAGAAGGTTGTAAGAGATTTTATTGAGAAAAATCCTGTTAGGATGGCTGATCCAGAAAAATACAAGGCTGCATATGATCTTATTTTAAATGTAAAACAAAAAGGTGATTCAGTAGGTGCTCTTGTCGAGGTGATCGTATCTGGTGTGCCGGTTGGTTTAGGGGAACCTGTATTTGATAGATTAAATGCTGATATTGCAAAGGCGATAATGTCGATACCAGCAGTAAAAGGTATTGAGTTTGGTGCTGGATTTTCTGTTGTGGAGTCTTTTGGAAGTGAGAATAACGATGAGATTACCCCATACGGGTTTTTATCTAATAATGCAGGTGGTACACTGGGTGGCATAAGTTCGGGTCAAGATATCGTTTTTAGATTTGCAGTGAAGCCACCATCATCTATTCTGATAGAGAAAAATACGATAGATTTGATGGGTAATCCCAAAAAGATTGTTACCGAAGGTAGGCACGATCCTTGTGTGGCACCTCGTGTTGTGCCTATAGCAGAGTCTATGACTGCCCTTGTGTTGGTAGATCATTTGATGATCAATAAGAGATTAGAAGTATAATTGACTGATAAATAATGCTTAAAAATTTTTTT
The DNA here is from genome assembly GCA_964519265.1 of uncultured Deferribacterales bacterium. Lineage (GTDB taxonomy): Bacteria > Chrysiogenota > Deferribacteres > Deferribacterales > Calditerrivibrionaceae > Calditerrivibrio. The sequence goes on from CAZFHX010000004.1 coordinate 114,235, forward strand.
AAAATTTTCTATAAAAAAACTACTTGACAAAGTGAGAGGAAGTATGTATATTCC